>NZ_BAAGXV010000022.1:0-2267 GCF_054779655.1 Pontibacter brevis
GGCACAAGGTCTTTTACCCTTTCCCATTGCTCGTTTGTCAACTCCATGAGAAACCAACATATTAACTCAAGCTGGGATTCCCATTTTTGAGATAGCCTCTATTCTAAATACAGGTACTCTTTCGTGATGATTTCTTTAGTTGATACTACCACTAACGGCTCGTGTAAGCGGCGGCGAAGGCCGTCGGCCGAGGTGCCGTTTACACCATGTTGGCTGAAGGACTTTTTATGTACTCTCTTCTATTCTATAATAAAGGGAGCAAATCTTTTTGTCTTGACTGGCCTTTTAGGTTTGTAATCGCAGTCCCAAATCCATTTTGGCATGGCAGAGATAACTCTCTTTACTTCATTGTCAATCTCATCAACAAGTCCTTCAACTATCTTTACATCTCCAACTTCGCCTTTTTCATTGATAGTGAAGCTGGCAAGGACTTTCCCACTGATACTATCATCTTTAACATTATCGGCTAATTGGAAGCTATCAACAAAATATTTTACTAATGCTTTATCACCTCCTTTAAACTTGATGCAGAATTCAGAGTCGTCAAAATACACTTTTGAGCTGTCGCTGTAATCCAACTGAATGTTTTTATCTAAATCTCTTAGATGTGCTGTATCATAGGTAATGTTGTGCTTGAAAGTAACCTTCTTCTGGCAGTATCCAGAAAGTGGGGCTGTAGCCATTAAAATTAGAAAGGCTATTACTTTCATTTTCTTGCTCAAAATTGTAGTTCTTTATTTAGTCTTTCAGCCAACGGATAGTACATAAGGCGGACGAGGCGTAGCCGAAGTATAACTTATGTGCCGTGTTGGTGGAAGAAGTTCTACAAAGACGTTACGATGAAATAAATCCCGAACGTTATGCCAAGTATAGCTCCTGAAATTAGCTTAACATTTCCATAAGTAAGCCACTCCCTGTCCTNGACTATTGATAACAACCTGGTATTCCTTAACTACATTCTCTACATACTTTTCAATTGCTTCTTGTGTCTTATCGTTATCTGTGATGTAATCAAGAATCATTTCGTATGCCATCAATGACCTTGGCATTGAGAAAACCAGCCTTTCAGTTGCTGAAAGTGTTCTGCCGAGCTTTTCTTCCAAGGCTTTTAGAATGGCAGCAGTAAAGTTTTTATCTAACTCGTCCAAGGGCTTTTCTATAATTTCTTTTACCACCAACGTGTTCGTGCATAATGTGGGCAAGGTATAACCGCAGCCTAAATTATGAACTTTGTTGGTTTAAGCTTTTATTACTTTTTCTCAATTGTCACAGGAACTGTGTAAGTTACAAACCTGCTCATAACATCAACGTCCTTGTTCCTTTCTATTTTTATACCTTTTGCAAGTTGCTTTAGAAAAGGATAAAGCTCTTTTAGCCTCTCTGGGTAGGTGTCTACTTTATCGAAGTCATCGCTGTACATGTAATCTAAGTATGGACTACCGTCTGCATTGTTTTTCAACATGGTTCGCAGCACATAAACATCCTGCACTTTGTTTGTCATTGTGTCAATGGAAATCTGCATGAAAACTCTTCCATAGATTTTTTTATCTTTTAATGTATTAGGAAGACTTACAGGTTCGAACAACTTCCCATTGTTCAAAATATAAGGGTCAGCAGGAAAGTAACATATTATTTTATCTTCCTTTTCAGACAAAGGAGATGATTGAGCTAATCCTGAAGTAAGAATAACCAACTGCATCAGTACAACAAGGAAAGCTCTTTTCTTTTTCATGATTCAAGTTAAAACCAACGGCTCGTACATGAGGAGAGCGAGGCATCAGCCGAAGCTTTGCTCATGTGCTTGGTTAGCGTACGTAGTTCTTTTCATGCCTAAACTTATTGCAAAACCCACTAAGGTTTGCCAGAGCACAAACAGGATTTCTAAATTTTCTGCTGCCCCAGTTTTTCTGTCTGTAATAAAGTAGAATATAACAAAAGCAGTTATGCCAGCAACTCCAACTATACCTGCTGTTTCCAGTAAGTTAGAAAACTTCATGAAGATGCTAAACACTAAAAGAACAATAATTGCGGATATAAATCCTATTATTGATAACCCAACCAAGGGATGAAATGGCAATAAGATTAATAGTGAAGACAATGGCAACAGAGTCATCCAGCACATTGTGCAAAGAAGAATTGTTGTTAGCGCTCTTTGAATTTTATTGTAAGCTCCCCCGTATTTTGAGCCATTTGAAAGTTGACTTTTCAATTTACAATTTCTTCCAATAAATCAACCGGAGCTCTGAAGTTGAGGGCCTGATGAGGCC
>NZ_BAAGXV010000023.1:0-95002 GCF_054779655.1 Pontibacter brevis
ATGGCCTTGATAATCTGTGTCTCGGTAAACTTTGTCTTTTTCATTCCATTTAAAGTTAGTAGTTTTTACAACTTTTAAATGGCCGAACTTCAGGTAAGCCTACAAGGTGCACTATTTCTCTATTCTCTAATTTTTATCAGTAACCTTTCCTATGGAAAAGCTTCTTACATATGGTTTGTCCGGTGGAGCATTAAAGCATATATCAGAAGTAGAAAATGGGCTAGCTTGTAACTGTGTTTGTTCGAAATGCAATCATCCATTAGTTGCTAAGAACAGCTCCACAAACAAAAAGCTTCCACATTTTGCGCACCATTCAGGAAAGGAATGCGACGGCGCTTATGAATCTGCCTTGCATTTACTTGCTAAAGCTGTTCTTCAAAAAAACAAACAATTGCTATTGCCGGATTATCACTATGACTATAAGCCTGCTAATGCCTATTCGTTACATAGCAAGGGCAAGGCAGCAACATTTGATGAAGTACTCCTTGAGCAACAAGTGTCGGTAGATGAAGGGTGTTTTATTCCGGATGCTATCTGCCTAATAGGCGATAAGAAGCTATTCATTGAATTTGCCAATAGCCATTTCGTTGATCAGCAGAAGCTTGAAAGAATCAAGAAGCTGGGTATTGCCTGTATAGAGATAGACCTAACGGAGCAAACATTGGATGAAGGTGGCCTGGCGTCTTTCCTGAATTCAGATACTCCTATGAAGTATTGGATCTACAACCCTCGACTAGACCAAGATTACTTTAAGTATAAGAGGTATCTAGTTGAACAGGAGGAAAGACAGATGCTGGAATTATCAAGGAAGTACTACTTGTATAAATCTGACAAGAGGTATAGGGTATTGTCTGTTTTCAAAGGCAATGTTTCTGGATGCCCAAAACGAGCAGAGGCTTTGAATACATATAAAAGTAATAGCTATTATCGCCACAACTTGCTCAAAAGGGTCATTGATGGAGAGTACTGGAATGGGAAATTCTATGGACAGATGCCAAATGGTAAATGGATTTTCCTTAAGAGGGATAAGGTATTTGTCTTTCCGCCTGACAATGTAGCCTTACAGCTACCTGAGCAGGAAAGGAAGCTGAATAAATTTGTCTTTGCGGGGCTTATGAATATAGCCGAAGCTCTTGATAAATCTGGAGCAGGTACCTGTCAGGGATGTAAGTTTTCGGTTGACTACATTTCTTTTGAGAATAATAGCTATCAAGTGTGTAAGCATCCTAGCGGACAATAGGAAATAGCAAGCTGAATCGGACTAGTGAAATGTAAACAAGATATTATAAAGGCTGTATCGGATACGACCACTCTTCCACATTCTTTCCCAATAGCTAATTTGCGGGTTCAGGAATCTATATCACTTCCCTAAAGCCTCGGCTAATCTGTTAAGGAGTTCTAACCGCATACCAGGAGATTCTTGTTTTATTGCCCAACCATATGCGAAGCTGAAAATAGATGCAGAGCTTCTAATGTCGCCATAGGGGTCTTCTACAGGTGATAAGGGGATTCAGGATAGCCAAGGACTATAGCCCTTGTATTGAAGCTGAGATGTCTGTGCACACCCTTCTATACAAGTATCTAAATATTTTAATTAAATCATGCTAAAGACTTTTTTCTGCTTCATCAATACCCAAATTTCTTCTTAAAACATATTAAATAAAAAAAGCCGCCCTGATTAGAGCAGCTTTGAATATGTTGACCGTTTCGACGTTTCGCCTCGACGTCGCCTCAAATTTTACCAGTTTTACATTTTATAGGGGCTGGGAACCAGCCGCATAGCGCAGCGTAGGCCGCCAGGCCGTCGGGAAACTTCTATTCTATCCGTTGAACTACAAGGCCGGGAGGAAGTAATTGCTGTGCAAATGTACATCAATTACCTCCGTTTTACAAATAAGCAAATAAACTGGAGTGCAGTACTAATAAGTGGCAAAGGCAATAGCAAAACCAAGAACAGTTATTACCAGCCCTATCATGAAAATGGAGTAGGAGATGCGCAGAATTCTATACTTTCGGCTCAGCACATCGCCTAGAAAGTAGATGTCGGTTATCATGTTGTTGTAAAGGGATTTCTTGTCGCGCATAATATCATGCATGCCCTCCTGGAAGCCCTCAAGAGGGAGTTTGCTGAAGTTCCCGAAGAAGAGCAGGCTAACGTTACGGGTGTTTACCTTCTTTTTGCTTTTGTTTATGTTAAAGCTGGTAACCTCAGGCTGTGCTGAAATAATGGCGAAAACAAGGGAGCCTAGCGTCGTGAGTAACAGCAGGCCTATTGGTATGATGATGGTACGGTGCTTGGCAAACTCTGAACCAATGATAGCAGATTGGGCGCTGACATACGTGATGACGATGGACAGGATAATAGCGTTGAGGCTGATCATCATGTTAGCTTTGTTATCGGCCATGGCGCTGAGGTCGAGATGGGTGCGGTAGGTGCTCCGGAACATGGTCTCGATACCACGCTTAGGCTGCGCCAGCGTTTCACGGTGCTTCTTGTCTTTCTTCTTCTTTTTCTTGTCTTCCTGATTCAGGCGTTCACGCTGCTCCTGTATGTTCAGGCCTAACTGCGCTGCAAACATTTGCTGCGCCTGATCGGTGTGCAGGCTCGTTGAGAGCAGGAAGTCCATCTGGAACTGCGCCCATTCTCTGTCGGAGAAGAATTTATCCAGGAAAATCTCCCACTCCACGCGCAGCAGTTCTGCTGTGGCCGAGAAGGTAGGCTTGCCTATGTTCGACAGGTCGGCATCTACTAACAGTTCCTGCAGCAGGCCCCGCGGCTGTACGTCGTGTTTGGTGGCCATAATCATGCCTTCAATCCGCTGAATGCGTTCCTCCGGGTAATTGTGTTCTGTCAGCCACTCTCTTGCAAAGCGGATACTCTCCTCTTCATGGCCTTGGTAAGCGTTTACATAGCCGGTGTCATGAAACCAGGCGGCCAGTACCAGGTCCTGCAGTTCACCGGCTTCTATGTTGCTCCTTTGCCCGAGTTCCTGTGCCACAGACACCACCTCGAGGGTATGCCGGTAATTATGGTATACCAGTTTTTTCGAAAGTTTTTCTTTGAATAATTTAAAAACAAACTCGCTGGCTTGCTTAATGAGTTTAGGTTCTTCCATACATGGTTATGCTTCTGTGTTGGGCGTAAGGCTTACGGAGGGCGCAGCCCCAAGCCCGGTAGCTGTTAAGAGCATGTTTAAGTTTTGTAATTGAAAGCGATAAAGCATGGGTTTAGATTTATACAAGGCTTATTTAGGTCTAATAGATGCCCTCAGGCTCTAAAAGCGCACAGTTGCCGTTCAAAAGATAATCTAACAACATGCTCAGAATATGCTGCACATGTCAAACGCACAATTGTTTGCGGGATACGGTATAAAACTGCATTTTGTTAGTTAACGGGCATTTCATACAGGAGTTAACAAGGCATTGGCGGCAACAACTAAAAGTGGCCTCCTCTCGTTTATGAATGTCAGTCCTGCTGCCCCTGTGGCACCCCGTTTACAGCAAAATGAGGCCAGGGACCTACAGCTATAGAGCCAACTATGCAGTACCCAACCTCCTTTCTCATACAGCACCAGTTAGCAGTATGGTGCAGTGATAGCAGGGTAGAATGCTATCCTGCCCCTTGTGCTTCGGCAGTAGCTGTACCTGATGCAGGTGCTACAGGCGATTTGCTTTATCAGCAGGGCTTGATATACCTCCATAACCTATGATCCAAAATCTACTCAAGTGGCAGGAACTGTGTTTCCGCCTGATATGGCAGGTCGTTTTAGGACTTACCCTTACCGCCTGTGTTTCAAATAAACCATACTATAGCCGCGAGGCGCTGGATTGGGAGCAAACTGTGCCCGACCCGCAGAACAAGGTGCTGTATACCGTCTTCCTTATAGGCGATGTGGGCGCACCGGACCTGGAGGGGGAGCCATCGCTGCTTTTGATGCGGAAGCAGATGGAGCAGGCAGGAGCCCAGAGTACCACTATTTTTCTGGGGGATAACGTGTACCACAACGGTCTGCCGGAGCCCGACGCCTACGACCGTGAAATATCCGAGGCGCGCCTGAATGCGCAGTTGGATATTTTAAAGGGATATGCCGGGGAAAAGTACATGATACCGGGCAACCACGACTGGAACCACAGCGGGCGTGGTGGAATTGATGCCATCCTGCGGGAGCAGCGCTATGTGAACGAGTACCTGACTGATGAGAACATTGTGGTGGGTGGCGACTTTTTTGTTCCAGGCGATGGCTGCCCGGGGCCCTATGAGGTGAAGATAAGTGATGACCTGGTGCTGATTGCTATTGACTCAGAGTGGTGGCTGCACCCCTTCGACAGGCCGTATGGCGATAACACGCACTGTGGCGCTGCCACCGAGGTGGACTTTCTGGTGCAGTTGGAGGACATTATAGAAAAGAACAGCGGCAGCGACATTCTCGTAGTAGGGCACCACCCGCTGATGAGCCGTGGGGCACATGGCGGTTTCTTCTCTCTGAAAGACCATATCTTCCCGCTTACCATGCTGCGCGACTGGATGTACCTTCCGCTGCCGGTTATTGGCTCTATCTATCCCTTCGCCAGGAAGTATGGCGGCATTCTGCAGGACATACCGCACCCCCGTTACCAGGCATACATCAAAGGGCTGCTGGATATCTTTGATAAGTACGATAATATTGTATACGCTGCCGGTCACGAGCATGCCCTCGAGTATTTCAAACACAACAAGTTGCCGCATATTGTGAGTGGGTCTGGCTGCAAAGTGCAATACATAAAGCCCGGAGGCAATGTAACCTATGTGCAAAAGGTGAAAGGGTTTGCTAAAACGCTGTACTATGAAAACGGGGAGGTGTGGGTAGAGTACTGGGTGCCTGACGGCGACGGCTCCACAGGCCATATTACGTACCGCACACCGCTTTATGCCAAGCAGCCGCGCAAGGAGGCGCCCCTTATAGAGGATAACACAAATTACGCAGACAGTACCATAACCCTGGCTGCCAATACCGATTATACTGCCTCCGGTCTGCGCAAGACCCTGCTGGGCGAGCACTACCGAAAAGAATGGGCCGCTCCGGTAGAAGTGCCGCTGCTGGACATGAAGAACCAGTTCGGCGGCCTGACGCCTTACCAGAAAGGTGGCGGCAAGCAGACAGCCTCCTTAAAAGTCCGTAACCCTGACGCAAAAGAGTACACCCTGCGCACCATAGACAAAAACCCGACAAAAGCGCTGCCGGTGTATCTCCAGGAAACAGCGGCGCGCAACCTGCTGCAGGACCAGATATCGGCGCAGCATCCTTACGGGGCGCTGGCTGTGCCTCCCCTGGCAGATGCCGCAGGTGTTTACCACACAAACCCCAGGCTAGTGTACATCCCAAACACGCCGTACCTGCGCCAGTATATTGATGAGTTCGGAAACACGCTGGCCTTGCTCGAAGAGGATGCCGATGAGAATCACGAAGAAACAGCCAGCCTGGGCTACGCTCAGAACCTGGTAGGCACCGAAAAAGTGCTCGATGAATTGGAGGATGACAACGACCATGAGGTAGACCAAATGGAGTACGTGCGGGCACGCCTGCTCGACATGCTCATTGGCGACTGGGACCGGCATGAAGGCCAGTGGCGCTGGGTGGAGGAGAAAAAAGCCGATAAAGGAAAACTGTATACACCAGTGCCGGAAGACCGCGACATGGCCTTTTTCAAGGCCGACGGCTTTCTGCCTTGGCTGGCGACGCGCAGCTGGGGCATTCGGAACATACAGCACTTCGGGTACGAGTTCAAAGACATAGTTGGCCTTAACCTCAGTGCGCTCACCCTCGACCGTACCTTTACTTCCCGGCCTATCCGGCAGGACTGGGTCCGGCTGGCGCAGGAGATAAAGAACAACGTCACAGACCAGGTCATAGAGGAGGCCATAAACCAGTGGCCCGACAGCATCAGGGCGCTTTCCGGGCCTGAGGTAATGGCGAAGCTCAAATCTAGGAGGGATAAACTACCACAGGCTGCCGAAGCATATTATGATTTCCTGGTACAGTATGTCGATATATCGGGCAGCGACAAGCATGAGCGCTTTGAAATAAACCGCCTGAACGACGAGCAGGTAGTTGTAAAAGGCTATAAAATATCGAAGGAAGGCGAAGTGCTGGGAGAAATCTACAACCGCACCTTCTTTACTAACGAAACAAAGGAAATCCGCATTTACGGAAGGGATGGGGAGGATGAGTTCCTGGTGACCGGCGATGTAAATAAGAGCATCGTGGTGCGCATTATTGGGGGAGGCAATGACGATGAAATTGTGGACAGGTCGAGTGTGCGCGGCCTAAAAAAGCATACTGTGGTGTACGACACCAAGGCGGACAATACCTTTGTTTTCAATGATGAGACCAAAGACAAAACAGAGGAGGACCCGGAAGGTTTGGTCACCCGCTACGACCGTAACAACTTTCAATTACCGTACTTCGGACCCAGGTTATCTGTGGCATATAACGTAGACGACGGTCTGTTCCTGGGAGGAGGAGTACTGCTGCGTACGCAAAAGTTTCGAAAATCTCCTTATGCCGCTGAGCACACGCTGGAAGCAAACTACGCCTTCCTGACTAAGTCTTTCAACATACGCTACAGAGGAGATGTGCGGCAGGTGATAGGAGACTGGAGCCTGGCGCTGAATGGCAGCATGCAGGGGCCGCAGTACCAGCGGAACTTCTATGGCTTCGGAAATCAAACAGACCAGATTTCCGACCTGGACGACAGCTATTATCGTGTCCGTTTCAAAAGGCTTGCCTTCAATGCATCGTTATACAAAGATGTCACCACGTTTCTGCAAGCAGGCATAGGACCTGCCTATGATCGTTTTCAGGTGGTGGTTCCGGATGAAAGGGAAAACTTCCTGCTGAACGAAGCGCGTGCGGGCAGGCTGGAACCTGGTACCTATAATCCGGAGGAGGGAGAGTTTAATGTGCAGCATTACGCCGGTGCCACGGCCTTCCTGAACCTTGACGTAATCGGGGCGGGTAGCAGTACGGAAGCAAACCCTCGTATTGGCATGCGTTTCTATAACCGCATCAGCTATATGCACCAACTGAACGGGGAGAAGCTAAACTTCACAAACATCAGTTCCGAATTCAGGTTCTATATCAGCCCGAATTTTCCTCTGCAGCTCACATGGGCAGGTAGAGTAGGTGGGGCACACAACTTCGGCGATTTCCGGTTTTACCAGGCCAATACCCTGGGCGGCACCTCCAACCTGCGCGGTTACCGCCGTACCCGCTTCTCTGGTCGCAGCAGCCTCTATGCCAATGCCGAAGCCCGAATACAGCTCGTGGACTTTAACCTGTATCTGGCACCTGCTAAATTAGGTGTGTTAGGCTTGTTTGATGCTGGCCGGGTGTACCATGGCGGAGATTACAGGGAGTCGTTTTTCCGTAGCCTGCACACAGGATATGGCGGTGGCCTTTGGGTAGATTTCCTGAATCGCACCGTGCTTACGCTCTCCTATGCCATAGGAGAAAAAGACAAACTCTTTATGCTGAACTATGGCTTCTTTTTCTAACAGAAAAAAAGCAAAGGAGTATAAGAGGAGGATAATAAGAAGTATGGCCTTTCTGCAATACTGCCGCTACAAAGCTCAAAATAAACTATGAAAAAAATACAGTTATTAGTTTGTGTGATAGCCTCCCTGTGCGTTTGGCAGCAGGCGCAGGCACAGCGAAGCCAGTCGGAAGACATAGGAGATGTTATCGACTATGCCTCTCCGGGTGTGCGCGGCATGGGCAAACCGCGCGGTGTGGTGATAGGTTATGAGCGCCTGCCGCAGTTCGATATAGAGTCTGAATCTGACGACCCAAGAGTTGGCAACGGTAGGGGAAGGGTGAGGCGACACAACAAGTTCTCTGTACTTGCTCTGGCTCCACTCGTAAACAAGCCGCAGACAAAGCTTATTATGGGTGTGAATTATGAAATAGAGGAATTTAACTTCGCAGGGCTTACAGAATCATCCTACGGGCTGTATCGTTATTTAGAAGACAAAAACCTGAAAAGCCTGGGCCTGCAGATGGCCTACCTGCACTCCCTGGACGAGCGGAACTTTTACCTGATTCGTGTAAAAGGCGAGCTCAACGGCGACTATACCCGTGACAATATCAACATTGCTGATTACCTGAAAGCCACAGTGGACGTAGCGTATGGCTGGAAGAAGTCACCTGACTTCTCTATCGGTGTAGGTGCGCAGTGGGGGTATACGTTTGGCCGGCAAAGGGTCTTCCCCGGCCTCCTGTACAACCGGACCTTCAACCCGAAGTGGGGGGTAGAGTCGATTTTTCCGGCGAATGTAAGAATGCGCTACAATGCCAACGAGAAAACCCTGTTTTATGTAGGGTACCGCCTGGAGGGAGCCAGTTACGATATTTTTGCAGATAGAACAGTGCTCTCGCAGTTTGGTGAGGTAGAGTTGCGGAGAACAGACATAAAGGGACTGCTGCGCATGGAGCGGGAGATTTACGACTTTTTATGGTTTGCGGTGGAAGGCGGCTTCAGGCAGTACTACCGTCACCGCCTGTTTGATGAGGTAGGCTCTACAGATGAGCTTATCACGAATGACCTTTCCGGGGCAGGCTACGTTGGAGTGGAGCTATACCTTGTGCCGCCACGAAAATGGACTGAAAGGAACCGGAACAACTAGTACGGTTGCTAGCAGCACAAAATAAAATGGGGAGAGGTTCATCAGAACTTCTCCCCATTTTATTTTGTGCTGCTAGCGCCTTACTTCTTTTTCCGGGCTGGGTCCATTCCCTCCGGCACCAGGCTGCGGAGGTAATCGTAGGTGGCATATTGCGAGCGTACGTTTGATTCGTCGCCATCCCGCAGGTAACTGTTATCCGGCCTCCTTGCTTTTGTATCATCAGCAAGCTGTAAATCAATGATGCTACGCACCTGCTGGATGAGGTGCGGTTGCAACAGCGGGAAGGCCACTTCTACACGGCGGTTCAGGTTGCGTGTCATCCAGTCGGCAGATGCGACATAGTACTGTTCATCGCCGTTGTTATGAAAGATGTACACCCGCGCATGCTCCAGGTAACGGTCCACGATGCAGCGTACCGCTATGTTTTCGCTCACACCCTCCACTCCCGGCTCCAGGCAGCAGATACCACGTACTATCAGGTCTATCTTTACACCCGCCTGGCTGGCAGCGTAAAGCTTCCTGATCATGCGCTCATCCTGCAGTGCATTCATCTTCAGAATAAGGCGGGCGGGCAGGCCTTTCTTCGCATTCTTCATCTCCCGGTCTATCATTTTCACAAAACCTTCTCGCATGTTCAGCGGTGCCATAAGCAGGTGCCTGAACTTTTTATCCGGGTTTCGGTCTATGAAGAAGTTGAATACCTGCTCTACATCTTTAGTAAGGCGTTCGTCGGAAGTAAACAGAGCATGGTCGGCGTAAATGGTGGAGGTGTCTTCGTTGTAGTTGCCTGTGCTCAGGTAGGCATAATTTACCATCCTGCCGTTTTCATTTCTGGTAATCAAGCCAAGTTTGGAATGCACCTTTAACTCTGGCACACCAAAAATGACGTTAGCACCAGCCTTCTGCAGCTTTCCGGCCCAGAAAATATTAGACTCCTCATCAAAGCGAGCTTTCAGCTCTACCACTACCGTTACCAGTTTGCCGTTTTTGGCACCTTTGGCCAGGGCTTTGGCAATGGCCGATTTATCGGCCACACGATAGAGCGTGGCGCTCATAGAGGTTACTTTAGGATCTTCAGCAGCCTCGTTAAACAGGCGCAGCACGTAGTCAAACGACTGGTAAGGATAGTGCACAAGGTAATCCTGCCCTTGCATAGCATCTAGCATGCTTGGCTCCTGCTCCAGCTGAGGGTGCACCAGCGTGGGCTGTGGCGTGTACTTCAGCTCAGGCAGGTTAAAGTCCGGGAACTGAAAGAAATCGCGGAAGTTGTGGTATTTGCTGCCCTCCACCAGTTCATCTTCGGTAATGCCGGTGTGCGCCATCATCATGTCTAGCAGGTCCTGGGGTGTTTCCGGGTCATAGAGCAGGCGCGCCGGGTAACCGATTTCACGCTTCTTCAGGCTCTTCCTGATTTTCGCCATCAGGTTGCCGGATACTTCCTCCTCTATATCCAGCTCTGCATCCCGGGATACTTTCACGGCATGGGAGTCAAACTGCTGATACCGCTCAAAGATCTTCGGCAGGCAGAAGCGGATCACATCATCAATGAACATCACATAGCGCTGATCGTCTACTGTCGGTAGTTTCACAAAGCGACTGCCGTGCTTCTTGGTTGGTATCTCCAGCATGGCGAAACGCTCTGGCTTCAGGCCTTCTTCTTTTGGCTCCCGCATCTTTATGCCCAGGTACACTGTCTGGTCTTGCAGAAAGAGGTGGGTTTGCGTTTCATCCAGGATGATGGGCTGCAGCAAAGGATGCACGCTCTCGCCAAAGTAGTCCTGTACCCACTCCTGCTGCTCCGGATTCAGGTCATGCTCTGTCAGCAGGTGAATGTCGTGCTTGCGCAGATCTGCCAGAATGCCTTCCCGGAAAACTTGCCCGAACTCTTCCTGCTGGCGTTTTACTTCTTTCATTATCTGCTCAAAGGTCTCGGAAGGATCTTCGTCCAGCTTCTTCCGTGTCTTCTCCTTCAGCTTGATGAGGCGCTTGAGTGTAGCCACCCGCACCTTGAAGTATTCATCTAAGTTAGATGAGAAAATGGCCATAAACCTGATGCGCTCCAGTAAAGGCACATTCTTGTCCTTGGCCTCCTGTAGTACTCTATAATTAAAAGCCAGCCAACTCAGCTCCCTGTTTATGAGTGGGTAGTCCGGGGTTGCTCTCTTCTCTTTCTCTTTTTCCATGTTGGTTTGATCTTCACTGCAGCTTCTGATAAGCCTAAGGCTGGTTTACCTGGTGGTAAAGGGAATTGCCGCTTTATTTATAATTCTTCGGGAAGTCGTAGAAAAGCATTTTTGCGTTTTCCTTGCTGATGTCGTACCAGCTCTCACAGTCAAATTCCAGTGCCACAACGCCTGTGGTTGGCAAACTGGCCACATGTTCTGGTGTCAGCATGTTTGCAAAATCAGTAATGGCTTCGTTGTGGCCAACCAGCATCAGGTAATCTGCTTCGGCAGGTGCTCCCTGCACTACCTCCAGAAGGTCTTCTTTCCCGGCGCCGTACACCCGCTCGTCCACCACAATGTCGTCGGCGTCGTAGCCCATTTCTCTGCCTACCAGGGTAGCGGTGGTGAGTGCCCGTACGGCAGGGCTGGAGATGATCAGGTTGGGCTGGACGCCCCGTGCTGCCAGTTCCTGCCCCATGAGCGGCGCATCGCTGCGGCCCCGCTTGTTCAGGGGGCGATCATGGTCGCTCAGCTCTTCGAACTCCCAGCTCGATTTAGCGTGTCTCAGAATGTATAGGGTTTTCATATGGATTCTCTTGTTCTTAGCCGTTGCAGCGCCTGTAGAGCAACATGAACGGCATTGCTAAGTACTGTAACTATAAGTAAATGGTTGTACTCGAAAGACCAGACGTACAGGCTTGAGCGGCTACTGGTAAAGAGTATAAGAGCCTGAAAATACCTGCGTTCTTATATTCCGGTGCGGCCTCCCTGCCGTATATTATAAACTTGCTAACGTTTGCTATTATACTTTCAAAAACATAAATAGTGCTTATGATCAAAGGAAAACGTATAGAACAGAAGCAAGCTAAAACCTGCCAGGTGCAAGCTTCTGCCTTTGATGCTCTTGCAAAAAAGGCGTATCATATATCTCAACTTCTTTAGACGTGGAAACCCAATTCGATTTACCAGTTGGCGTGGCTAGGTTCAGGTCAACCAACAATGCCTGGAATGAGCTGATGCTGGGCGATCCCTGGTCGGTAGGACATCTGACAACCCTTATTGAGTTGAAAACATTTAAAACGAAAGAGGAGTGGGAGACCTTTTATTACCAAAGCGGGGAGGAGAGGGGGCGCCTGCTCCAGAGATGGGATGCACCCACACAGAGCATGTTGCAGAATGAGTTGCTCATAAAAACAAACCCGGACTTTGTTCATGACCTGAGTTGGAACCTGAAGAACCTGAATACCCAGTTCGGCAGAACCCAGGAAAGGCTTTACCGGAAAGGAGAAATACTCTACAACCACGTCCGGGATAACGGGTACGGGTTATCTGTGGAAGAGTGCTTCCAGTGTGTACGCTTCCGGGTGATATGCGAAACATGGAACAGGGTGGTTGAACGGGAGAAGAACACGATAAGGACACTGCAGAACATGTTCCCGCATGTTGTGTTCCAGGAAGTATCAGAGGAAATGTATCATACCTATGCTGTCGATTATGAAGCCTATGTGGATGGCGAACTGCGCTATGCGCTCCAGGTAAAGCCGGAGTCCTATACAGGCAACACCACCTATCTTTTAAATGCACGCCAGGCAAACTCCCGCAAAAATCAATTATATACAGCACGTTTTGGAGCCCCTGTCTATGAGGTTATATCAGACCATGACGGAAACATACTCTATCCGGACGTGCTCAAAAACCTGCAGCAGGTGTAGGTAACCTGATGATAAATAAGCTATACTAAAGTTCTCAGCAATAAAAAAAGGAAGCCTGATGAAGACTTCCTTTTTCTGTTTATGCCTGTGATGCAATGCGCCAAACCCGATAAAGTTGTTTTACCAAAGCCCCAGCGGGGGCTGGTAAATAACAAGCCAGGCAAGGCTTACACATTGTTTGGGTAGCGCTGGAAATGAATTTCTGCTACTCTGCGTTGCAGTTCATCGCGCAGCGCATCAATGTTAACCTTGTCTGTAGCCGATATGAACAGAGCAGGGGCATGCACCTTTGCCATGTATGAGGCTTTTAAATCTTCAATAGACGGACGGACCTCGGCTCCCTCCGCCTCCAGCTCCTGCTCGCGCTTTTGCAGATACAGGTCTACTTTATTAAATACCAGCAGCACCGGCTTCTCTGCTGAGTTGATATCCTTCAGTGTCTCGTTTACTACCTCAATGTGGTCTTCAAAAGACGGGTGCGACACATCCACTACATGCACCAGCAGGTCAGCCTCCCGTATCTCGTCCAAAGTAGACTTGAACGATTCAATTAGCTTGGTCGGGAGCTTCCGGATGAACCCTACCGTGTCAGACAGCAGGAAGGGGATGTTCTCGAATACCACCTTTCGCACAGTGGCATCTACGGTGGCAAACAGCTTGTTCTCCGCAAATACTTCTGACTTCGACAGCAGGTTCATCAGCGTAGATTTACCTACGTTGGTGTATCCTACCAGGGCCACACGTACAATGCCGGAGCGGGCTTTGCGCTGTTCAAAGTTCTGTTTCTCGAACTTCTTCAGGCGCTCCCGCAGCAAGGCTATCTTGTCGCGCACAATACGGCGGTCTGTTTCAATTTCCGTTTCACCTGGTCCCTTCATACCGATACCACCTTTCTGCTTTGAAAGGTGCGTCCAGAGGTTCGTAAGGCGGGGAAGCAGGTACTGGTACTGGGCCATCTCTACCTGTGCGTGTGCCTGGGCGCTTTTAGCCCGCAGGGCAAAAATATCCAGTATAAGCAAGCTGCGGTCCACAATCTTTACCTGTAGCTCACGCTCAATATTACGTACCTGTGAGGCGCTCAGGTCGTCGTCAAAGATAACCATGTCTACCTCGTTTTCTTTTACATAAGCTTTGATCTCCTCCAGTTTCCCGCTGCCCACAAACGTGCGGATATCGGGCTTATCTAGCTTCTGAACAAAGCGCTTTAGTGTTACGGCTCCCGCTGTCTCCGTTAAGAAAGCAAGCTCATCGAGGTATTCGTTGGTTTGCTCGTCGGTTTGGCGATAGTTTGGTACGGCCACCAGCACAGCAGTTTCCTGCGGCTTGGCGGTCTCGTAGAAATTCTTTTTACCCATTAATTATTTTTTTAGCGTTATAGTATAGGCGGCCAGTGCCTCGGCCTCCTGCGGCGTTAGCTGGTCTCCAAATGCAGGCATCAGGCCACGCCCATTTTCAATAACGTTAATTCTATCATTTAAGGTCAATTGGCTTTGCGTTAAAAGAGCAGCACCTCCCAGGCCTTTCGCTCCGTCTTCGCCGTGGCAGTTGGCGCACACCTGCGTATAAATAGCTTTGGCGTTGGCCAGCTGTGTCTCACTCATCGAGGAGATGATTTCTTCCTGTGCTGCGTCTGTTTGGGCACCGGCTTCCGCAGCACCTGTCCCGGTTGTTTCAGTGGTTGTATTGCTGATAGGGGCAACAGAAGACTCATTCTTATTCATGGTCAGGCTGTTGGTTTCCGCTACGCCGTACACATACAGGAAGATGAGCAGCGACAGTACCGCCAGTACTTTGTTCTCCCTTTTGATGCCTACAATGCCCAACGGGATAGCCAGCAGCACCAGCACAATTTTTACAATCAGGTAGGTAGGAATGCCGCCACTGTACAGGAACAACAGGTAACCGCCGGTTATCAGGATTAGGGTGCCCAGGATCATGTCCACTACCTTTGTTTTGCTTCTGACCTTGTCCAGTGTCTCGCGCTTGTTAAGCAGCAGCAAAACAGCTTTGATGGCAAAAAAGATAAGGAACAGAATAACGACCAGTACGTGGGTGTGCAAAAATGCAATAGGTGGCATAAAAGTGAATTTGTTTAAGTGATACACAGAAGAGTATTTGCTGCAATTTAATTGAATTTTTCTGATGCTAAGCTAAAATGGCTAACTTACGACTTTTTAGGCCTTAAGATCCCAGTCCTGCTGAGCTGATTTGCCCTTATGCGGATAGCACTTGTCATCAACACCTCCTGGAACATTTATAACTTCCGCAGGAGCCTTATTGAGGCGCTCCTGGCAGAAGGGCACGAGGTGGTGGCCATTGCCCCGAAGGATGCTTATTCAGAGCGCCTGATGGCGGCAGGTTGTCGCTTTGTGCCGGTGCACATGGAGCAGGGCACCAACCCCTTCACAGACCTGATGCTGACCTGGCGCCTGTACCAGACTTACCAGCAGGTAAAGCCGGATGTGGTGCTGCACTATACTATCAAACCGAATATTTACGGAGCCGTTGCGGCGCATTGGGCAGGTATACCGGCTATCAACAATGTGTCGGGGCTGGGCACAGTCTTTATCACCAAAGACTATATCTCCAGCATTGCCCTGCGCCTGTATAAGTTCGCCTTCCGCTACCCGGCTAAAGTGTTTTTTCAGAATGAGGATGATCGGAAACTTTTTCTTCGAAACAACCTGGTGCAGGCAGGAATAACGGAGGTGCTGCCAGGCTCAGGCATCAATTTGCAGGAGTTTGTGCCAGCGGAAGAGTTTAAGCGCAACAGGCCCTTTATTTTTCTGATGGTAGCGCGCGTGCTGTTCGACAAAGGGGTGGTAGAGTTTGTGCAGGCAAGCAAACTGGTGAAGGAACAGTACCCGGAGGTGAGGTGCCAGCTGTTGGGGCAGGTAGATGAGCGGAGCAGGTCAGGCGTAAAACAGCAGCAATTGGAGGAGTGGCTGGCGGCAGGGGTTATCGAGTACCTGGGCACCACCGATGATGTGGCTGCTGCTGTCAGCAAGGCCGACTGTGTGGTGCTGCCTTCCTACCGCGAAGGAACGCCCCGTACTTTGCTGGAAGCTGCCGCTATGGCAAAACCTCTTATCGCCACCAACGTACCGGGGTGTCGGGAGGTAGTGCAACAGGGAGTAAATGGCTACCTTTGCCGGGTACGCAGCGCACAGGACCTTGCTGGGAAAATGCTGCAGATGCTGCAGCTAAAGGAGGAAGAACTGAAAAGCATGGGCAAGGCCAGTCGCCAGATAGCCGTTTCCCGCTTCGACGACCGCTTTGTCATCCGGAAGTACCTGCAGGCTATAGCGGAAGTAGTAAAGTAATTCTGAATAACGGAATAACTGAATTTTGAATGAAATGAATGGGCGAATAATTGAATGCCTGGTAATTTGTATTCAATTATTCTAAACTCAGACATTCAAAATTTAATTGCCCGCCCGGGTATAACTTGCGGCATACAACAAATTATACAAGCACAAAAAGCAGAACAGAAAAGAAACATGGAGCACAAACTTTTCAACATCGAGGGCCTGGTAGAATTCCTGCCGCGTGTATTCAGAGATGACCGGGGTTATTTTCTAGAAACCTTTAGCATGAAATGGTTTGAGCCATTAGGAATACAACCTGATTTTGTGCAGGATAACCAATCCGTTTCATCAAAAGGAGTGCTGCGTGGGCTGCACTTTCAGAAGCCGCCTTATGCACAAGGTAAACTGGTCCGCGTTTCATCGGGCAGAGCGCTTGATGTGGCGGTCGATCTGCGCAAGGATTCCCCAACGTTCGGCCAGCATGCTACGTGCCTGCTAGATGCTGAGAAGCACAATGTATTTTATATACCCGAAGGCTTTGCCCATGGGTTTGTCGCGCTGGAGGGCAACACCACCTTCCTTTATAAATGCACTAACTTTTACAGCCAGCCTTCTGAAGGCGGTATTCTGTGGAACGATCCGGCTTTGGGCATCGACTGGGGTGTTACAAACCCTTTGGTATCACCAAAAGACGAGGTGCTGCCACTGCTAAAGGATTTTGATTCGCCGTTTTAAGTTTAAGACGCGATGCTTTAAACAAGTATAGCAGACAAAGGAAAGTCCACTATATAACCTGCCCCTGCTGCGTCTATCGAGCAACAAATAGTCGTCAGTTTGTACTCCATTAACGGCTAGGCAGTACCATTTTTTTAATCACCTCATTTCCACATCTACAACACTTCCAGCAGTGTCTCAAGGCCCATGCCACGGGAGCCTTTTACCAGCACATAGCTTTCTGAAACTGGATGCTCCTGTAACCACTTCTGTAGTTCTGGCTTTGTTTCGAAGTGCAGGAAACTGTCTTTTACTTCTGCTGCGTACTTCATGTCCTTTCCGCAAAGCAGGACCGTGTCGAAAGGGTGTGCGGCTACGGCTTCTCCCAGGGCACGGTGCTCGGCAGCGCTCTCAGCGCCCATTTCAAACATATCTCCTAGTATCACCACTTTGCGGGGGGCGTTCATGGTGCCGAAGTTGCGCACAGCGGCGGCCATGGAAGTAGGGTTGGCGTTGTAAGCATCCAGGATGATAGTGTTGCTGCCCTTTTGCAATACCTGTGAGCGGTTGTTTACCGGGCTGTAAGCCGCAATGGCTTCGTTTGCCTGTTGCAGCGGTACACCAAAAAACTTTCCGACGCAGGCTGCTGCCGCCATGTTTTCGTAGTTGTAGCTCCCCACCAGCTGCGTCTGCACTTCGTTGCCTTCCTCGTCACGGTATACCACGTAAGGCGAAGCCTCCAGCAGTTCGCTGTGGTAATAGTCGCCGGGGGCAGGATAGGTAATTTTGTCTTCAATGCGGCTGCTCAGGCGCATCAGGAGCTCGTTTGCAGTGTTCACGAACACGGTGCCGCCAGAGTTAAACAAGTGCACATACAGCTCACTTTTGCCGCGCGCCACGCCCTCCAAACTTCCGAAGCCTTCAAGGTGTGCCTTGCCAATGTTGGTAATCAACCCATGCGTTGGCAGTGCAATGCTGCTGAGCAGCGCTATTTCACCGATATGGTTGGCGCCCATCTCAATGATGGCCATCTCATGCTCTGGTTTAATGCGCAGCAATGTGAGTGGCACCCCAATGTGGTTGTTCAGGTTGCCTTGTGTATAGAGGGTGTTGAACTTCTGGCTCAGCACACCATAAATCAGCTCTTTGGAAGTGGTTTTGCCGTTAGAGCCCGTAATGCCGAAAACAGGAATGCTCAGCTGCCTGCGATGGTGGCGTGCCAGTTCCTGCAGCGTTTGCAGCGTGTCTTCCACCACAAAAACATTGTCTGCGGCCATGGCTGGATCGTCAACCACCGCATATTTTGCCCCTTTCTCCAGGGCTGGCAAAGCAAACTTGGCCCCCTTGAAATTAGGGCCGTTCAGGGCAAAGAATAAGCTCTGGTCCTGCTCCGCGCGGGAGTCTGTGCTCACGTGGCGGCACTCCAGGTACTTTTGGTATAGAAACTCAATGCTGTTCTGCATGAAATGCGTAATTTTAACTTAAAATGATGCTGAAAAGCCTTTGATTACGTTTACTATCAACAGCCTTTCCCAGTGGCAATATACACTCAAAACCTTAAAAGCGACAGTGCCCGCAGGTGCTGCTAGTTAAATAAAAAAGCGCCTGTATACCGGCAACCTTTTCTCAGTTATGAAGAAGTACCTTACCCTGCTACTTGTTTCACTTTGCTCTTTCGCAACTGCCACGGCCCAGCAACAGGAGCCTGTGGCTTTCCGGTTCCGTCACAATGTGCCTGTCGCGGTGCAGGGAGGGGTGTTGGCAGCCCCCTGGAGCGGTGGCCTCAACACCCCTCAGTTTTCCACCATCGATTTGAATAAAGACGGACAGGAGGACCTTTTTATTTTCGACAGGCAGCTGAAGAAGGTGTATACGTGGCTGGCGGTGCAGCAAAACGGGCAGTGGCAGTACCACTATGCGCCAGACTACGAGGTGTTTTTTCCTGCGGACCTGGAGTACTGGGTACTGCTGCGTGACTATAACTGCGATGGACTGAAAGACATTTTTACGAGCAGCCCGCTAGGCATACGGGTATTTAAACAGGAAACAGCAACAGAGGGGCAGCTGAAATTTACTTTATCCGAAGAAGCATTGTTTTACCGGGATGGCAGAGTGAACATGCAGATGAAGAGCACTGATATTCCTGGCATTGTGGACATCGGCAATGATGGGGACCTGGATGTGCTGATTTCAGAGTTCTCCAGAGGGCATACCCTGGAGCTTTACCAGAACATGCAGGCAGAGCAGGGGCTGGCTTGCGGCACGCTGAAGTTTGAGCAGCAAACAAACTGGTGGGGCGGCATCACCGAGTGTGATGGCTGCGACAGTTATCTTTTTGGAGCGCACTGCCGTGTAGCTGCCCCGCAACATTCCGGCCACGACGGTTCATCCTTGCTGCTCCTGGACATGGATGCCGATGGAGACAAAGAGCTGATCATGGGGAGTGTGATGTGCCAGAACCTGGTGCTGATGGAAAACGAGGGCTCGGCTGCCAACGCTGTTATGACAGGCTTTATACTTGCTTTCCCGGCTTCTAAGCCAGCTTCTTTCCCTCTTTTTCCGGCTGCTTACTACGAAGATGTCACCTTCGACGGAGTGCCCGATATGCTGGTGGCACCGCAGGCAACTGATGATCTACACAAGATCAATTTTGAGACTTCTACCTGGCTTTACCGCAACCAGGGTGCCTTCAACCAGCCTGACTTTAAATTTGTGCAGGATGATTTCCTGCAGGGGCAGATGATAGAGGTGGGCGAAGGAGCTTTCCCGGCTTTTGCGGACCTGGACGCAGACGGTGACCTGGATATGCTGGTCGGAAATGCCATTGCTTACCGTAACGGCCACTACAGCGCGGCACTGCATTTCTATCGGAATACTGGTACGGCCACCTCGCCCGCTTTTGAATTGGTGACAAACGATTACCTTGGCTTACAGGACCAACAGCTTTTCAACATAAAACCTGCTTTTGCCGATATGAACGGCGATGGAGCCGTAGACCTCGTGCTGACGTTTGAGGGAGCAGAGGTTAACTCTACCCGTATCAGCTTTGTTCCGAACAAGGCCCCTAAAGGACAGCCTGCCCAATACCGCTTCACTGATTTGCAGACAGTGCAGGCCGTACCGGGGGAAGCGTCTCCTGCCTTTGCAGATGTGGATGAAGATGGCGACCCGGACCTGCTGCTTGGGATGAGCGACGGCAGCCTCCGGTTTTACCGCAACACTGGCAATGCAGCTTCGCCGGCATTCACGCAGGAGCAAGCAGCATTTGGAGGTATAGCAACGGACTTCTCACGAAGGTTTCTTCATCCTGCCGTAGCTGATGTGGATGGTGACGGTACCCCGGACTTGCTCACAACAGATGAAAGTGGGCAACTGCGCGTGTACCGGAACCTTGCTTCAGCCTTACAGCAAAATACATTGGTTGCAGAAACCGAACTACTGGAGAATGGCTCATTGGGAAGCCTGCAGGCAACGCGCCTTGGGAAAGGCCTGAGTATAGCAGCGGCGCCTTTGGGTGGTGAAAACACGCTGTACCTCACCATCGGCACAAAGGGCGGTGGACTTTACCTGCTGGAGCAATCTGCAGGCAATACGGCAGCCCCTAAAACTCCTGAGGAAGGCTTGAAGGTAGAAGTGTACCCAAACCCTGGCGACAGAAGCACAAGAGAGGCCGTACAGTTAAAGGCTTCTGAGCCGGTAGTTGTGCAGGTTTACGATGCCATAGGCAAACTCCTGTACCGCAGCACTGGCAACTACGGCCGCAGCCACATGCTGCCACTGCAAAACCTGAAGACCGGTCTCTACATCATCCGTGCTACCTCTGAAAGCGGAAAGCGTGCAACCTCCAAATTTGTGGTAAGATGATGCAGGCCTTCCTTTATGTAGAGCTATCTACCTCCACTGCATACAGGAAGCCGCTGCCGGAACAGGTAAAGCAGCAACTCCCGGAGGTGGCAGTACTGGACATTGATGCACATTCTGATGATGTGCTGCAGCACTACGCCCTGCGCCTGCTCCGTGAAAGTGACAGGGCTGTGGTAGGCATCAAAGCTGATCCATCTATAACTGAACTGGGAAAAATAATGGCGTTACTGGAGGAGCTTTTCCAGGAAAAGGCAGGCTGGCTGGTGCTACTGTTGGGCGAGCACTCCCGCCTCCGGCGCATGTTCGAGGCCCGCCCTCATGTGCAGTTTAAGCAGGTAAAGGAGGAGGAGGCAGTAAGGGAAGCAAAGCAGTTTTTAAAGGAGGCTTGAGAGGCACGCCTGCCCTGAACCATGGTGCACCTGCCCCCCTACAATAACCCGCCATACAGTTTAACGCCTCTAACTTAAACTAAATGCATCTGCATCCAGATGTGCCGGGAAAGCTTCTCTGAAATCAACCAGTTCTTGCTTGCCTAACGTGAGGGTGTGTAGGCCTTCTACCTGGCTTGTCTGGAGCAGGTGGTGTCCTTTGGGATGAATAATGGCAGAGTCGCCGGAGTAGGGATGGTTGTTACCATCGGTGCCCACACGGTTGACTCCGGCCACGTAAGCTACATTCTCGATGGCGCGTGCCTGTAGCAGCGAGCGCCAGGCGAGGCTGCGTACCTGCGGCCAGTTAGCCACGTACAGCAGCAGGTCGTAGCTGTTGCTGACATTACGGCTCCACACCGGGAAGCGCAGGTCGTAACACACCAACGGGCAGATGTTCCAGCCTTTTAACTCTACTGTTAGTTTCTCTTTGCCCGCAGTATATGTATGGTGCTCCTTTGCCATACGGAAAAGGTGTTTCTTGTCGTACTTTGCATAGGAGCCGTCTGGGCGCACCCAATGCAGGCGGTTATAGTAGTGCCCGTTCTCCTTTACCATCACGCTGCCGGTTAGTACCGCCTGGTGCTTCTGTGCTTCCTGCTGCATCCAGTGTAAAGTAGGGCCTTCAGCCTTTTCAGCCTGTGTCTCCACTTCCATACTAAACCCGGTTGTGAACATTTCAGGGAGTATGATCAGGTCGGTCTGGGGAGTAGCCTGTGCTAACTTCTCAGAAAACATGGTGCGGTTCCTCTCCGCATCCTGCCAGTGGAGTGCTGTCTGTACAATGGTTATGCGTAGGTCCATTTTTTATCGTTGTTTGTTGAGCGTTATTCGTTGTTCAAAGGTGAGTAAGAAGCGGACTAGAGCTTCGTGCTGTGCACGTGCGTCTTACGTCTTTATAGATTTAAAGCTGCTCCAGCTTTGCGGCGGCGGCCTGTAGGGTGCCTTCGCTTTTGGCAAAGCAGAAACGGAGGTATTTATGGTCTGTTTTGTCGTGGTAGAAGGCCGAAACGGGTATGGCGGCGACACCGGCCTCTTTTGTTAAGCGCTTAGCGAAATCCTGATCATACTCATTTGAAACCTTATCATACTTTGCCAGCTGAAAATACGTGCCGGCAGAAGGCACTATTTCGAGACGGGAACCCTTTAACTGTTCATTAAAGAAGTCGCGCTTGGCCTGGTAGAAATCCGGCAGGTTCCGGTAATGGGTTTCCTCTTCCATAAAATCTGCAATGGCCATCTGAAGTGGTGTAGGCGTGCTGAAAGTAATGAACTGGTGCATTTTGCGCAACTCAGCCGTGAGGGCGGCAGGAGCCACGGCGTAGCCTATCTTCCAGCCAGTAGTATGGTATGTTTTTCCGAAAGAAGAGATAGCGAAGCTTCGGTTGCGCAACTGCGGGTGCTGCAGTACACTGTAATGCAGCTGTCCATCGAATACCATGTGCTCATACACTTCATCACTAATCACCAGGATATTAGTGCCGGCTATCAGGTTCGCCAGCGTATCCATGTCCTGTTTCGTCATCACAGCACCGGTGGGGTTATGAGGTGTGTTAATAATGATGAGGCTTGTCCGGGAGGAGATGCGGCGTTTCACCTGGTCCCAGTCCACATGGAAATCAGGGAGTGCCAGTGATACAAAAACAGGAATACCGCCACACAACCGGATGACAGGGACATAAGCATCATAACAAGGCTCAAGTATCAACACTTCATCACCGGGCTTCACCACCGCTGTTATGGCTGCATGTAGCGCCTCTGTAGCACCGGAGGTCACGGTTACCTCTGTGTCAGGGTTGGGGCGGTAGCCGTATACTTTCTCTGTTTTGATGCTGATGTTTTCACGCAGCTTTGGCACACCCGCCATGGGCGCATACTGGTTAAACCCTTCGCGCATATACCTGCCTACAAGGTCTATCAGCGGTGCAGGACAGTTAAAGTCCGGGAAGCCCTGCGACAGGTTAATCGCCTGCTGCTCGTTCGCCAGGGCCGACATGACAGTAAAGATGCTCGTGCCAATATCGGGTAATTTGCTGGAGGGGTAGTTTATCATAGGGTGCAGAATTTCTTATTGAGGGAGTAGGTTGTTTGCAACGAAAATAGGAAGCTTAGGTTTTTACGACAAGGTCGCCCACAAGCTGCTGAAGTGCCGGTACAGCATCGGCCTCAAACCAGGGGTGGCGCTTAAACCAGAACTGGTTGCGGGGCGAGGGGTGTGGCAGCGGCATGTAGTGCGGCAGGTATTCGTGCCAGTTGGCTACTGTTTCTGTTAATGTTGGCCTGGCCGCCTGCTTTAAAAAACCGTCCTGTGCATATTTGCCGATGAGGAGTGTAAGCTGGATGTTGGGCAGCAGGGCCAGCAACTGCTGGTGCCAGTGCCGGGCACATTCCGGGCGGGGCGGGAGGTCACCGCTTTTGCCCTTGCCGGGGTAGCAGAAGCCCATCGGCACAATGGCAACCTGCGACTCATCATAAAAAGTGGTTGTATCCAGGCCCAGCCACTGGCGGAGGCGCTTCCCGCTCTGGTCGTCCCAGGGGGTGCCGCTGGCATGTACTTTAGTGCCCGGTGCCTGCCCTACCACCAACAGTTTCGCTGTGGTGCTGGCACGCAGCACCGGGCGCGCACCCAGTGGCAGGTGCTCTTCGCAGAGGCGGCAGGCACGAACCTGCAGCAGTAAATCTTCCAGTGTTGGCATCGTCTGGCAAAGGTACAAAGTATCTGTATAGAATGCCCCGGCTGCTGCTGAAGCAACCCAAGCAACAAAAAATAGTAAAGTAGGCTGAAAGCCGATTCAATTAGTATGTCCCAATTGCTGCATCTCTTACTTTGTTTCCTCTTAGTCCTCTTGCTACCGCTGCGTGTGCAGGCACAGGCAGAGGAGAAGACCACTCATAAGAATGCCATCACCGTTAAGTTCTTCGGAGTTTCAGTGCACCTGAAGGAGAGTCCGTACCCGGAGATGTTCCCCAACAGGCTGGATGATAAAGGCTACATCACCTTTAACTATGGTGCCATAGTAGGATACGATCGGTTTGTGGTGCGCGATGTGCTAAGCGTGCGGGTAGAACAGGGGCTGTATGCAGATTGTGCTGCTGAACTGGCGGGCTTTACCCATATTGGCTGGCGCGGACTTATTTTCCATAAAAACCGGCACTCCCTGAACGGGGGCATTGGCCCCACGCTGGTGTACCGGCGCGACTGGAACAAGCTTGAAGAATACGTGGACGATGGCTACTTTAACCGTAACGGCGACTGGCAGTACAAATTTTACTGGTACGCCGGTGAACTGGAATACAACTACAAACTTAAGGAAAACACAGACCTGTCGGTAAACCTGGTGCCGGGAATTCCGGAACTAGTGTCTTTCGGCGTGGGCCTGCGGAAGCGGTTTTAAATAAAAAGCCTGTAAAACAGCGAAAGCCGGATAGTTCCGGCTTTTGTTGCAATAGAAGCATGTGTGTATTTATCTGCGGTTTCTTTCATCATAACCATACTCATCGCGCGGGCCCTGTCTGCGGCGGCGTCTGTCATCTGGGTGCGGTATGGTTTCGTCCTGCTGCCAGCGGTCCTCTGCCCGTTGGTTGTCCCTGTTAAAGTTTACATCGCGCTGGCGCCATGATATATCGCGTGGCTTATTCTCCTGGCGTGGAGGCTGCTGCCCCCTGCGCTGGTTTGGCAGCCACTCTTCCTGATGAAACTGCCCCTGCCTTTCAAAACGGCCAACATCACGTGGATGCCACTCATTCCGGTGCAGGTTTAGTGGTGGAGAGGGTTCTCCCCAGCGACTCTGAAAATCATTAAAATACCGCTCACGCTCCTGGTTGGGATGGTTCTCCCGGCGGTGGCGCATTTCCCGGTAGTGCGGATGCCGTGGGTTATGTTCGTCGTGATGCATGCTGTATATCTTTAATAGTGTTATAAATTCTTTTCAATCTGAGCACTTGTTTAAGCTATATCTAAGATAAAAAAGTGCTGGCTCCGATACAAAACAAGTTTTGTAAGAACTCAAAAAATCTGCCTTTTCGCCATCAAAAACAAAATTTAAACTTACTCTTATTATTGATGTACGAGGTGATTCTTAGTATGTTTAAACTAAACACAATCCCTAAGGTACAAAAAAACAAAGCCGGCTACAAGAGCCGGCTTTGCCATTTACTAACTAAAACTAATCTACTACCAAATCACCTAATCTGGTAAGTATACGTTTTATCGGCGATAGCGGTTGGTGTTATCGCGGTCATTATAATAATCATCCTGCCCGGAGTCTGACTCATCTGCCCAGCGGGGACCTCCTTCAAAGCCATTGTCGAAGTTGCGGTCGCGGTACTGCGCAGAGCCGTAGTGTGTACGTGTGTCGAGCCGCTCAGAGTTTGACTGGTACTGGCGGTTGCGAGGCTGATAGTCCTCATCGTCAGAATGCCAGATGTCATTCCAGGTGTCTTTTATACGGTCCATAAAGCCACGGTCATCATGGCGCGGGTTGTTGCGGCGATCATCGTCGTTGTTCGGGGTATAGCGGTTCTCTGTGTACCAGTTGTGCGAACCGCTGCCATAACGGTAATCTGATTCTTTATAACGGCTTTCACCGCCTGGCCCTTCACGCCATGGATCGTTCTGCTGCCCTCTCACACTATCATGGTTGCCTTGTAGGGAGCCTCCCGGTGTATGCGGCCTGCGCATGTTGTGGCGCTCATCGTGCTGGTACCGGTCACCGTGATTTATAAAGGAGCGTTCGTTGCGGTATGGGCTGTCAGAACGGCTGCCGTAGTGGTCGCTCAGGTGTGCATTCTGGCCCTGGTTATAGGAACTGTTGCTGCTGCCTCCTCTGCGATAATCGTTGCTGTTACGGTTGCGATCAAAGTCCCTGTCCCGATCCTGTGCGCCACGTGGGTTAGGGCCTGTATGAAAGTGGTTACCTTCTCCCCATGTGCTTGTATTTTCACCCCGGTTGCTATAACGCTGGTTGTAGTTATCGTTATCCTGGTTATGCTGTTGATCTCTGTTATATAATTCACGGCCGATTCTCTGGTTTTCACCTTCTGCGCCGTTACGCTGTCTGTTTGCCATAGTTTTATTTCGTTTTAGATGTTCACAATGTATTCATCCCACCAAAGGGCGGGTTTATATTTACGGAGTTGCAATGGCTATAGTTAGCATCTGGTAGTTTAAACAAAAAACAGCGGCACCCCTTCCGGAAGGAGTGCCGCTGCCACAGATATTTTTAAGGGTTTTCTAGAAGTACGTTTCCATTATTTCGCGGACGTCCGCCTCTGCCAATGGTTTAGAGTAATGTTTGCGCACATCCGGGAACTGCTTCAGCTTTTCAAGGTCGTAAAAGCTGGCAGAAGAGGTAAGCATCAGCATTACAATATTTTCTTTCTGCGCTGCAGGCACTTTCTGGTACTCCTCCAGAAATTCAAAGCCATCCATCCCTGACATTTTGATATCAACAAAAATCAGGTCAGGGCGGGCATAGTCTTCTTCCCCTGCAAAAGCTTTTCTCAGGTAGTTAAGAGCCTCGTCTCCGTCTGTTACCACCCGGATATCCGGTGCTGCTTCCATGCGCGCGAGCAGGCGGTGGTTTAAATAGTTCGTTGTATCGTCATCATCGATCAATAGAATGGTATTAACTGACTTCATCATGTTATGGGTTCTGAACTTCTTGTTACGCTTTCTATTATCCTCAGTATAAGTAGGACTTGAATCCTCCTTTAGCCTGCTTGTTTTTAAGCGGAGCCGCCTTGAATAAGGGCAGACCGCAAAATAGGAAATCTTCTGTTAAGACGCTTGTGCGGAAACAGCTTCCTTTATTCCCAACCCTTCGAATACTTCTTTTGCATCGGCTATACTCTGTATGTCTTCCACAATCACAATGAGTTTGTGCTTGGCCTCTTTTAAACGCGACCGCCGCGGGTGCTGCTGCACATACTTGAGAATATTGCCGAACACGTCAGACTGGAAATATTTGTCGTTGTTCTCAGCTGGTAGGTAGCCCTTCATCGTTTCCTTCTTGATGGTGAGTTTCTCGAAACCGAGTTGCTGGGCCTGCCAGCGCAGCTTCACAATCTCTACCAGTTGCTGCACTGCCTCCGGCAGTGGCCCGAAGCGGTCTATAATGCTGTCGCGCAGTTTCTCCAGTTCCTCCATGCTCTTCACGCTGTCGAGTTTGCTGTAGAGACTTAGGCGTTCCGAGATGTTGCTCACATAGGTGTCTGGAATCAGGACCTCCATGTCCGTCTCGATGTTGCACTCCAGCACCGGATCCACAAACTGCTCCAGGTTATCGCCCAGGAACAGCTCCCGGAATTCTGTTTCCTTTAGTTCTTTGATGGCATCGTCGAGCACCTGGTGGTACATCTCGAAACCAAGGTCGGTGATAAAGCCGGTCTGCTCACCGCCCAGCAGGTTACCCGCGCCCCTAATATCGAGGTCGCGCATGGCAATCTTGAAACCTTCGCCCAGGTCAGAGAATTCCTCTAACGTGCTCAGGCGCTTGCGTGCATCCGAAGGCAGTCCGGCCACAGGTGGTGTGAGCAGGTAGCAGTAGGCCTTCTTGTTGGAGCGCCCTACGCGGCCGCGCATCTGGTGCAGGTCTGACAAACCGAACATATGCGCACGGTTGATGATGATGGTGTTGGCGTTCTCGATATCCAGACCGGACTCAATGATGTTGGTGCTCACCAGTACATCGTACTCGCCGTTCACGAACTTCATCATGCGCTTTTCCAGCTTCTCCGGCTCCATCTGCCCGTGGGCATAGGTTACTTTGCAATCCGGCACCTGGCGCAGAATCATGGCGGCTATTTCCTCAATGTCTTTGATGCGGTTGTGCACGAAGAATACCTGTCCGCCGCGCTTCATCTCGTGCACAATGGCATCCCGGATCAGGGCCTCGTCATACACATGCAGCTCTGTTTTTACCGGCTGGCGGTTTGGTGGCGGCGTGGCGATAACCGAAAGGTCGCGGGCACCCATCAGCGAGAAGTGCAGTGTTCGCGGAATAGGCGTGGCGGTAAGCGTCAGCGTATCCACGTTTATTTTCATCTCCTTCAGCTTGTCCTTCGTCTTCACCCCGAACTTCTGCTCCTCGTCAATAATCATCAGGCCAAGGTCCTTGAACTTCACGTCCTTGCTCACGATGCGGTGGGTGCCTATCAGGATATCTACCTTGCCTTCTGCCAAACGCTTCAGCGTTTCCTTTGTGTCTTTGGCCGTCTTGAAGCGGTTTACATAATCCACCGTAACCGGGAACTGCTCCAGCCTGTCGCGGAAGGTGCGGTAGTGCTGCATGGCCAGGATGGTGGTTGGCACCAGCACGGCCACCTGCTTGCCATCGCAGGCGGCTTTAAAAGCGGCACGTATGGCAATCTCAGTTTTACCGAAGCCCACATCGCCGCACACCAGGCGATCCATCGGGTGCGGCTGCTCCATGTCGGCTTTCACATCCTCGGTGGACTTTGCCTGGTCCGGCGTGTCCTCATAGATGAACGAGGACTCTAGTTCCGCCTGTAGGAAACCGTCTCGGGAGTAGGCATAACCGGGTGCGGCCTTACGCTTGGCATAGAGGCTGATGAGTTCGTGGGCAATGTCTTTAACCTTGCTCTTTACCTTCTTCTTCTTGTTCTCCCATTCCGGTGAGCCCAGCTTGCTCATGCTTGGCGGACCGCCTTCTTTGCCGCTGTACTTGCTTATTTTGTGCAGCGCGTGGATGCTCACATACAGCAAATCATCGTCGCGGTAAACTAAGCGAATCGCTTCTTGTAAACGGCCACCTACTTCTACTTTCTCCAGGCCGGCAAAGCGGCCGATGCCGTAGTCGATGTGCGTCACGTAATCGCCGGGCTGCAGCGAGCGCAGCTCTTTCAGCGTCATGGCCTTCGACTTGGAATGTCCTTCTTTGGCCTTGTGCTGGTAGAACCTGTCGAACAGCTGGTGGTCGGTGTAGCAGGTAATTTTTAACGTCTGATCGATGAAGCCTTCTCGCAGTGAGATAGGCAGGTGCTGGAAACGCACGTCATGATCCAGCTCATCAAAAATCATTGTGAGGCGGTTGATCTGGCGCGGCGAATCGGTGGCAATCAGGTTCACAAAACCGGCGTTCTGCTGCTCGTGCAGGTCTTTTACCAGCCGTTGAAAATCTTTGTTGAAAGAGGGCTGCGGCTTTGCCTGCAACTGTATAGCCTCAGCGCTGCGGAAGTGAAAGCGCTTGCCTATTTCCACCACGTTAAAGTTTTCCAGCAGCTGCTTAAACAGCTTCTGCGTCTGGAACAGCTGCTCCGGGTCCGACACGATTTTGGTGCCGCCGCTGCCCGCCATCATCTTTTCGAAGTTATGAGATGCCTTGTCGAAATATTCGTCAATTACGTCCAGCGTCAGGCGAACGTCCTTAAACCAGAGCGTGGTGTTGGCGGGGAGGAAGTCCAGGAATGCCTCGCGTGTTTCCTGAAGCAGCTTGGTCTGTACGTTGGGGATAATCGAAATTGCCTTCTTCGTCTCCACCGACAGCTGCGTGTCAGGGTCGAAGGTGCGGATGCTTTCGATCTCATCACCGAAGAGCTCGATGCGGTAAGGTAAGTCGTTGGCGTAAGAGTATACATCCACGATACCGCCACGCACCGCATACTGGCCCGCCTCATATACAAACTCGGTGCGCTCAAAGCCATACTCAGTCAGCATTTCACTGAGGAAGGTGGTATCAAGCTTCTCGCCCACCTTGGCGCCCAGCGTATTCTCCACCAGCGACTTTTTATTGATCACCTTCTCCGTCAGCGCCTCCGGGTACGTCACGATGAGCTCGCCTTTGCCTGTTTTCTGGTTGAGGCGGTTGAGCACCTCGGCCCGCATCAGGATGTTGGCGTTTTCGGTGTCGTCGAAGCTGTAGGGACGCTTGTAAGAGGTCGGGAAAAGCAGGATTTCCTTTTCTTCGCCGAGCAGGTTTTTCAGGTCAGTATAGAAATAAGCGGCCTCCTCTTTGTCGTGCATCACGAAGAGTTGGTGCCCGTAATTCAGGGTATACACTGCCGAGGCCAGCACAGCATCCTGGCTGCCCGCCAGGCCTTTTATCTGGAGGCGGTATGGCCTGTTTGCCTTCAGCCGTTCGGCGATGGTTTGCACCACGCTGTCGAGGCGGTACAGCTCTAAAAAATCTTTTACTTTCAAAGGTATTCGTCTCCTGTTCGTTCTTCCCTACAAAGATACTATAACTTAATGTTTTATCAGAACTACGAGCAGGGGGAGAAGGTTGCGGGGGAGAATGTAATAAAAAAAGATAATATGCTTAACGAGGCTTAAGCCCGATGCTTTATGTCTCCTGTATCATTTTAGTTTGTCTGGAAAAGTGGCAGCAGGATATAGTTTACCACCAAGTATAACTACCAGGCCGCTGGAAGCGCATTAGCAGCTGCTCGTAAGCTTTATCAGCTAGTTACTATTCGCAACATGTGCTAAGGGTGCAGCACTTAAACCTGGCAGACGCGTGGTCGTTAAGATTAAATGAAACCCACTAACCTAAATACTATGGAAAACAAACAAAAATACGCTCTGATAACAGGTGCGACGATGGGCATTGGTTATGAACTGGCCAGGCTTTTCGCAGAAGATAAATACAACCTCGTAATTGTGGCCCGGGACCAGCAGGAACTTAATACAACAGCTTCAGAATTCAAGCAGCAGTATGGCGTAGACGTTGTGCCGATCGCCAAAGACCTGTCTAAGCAGGAGGGACCTTTTGAGGTGTATGACCAGGTAAAAGCCAAAGGCGTACAGGTAGATGTGCTGGTGAACAATGCCGCTCAGGGAGAGTACGGCAAGTTTGTGGATACTGACCTCAATCATGAGCTTGAAATAGTGGACCTGAACATCAAAGGTTACCTCGTGCTGACCAAGTACTATCTGAAAGAGATGGTGGCGCGTAATGAAGGTAAAATTCTGATGGTTACATCTGTAGCAGGTGAACTGCCCGGCCCCTGGCAGGCAGTGTATCACGGCACCAAAGCTTTCGTCTCCAGTTTTACAGAAGCTATTCAGAACGAGGTGAAAGATACCAACGTGACCCTTACAAAACTGCTACCCGGACCTACTGATACTAACTTCTTTGAGAAAGCAGGCATGGAGGAATCTAAAAAAGCAGGCATGGAGGAATCTAAAATGGTGCAGGAGGGCAATCTGGCTGACCCAGCCACTGTGGCCAAAGATGGCTACGAGGCACTGATGGCCGGTGAATTGGAAGTTATATCCGGCTTAAAAAATAAAGCAATGGTAGCTGCGAGCAAAGTTATTCCAGACAAAACAGCAGCTGAAATGACGAACAAACAGGCCAAGCCAGTCGACAAAAACAGCAAGAGGTAAGCTACTTGCATTTTGTTTACACTTCCCAAAGCATGCTTCCTTCTTTCTGGCAGGTGAAGGCATGCTTTTAGTTAATCTGATAAAGCCAGCCTCTGGTGCTGATGGTGTTTGTTTAGATAAAGTGCTTGAGTTCAGGGCGGAAATGTCTTGGGGGCAGGCTGCCTGCCAATAGTCGCCGCTTAGGAATATAGCGCACGTATGCTTAACTTAGTGAAATTGAGGAGTTCTACCGGCACCTTTTGTTTCGCTTTACTGTATTGTGCAATCATGGAAATTTTATTAGAGAACCTGCCTAACCCCTTCGTGTACTTCGTGCCTGTTTTTGCTGTACTCATCCTGGCGGAGGTCTATATCAGCTACCGCGAAGACAAAGAGCTGTATGACATGAAAGACTCTTTTGCGAGCACCTGGGTAGGTATAGGAGCCGCCATCATGAACACCCTGACGAAGGTGTACCAGATAGGTTTCTTCTTTCTGTTCTATAAATTATTTGAGCCGCTTCGGGAGCAGTACCTGGGCTATGAGAGCCTTGGCTGGGCATGGTGGGTGTGGGTGCTTTGCCTGATAGGAGACGACTTTAATTTTTACTGGCACCACCGTTTCTGCCACACCGTCCGCCTGTTTTGGGCGGCACATGTTGTACATCATTCTTCCGAAAAATTTAACCTCGGCACAGCCTTCCGCAACGGATGGACCATCTTTCTCTACAAACCACTTTACTGGATTTGGATGCCTATTATCGGATTTGACCCGGTGATGCTGGCCCTGTGTATGTCTTTCAACTCAATTTATCAGTTCTTTTTGCACACGACGCTGGTGCCGGATATAAAAGGGCTGAATAAAATCTTCAATACACCTTGGGAGCATCAGGTGCACCATGCCTGCAACGTCGAGTACCTGGACCGTAACCATGGGGGTATTTTCATCTTCTGGGACAAACTATTTGGAACCTACCAGCCCAGAGAGCATGCCATAGCCCCTAAGTTCGGGGTGTTGCATCCGCCGCAGTCACACAACCCGATTAAGCTGAATTTCCATGAGTTTACCGATATATGGAAAGATGTGAAGAGGGCAAAGTCGTGGGAGCATAAGTTTAAGTACATCTTTTACCCGCCAGGCTGGAGCCCGGATGGCAGCACCAAAACAGCGAAACAGATGCAACAGGAACAGGAGATGCAGCTTCGTGCAGCACCTGTCGCTCCTCTGCAGGATAGTAAAAAGCAGGCAGCTTTATGATCCGATGTAGCTGCATTATATATGCTTTACACCGTATTCTGCATTAAGACTTGAATAGCGGCCTGCCCGTAGCTGAATGCCATTTAAGGAGCACCTTCGTAAAAACAGTAGCCTTACGCTTGTGTCTATGTCTAATATTCCGCTGCCGGTTCAACTACTGATCGGCATTACAAAGCTTGGAGCAAACAGAGCTTCCCTGCCTCTGGTTAAGCGGCGCAGATCTTCCAACATGTTCATGAAGTTCATGGATTCCTTCGCCGGACTGAAATCTCCTTCCGTTCCGGATCCGGAAAACATCAGCTTTATTTCCAGAGCAGGCCATGAGATAGGGCTGAGAGTGTTTAAACCTGCCGGCGTAAACACGCCGCTTCCGGTTTGGGTGTATTTCCACGGCGGAGGGTTTGCCATTGGGAGCTACGATGTACGGGACAATTTCTGTAAGAAAATAGCAGAGCAGGCTTCTTGTGCGGTGGTATCGGTGCAGTATCGTTTGGCACCGGAACATCCGTTTCCGGAGGGGTTGCAGGACTGCTATGAAGCCACGTGCTGGGTGGCAGAGCACGCGCATGTTTTTGGCGGTGATGGCAGTAAGCTGGCCGTTGGGGGCGAAAGCGCCGGTGGTAACCTTGCTGCTGTGGTTTCTTTGATGGGCAGAGACAGGAACGGGCCCAAAATATTGCACCAGACCTTACTGTATCCGGCGGTGGACTGCAGCGGTTCTGCACCCTCGCGCAGAGAAGAGGATACTGAGTACCTGATTACCCAAGACATGCTGAAGCAGTTTGGGGACGCCTACCTGCCTGCGGGTATCAACAGAAAGGACCCATACTGCTCTCCTGTTTTTGCTGATTTAACAGGCCTTCCACCTGCCGTTGTCATCACAGCAGAGCACGACCCCCTGCGCGATGAGGGTAACCGGTATGCTAAGAAGCTAAAGCATGCTGGGGTGCCTGTAGTACATAAAGAATATCCGGGTATGATACATGATTTTGTGCTGATGATGCCGCGGTTTCTGAAGGAGTCCAGAGAAGCTATATGTCTTGTGAAGAAGGCGCTATGTACGGCTTTCAAGAACGATCTGCCCAATGCGCAGGAGACCGTGCACTAGTAGAAGTACAGCAGAAAGTTGGAAGGCCTTATCGCCATTCCCAGCCGAAGCATGCTGGTCGGTTGCCGGTAATTGATTAGGCTTTCTGCATAGCCCTGGTACCATTGCAGGGTAATGAACGTGCTCCCGGTTTTAAAAGGGTTATAGCTCAGTTGTGTTCTGATGTTGCCCTTCCAGGACCATTCAGCACCCTTCCGGCCCACTAAGTCAACCACCAGTTTGTTCCTTTTTATCTCCCAGTTATAAGCTACCTGCCCATAGCCCACATAATCTATCAGGTCTGGGTTGTCTTTGGTGTACTGAAAGGGTAGCCAGGCCTTTAACTGTAAAACTGATCCTGGAGAAGCAAGCATTGTGTAGTTGGCCGATATATAATTCCAGCCCCTGGAGCCTTTCTCGCTGCTGCCACCCAAACCATTCGATTCATGTTCTACCTGCAGCGCCAGCGATCCGACTAATCTGTTCTTTCTGTAAAGCAGCTTTCCAACGCCAAGACCGGGGTTGAAGTTTATTTCTTTAAAAGGGCTGGACCATTTGTAAATGTCCCAGAACGACTTCTGTGTATATGTAATAAAAAGGTAAGTGTCGAAGGGGAGTGTTGGTTTTGTGAGCCTGTGTTTAAAACTGATCTGTTGTTTCAAATCGGAGTTGGAGGTCTCTGGCAGCACCCCTGCTTTTGTTCCTGTAATGATGTAGTTGTCTTTGTATATGGTGAAAGGTGATGTGGTCCGGATAAATTGCATGACAGAGTCCTTGCTGATGTGTTGTGTATGACCTGTGTGTGTTGAAGCTAATAGTAGTGTGAGGAGGAAAATTATCCTTCTGTACATCATCCTGTTTTTCATTTTAGATACATCGTATCAACAAAGCCTGTTGCAGCCTTCCTTAGTGCCGTATTCATTTTTTATAGCTAACGTAGCCGAAAAAAATAAAGCTAACTTCCTGCTGCTGAAGCTTCAGCAGGCAGCATAATCCTTGCCGCCACTGCCTTAATATGCGGAGCAGCTGCTTCGGGGGGCAGGCTTTTCATACCTTGTAAAGGCTTGTGAAATTCAGGATTTGGTTGTGATACCAGCAGGCATGGCTATAGCTGCAGGTGTTCAAAAGGTGCGGCGATGGGTGTAAAAAAAGAAAGCCTCCCCGGTATTGATACCAAGAAGGCTTTTTAGCTGTAGGGGGAGGAGTCGAACCTCCACGGAGTAGTTAGGCAAATGTCTTTGTACCAGTAGATAGATCAAAAGTTGCTTTGTCCCAGAACCTCCACCCCCGAGATCGGAGGGCTTGTCTGCCAGTTTCAACACCCTACATTGTTGTTGATGATTCAAATATAGATGACACTTTTGTTAATTGCAAATTTTTCAATAAAAATTATTTTTATGTGTCACTGTGATAGGTAATACGCCGCATTGTTTGACAGGTTGCAATTATATTCTATTGTTTTACAATTCATCTTCTGTAGACTTTCCTGGTTTATGTGCCTGGGATGAGGAGCAAAAGGGGGCAGCAGCTATTCAGCGGAATTCAATCGTGTGGTGTCCTTATAAGCGGCGGCGTTGCCTGTAGCCGAAGCTGTTTTTGCGTAAACAGTACTAAACTTGCACTAAATGTCTCTGATAGTATGGCTACTGTTTATGAAGTTAAAATCGACTTAGAGGAAAAGTCGATGCGTTCGCTCCTGAATGCCGGCACCAACAAAGATTGTAAAATCGTGGCAGAAGGCGACTCTTGGTTTTCTTATCCTGTTGTAAAAGATATCATCGATCACCTCAGGCAAATGGGGTACGCCATCAAAAGACACAGCAAGCCCGGCGATACGCTGGAGAACATGGTGTATGGTACCGACTTTGGCATTGCGGCGCAGGTACAGCGGGTAAATAACTACGGCCCCATCAGTATGCAGGAGACGCTGCGCTCAGTTAAGAACCTGAAACCGAAGTTTGTGTTGTTCAGCGCCGGAGGCAATGATATAGTAGGCTCGGAGCTGGTGCAGTACCTGAACCACAAAAGGTCAGGCCTGCCGCTGTTCAGGGAGAACTTTTTCAGAGACAGCATGAACGGGTACATCAGAAGTGCCATTGTTGCTTTTCTGGAGCAGGTATGGCAGGTAGATCCGGATGTTCACATTATCATGCACGGCTACGACTACGCCATTCCCAACGGTAAGCAGTATGAATTGGCAGGCATTCGGTTTTCCGGACCCTGGGTACTGCCAGCCTTTGGCAGGAAAGCCATTACTGCCAGAAGCGAGCAGAACCAGATTATACGCCAGTTGGTGGATATATTTAATGAAAATGCTCATCAGCCTGAGCAGCACGTACCCGAACTTTCACCACATCGACCTGCGGGGACGTTTCCCGAACGAGTCGCAGTGGCATAATGAGATCCACCTCCGGAGAGAAGGCTTTGCGCAGGTGGCAAAGCTATTTCATCAGAAGATGGTGGAAATTCTGAATTATAACCCGGTAGCATAAATCCGACCTCAACTTAGTGGTGTGTGCAGGTGAAAACGAAGTAGCAAAGCTGGTACGTTTCTAGGAAAAGCCTGCGCCTTCAACGGATGGAGAACAGCTGATAAAGTGTTTTGAAGGTGATTAGAGCCAGCGTATCAGTACTGGCTCTGATTCTTTGAAGAAGGGCAGGGGGAGCAGTTTGAGCAGGCAAAGTTTTAGAGGCCTGAAAGTGGTTGCCCGAGGAAACAGCACCTTCATACGCTTGTATGATGTGCAGCAGCAACTGGTTAATAACGGGCGGAGAAGAAGCCGGTAAAACGCAAAACGTTTTGCCGCAGAAAACCTGTCTGGTGCTGCTTCAATCTAAGTTTTCATTATGTATGTCAGTTTATTCTTAGCCAAATATTATAAAGTACGTATACTACGTCTTAAATAAAAGCCTGAAAGACAAGAAGTATATACCATAAGTTCCTTTTCTGACGTTTACCTTTTTTAATGAACCAAACCAAATTTAAATTATGAAAAACGCACGCATTCTAAATTCACTTGCTTTGCTGTTTGTTTGCATGCTGATGTCTACCATCACATGGGCTCAGAATAGTAACGCTCAGAAAGCTAGTCCACCTGCTACAGCAACCGGTAAGGTAGGTGATGCTAACATCACGGTAAATTACAGCAGCCCGGCTGTAAAAGGCCGCCAGATATGGGGCGACCTGGTGCCTTACGGAAAAGTATGGCGCGCAGGAGCCAACGAGGCCACTACTGTTACAGTTGACAAAGACGTAATGGTGGAAGGGAAAAGACTGCCGGCGGGCACCTACAGTTTCTACACTATTCCGGGTGAAAATGAGTGGACTGTTATTTTCAATAAAACAGCCAAGCAGTGGGGTACGCAGTACGACGAAAAACAGGATGTCCTGCGCGTTACCACAAAACCACGTAAAGCTTCTACTATGAACGAGCGCCTGGCTTATGATGTAACTGACAATGGTCTAGTGCTACGTTGGGAAAATCTGGAGGTGCCCGTTACCATAACAGCTCAGAAGTAGTATACCAGAATCGCTTCCTTAGATCCTGTGCCGCATGTGTAAGCATCATGTGGCACAGGATTTTTTATGCCTGCCTGATACAATCTAAGGCAGGAGGTAAGGTGTATAAAAAAGAAAGCCTCCCTGGTTTTGACACCGGAGAGGCTTTTTAGCTGTAGGGGGAGGAGTCGAACCTCCACGGAGTAGTTAGGCAAATGTCTTTGTACCAGTAGATAGATCAAAAGTTGCTTTGTCCCAGAACCTCCACCCCCGAGATCGGAGGGCTTGTCTGCCAGTTTCAACACCCTACATTGTTGTTGATGATTCAAATATAGATGACACTTCTGTTAATTGCAAATTTTTCAATAAAAATTATTTAAAAATATTTTATCATCAATTATAAGTACTTTAAATAACGATAATTTAATGTTGAAGGTTATATTTTGTTGAATTCATTATTCGGTGCTGTTTGTGGCAGTGATTGTTTGTAAAGTATTGGCTGTCAGTAAGTAGTTGTTTGTTTTCTGGTTACCAACCTTTTTGTTTTTTAATGCTGTGATATGTGCCAGGTGGTGTTCCCCGTGCCATGCGTACAGGCCAATGTGTTGGCGAATCTGTTGCTCACCATTTTCAGGATGAATAAAGCTTCTGTCCAGGTGTTCCGGTTGCAGGTTTTTCAGAAGCAGTACCCACCGTTGGTGCAGCGCTGCTAACAACACCAGGGAAATCTCCGGTGCGCCTTGCAGGCTGTCTGGCAGTTCAGCCCACTCCCCTTCGTTGTAAGGCCTGATAGTAGGAGTGTCTTCTGTTAAAGCCAGTTTTTGGCGGGTATAGCCATTCAAGTGGCTGTCGGGGAGGTGGTGGACAACCTGCCGGACTGACCAGCCACCCATGCGGTAGGGCGTGTCTAATTGCTCTGATGTCATGTCTTGCACTGCTTCCCGCAGCCTGGCAGGTAGTCCGGCAATAGACAGGATAGACTGCTCTACCTGTTCATCTGTGAGAGGCTGCGAAACATCAAATCTGCCAATGGGGTAGCGCAGTTGTTCTAATTCTTCGTCTGACATATACTCGGGGAAGGATATGCCAGTCGATTTACGGATTTTTCTGCACACTTAAATAACCGGGTATTAAAAGAAATATTCGTTACAGCCATTGAGGGATACTCAATGCCGTCAGAGGGTTCCCGGCAGAAAGGGTTCGCCATGCCGCTTGCTGCACACCTATGAAACAGGATGGAAAGATACTCCTTTCGCTGTTCGTGACCGGCTTTCAGGAGGATAGTGGGACCTGATAAGGGTCGTTTCCCGTGCTGTTTCAGGGCCGTTTCTTTTGCTCTTTTTTGTACTGCAGGAACCAGTCGTAAATCTCCGGGTTGTTATAGGTCTCGGTCCAGGAGTCGTGTTTCAGGTGGGGGTAAATCGTCAGTTTTACATGGCCGCCTGCTGCTTCTACTGCCCGTGCCATGTTCAGTGTTTCTTCTACAGGCACAATGTCATCCTTCTCTCCATGAAAAGCCCAGATGGGCATCTGGGTGAGGTGGCGTGCTTTTGTAGGCTCGCCACCACCGCATACGGGCAGGATGGCGGCAAACTTCTCCGGCCGGGCCGTCGCCCAGTGCCAGGTTCCGTAGCCCCCCATGCTGATGCCGGTCAGGTAGATGCGGCTCTTATCTGCCCGCACCTTCCCGAGCACTTCCTTCAGCCACTCACTTAACAGCGGCATCTGCCAGTAAGAGAGGCGTGGACACTGCGGGTAAGCCACCACAAAAGGGAAGTCGTCTTTGCCCTGCAGGTACTTCGGCAGCCCCTGTAGTTTTACTTTTTCTAAGTCATCGCCCCGTTCGCCTGCGCCATGCAGGAACAGGATAAGTGGCCATTCTTTCTCAGGCTGTGCATCGTAGGCTGCTGGGTAGTAAATGTTGTACTTATAACTCATAGTTCTTCCGTTTCTTCTTCTCTATTTGGTACGACTGATGCCTTTTATACCGTTGAGCAACCAGGCACATCTTTCCGCTAACAGTACTTTGGCTGGTCTAAAGCGGGAAGATTTATTGGTGGCAGCCACTTTGCCATCTGTTAAAGTTGTGTTAAAGTGAGGTTTAGATGCGGAAACGAAAGGTAGACTGCTTATATTCAAACATGCAGAAGCTACTATCGCTCATGTTGCTGTATCTCTTTTGCTCCTTGCCGGTTATTGGCCAGCATGTGGTGCAGGGGCGGGTGGTAGACGAACTGACAGACAAGCCTCTGGAGTTTGTGTCGGTCTACGTGAACACCACCACCATCGGTACTGCCACGGATGCCGAAGGAGCATTTTCCTTAAAGCTGCCGGATGGCCATTATGAGCTGATTGTGTCTTACCTGGGCTATGAGCCGATTATCTATCCTGTAAATACAGCCGCACTTCCGAACTCCATTCTGTTTAAGGTGCGTCCCAAAGAAAATGCACTGCAGGAGGTGGTTGTAAAGGGGGAGCGGGATAGCCAGTGGTACGATAATCTGGCGGTGTTCAAAGGAAAGTTTCTGGGGCAAAGTGAGTTCGGACGGCAGTGCGAACTGCTGAACCCGGAGGTGCTCACCATTACGTTTGATCATGAAACGGGCCTGTTAGAGGTGAAAACGGACGAACTGCTGCAGATAAAAAACAATGCGCTGGGTTATACAATGGAGTACCTGCTTACTAATTTCAGGTATTATGCGCGCGAAGGCTATACTGTGTTTCTGGGCTATCCGCGGTATAAGCTGATGCAGGGAGGCAGGGGCAAACAGCGCCGGTGGGCGCGAAACAGGCTTCGGGCCTACCATGGCTCTGTGATGCATTTTGTGCGGGCGGTGCAGCAGAAGCGCCTGGAGGAAGAGGGTTTTAACCTGCGCCGCCTGTACCGGAAACCTAACCCAAACCGGCCAACCGATGAGGAAATAGCTGCGGCACGTGCTGCTCTCAAAGCCAGTGGCGGGGCAATGGAGGCCGAAGGCAATGACTCCATCTCTGACATACTGGCCAGGGCAAGCCTGCCGAAAATAATTGAGTCGCTGGATATAAACCCGGTGCCTTACAGCAGCTACCTGCAGCAGCACGCAGCAGGGGCTAAGCTGGCGTTTGAGGAGTACCTGCAGGTGGTGTATACCGGCGAAAAGGAGGAAGCAGGCTATGTGTGGCAGCAGAGTATGTTTCAGAAGCGGGAGCCGTCTTACCAAACCTCGGTCCTGTACCTGCAAAGCGATGAGGTGTTTTTAGAGCCCAATGGTAATATAGTGGAGCCTCTGAATGTCTTTTTTGAGGGCTACTGGGGCTGGGAAAAGCTAGGCGACATGCTGCCGCTGGATTACGAGCCTGCTGTTAAGTAAATTCTTTTTTCCGGGTTAGGTGTAGCAGCTCTGGTCCGTTAGCTTCAGTTTTTCTACCGGAAAGCCTTTCTGCCGGGCCAGTTGCACCAGGCGGTCATATACTTGCTGATCCAGTTGGGGAGTTCGGGACAGAATCCAGAGGCTGTCGCGGTCGGGGGAACCAACGAGTGCATGCGTATAGTCCGGGTCTATTTCCAGGATCCAGTAGTCGCCTTTAAAGGGCCAGAAGAACTGTACCTTCAGCTTGCTGTTGTTGCTGCCTTCCACCGGGAAAGCCTTTCCGGTAGCGGTGTCTTCCTTGCCAGCCGGGCCTCCTTCGCGGCAGTAATTATATACCACTATATGGCCTTTCGGGTGTTGTGTGTACTCGGCAAACACACAATGGCAACCCTTCTCGAAGCGCTTCGGAAACCGGGCTATTTCATACCAGCGTCCCTGGTAGCGGTCTAAATCTATATTGGGTGCTGTATCAAGCGGAGCGGTGCTGCCGCTGTACCGGCTTACTGCGGCAGTTGCGGCAAGTAAGCCGCCTGCCGCCAGCCAATATTTCGTCTGCTTTTTCATGTGTTCTCTGCTGTTTTAGAGCTGCTTGGTCATACGGTAGTGCTGTATGGTGCCAAACAGGACGTACGTTTTTTCTACTACCTCATACCCGTTCCGGCGGTAAAAGTTAACGGCATTTTCACGGGCCTGCAGGGTAAGCGTCATGGCACCCATTGCTTTGGCGCGTGCCTCTAAATATTCTATCAGCTGATTGCCAAGCTGCTGGCCCTGCTTGTCTTTCCGGATGCCCATAAAGCGCAGTTGTCCCTCCTGCGGAGTATTTAGGTGCAGGCGGCAAACGCCCACTGCCTCTCCATCTTCATCTACCAGCATGGCATGTATAGCGGTGTCGTCGTCCTCTGCACGCTCACTGCCTTCCGGCTGGTACCAGGGCTGGCGCAGCGTCTCGTAGCGCAGGCGGTAGTACTTCTTAAACTCTTCGGGGGTGGCGGGTTCTATCACTTCCATACTCTGTTGTCTGTTGTTGTATAATATAAGCACTCAGAAGGCATAGCCACGATAGTAGCTATTGCTTTGCTCCGGTAAATTTGCCATCCGGCAAGCAAACCATGTGGCAATTTAGCCTTCCCCAATCAACAATCAGCAATTCACAATCAACAATAAAAGCAGTGCTACGTCTTTTACCTTGCATCTGATACCTGAAAATAAAATAACTTTGTCCGCTTTATAGCGTGTAAAACTAATTTTAGAAACAAGGAAACAAAATAAACTATGGCATCTTTCGATATTGTGAGCAAGGTAGATCCGCAGACAATGGACAACGCCGTGAATACCGCCCGGAAAGAGATTATGAACCGCTACGACTTTCGCGACACCAAAGGCAGCCTTGAGTACGACAAAAAGGCGAATGAAGTGCACATCGCGATGGAAAACGATATGCGTGTGCAACACACAGAGGATGTGCTGATCAACAAAATGGTGAAGCAGGGGCTTGATGCCACCGCACTGGATTTCTCAAAAGAAGCTTATCAGTCTGGAGCGATGGTGAAGAAGGATATTAAAGTAAAGGCAGGCATCGACAAAGAGACATCCAAGAAAATAATGAAACTCATCAAGGACAGCAAACTGAAAGTGTCTGCTGCCATCATGGATGAGCAAATTCGCGTAACAGGCAAGAAGATAGACGACCTGCAGGAGGTAATTGCCCTGATGCGCGGCAACAGCGAAGAAATAGGCATGCCGCTGCAGTTCATCAATATGAAATCATAAACAGATGGTTATATGGCTCCTGCTTTCAATGACAGAATGTAAAGCAATACGTGTGCAGCGGGGCCATTTAACCTAAAATTGATCTAAAATTAAATCTACTACTATGGAAATTTTTGCTAATCCGGATACCTGGATAAGCTTGCTGACACTGACCTTTATGGAGGTAGTGCTTGGCATAGATAATATCGTCTTTATTTCAATTATTGTAGGCAGGCTGCCAAAGGAACAACAGGGCAAAGGCCGCACGATAGGCTTATCCCTGGCCCTGGTGTTCCGGGTTATCCTGTTGTTGTTCATCTCCTGGATTGTGGGAGCGAGCGCACCATTGTTCAGCATCAACCTGCCTTTTACCGAGTCGGATTTCCCTGTTTCCTGGCGCGACATCATCCTGTTCTGTGGTGGTTTGTTCCTGCTGGCTAAAAGTACCACCGAGATACATAATAAGTTGGAGGGCGAGGAAGAGGAGGCGCATGGCGGCAGTAAGACATACGCTACTATGTCGCAGGTGCTGATACAGATCATACTCATTGACATCGTTTTCTCCTTCGACTCCATTTTAACTGCCGTAGGTCTGGCACAGGAGGTGATCATTATGATTATTGCCGTTATCCTGGCCATGGTTATTATGCTTATTTTTGCCAAGTATGTGAGCGATTTCGTGAACAAGCACCCGACAGTAAAAATGCTGGCGCTCTCGTTCCTGATCCTGATTGGCTTTATGCTGATAGTAGAATCGTTGCACCAGCACATCCCGAAAGGTTACATCTACTTTGCTATGTTCTTCTCGCTGATGGTCGAGATGCTGAACATGAAGCTGCGTAAGAGGACAGAGCCTGTGCACCTGCGCCAAAGTGAGGTGCAGGACCCGGAGAAGCATGAAATTGTTTAGCAGCAAAGGCTGACATAAAGCAAAGCGGCACCGTCTAAGCAGGCGGTGCCGCTTTGCTTTTAGCGGGATACATGCTTCTGCCATACTTTGAGAATTAATTTCTATATTAGTTAGCTGTTATATTTCTTTAAAATCTCCTCCTCATGCGGTACCGCAATTATGCCATTGCCACTTTTTTACTGCTGGCGCTCACTGGTTTTGCCCTGCTTAGCATATACCTGCTGCTGCCGCCTGAGCCGAAGCCGGTCAATGCACCTTTAGAAGAATTTTCGGCAGAACGGGCCATGAAGTATGTGCACCAAGTAGCACAGGAACCGCATGCCATGGGCACAGCGGCGCATGCAGCTGTTAGAACATACCTGTTAAACGAAATGCAGCAGCTGGGCCTGAACCCACAGGTGCAGGAAGCCACAGCCCTAAACGAAGCGGGCAAAGTAACCTATGTAGGATATGTGTACAACCTGATTGGCAGGCTGGAGGGAACCGGTGCAAGCGATAAGGCTATTCTGCTGGTAGCGCACTACGATTCACAGCCCAACGCACGGGGTGCCGGCGATGATGGCGCGGGCGTGGCAGCTATACTGGAAACCATACGTGCCCTGAAGCAGGCAGCGCCACTGGAGCATGATGTGATAGTGCTGCTGACGGACGGGGAGGAGTATGGCCTGTATGGGGCAAAAGCCTTTATGAAGCACCCCTGGGCGCAGGAGGTGGGGCTGGTGCTGAACCTGGAGGCACGGGGCAATGATGGGCCTAGCCTGACCTTTGAAATGAGTAAGGAGAATGGCTGGATAGCAAAGCAGTTCGTTGAGGCGGCGCCTTATCCTTACGTCAGCTCACTGGCTTACGAGATTTACAGCCGCATGCCCAACAATACCGATTTCACCATATTCAAAGATGCCGGCTACACCGGCTTAAACTCCGCTTTTATTTCCGGGTTTGTGCACTACCACAAAACAACCGACTCTCCTGAAAACCTGAGCCGGCGCAGCTTGCAACACCACGGCAGCAACCTGCTCGCGTTGGTACAGCACTTCGGCCACACTTCCCTCACAGATACCAAGGCTCCTGACTCTGTGTTCTTCAACTTTATTAATGGCTGGGTAATCCGGTACAACGCTAACCTTAACCTGCTCTGGATTGCGCTGGCTACACTGCTGCTGGTGGTTACGCTTATTGTTGGCGTGCAAAAGCAGGCTATAACAGCTGGGCAGGTGGTTGCTGGTTTTTTTGTAAGCTTGCTGCTGGTAGCTGTAGTGGTAGGGCTGTTCATCCCGATTAACCAGCTTGTGCTGCAGCTGATGCCTCTCTCGCATCCTTTTAACGGCCTCTATGGTGCAGACATGTTCCTGGTTGCCTACCTGCTGCTGGCGCTTGGCCTTTTCCTGCTGCTGAGTTGGTTGGCTTTGCGCTTGCTGCGCCTTTTTTCGCTGGTGATGGGGATGCTGGTGTTCCAGTTTGCGCTGGCAATAGCCCTTTACCTGCTGATGCCAAACGCCATGTACCTGATTCTCTTTCCGGTGCTGTTCAGCCTGGCAGGGGTGCTGACTGTTTTCCTGATGGAGCTGCACCAGATTCAGAAGGTCAGTTTCAGGTTTGCCATCATCCTGCTGATAGCGTCTGTTCCTGCTGTCTTTATCATGATGCCCATTGTGCAGGTAGTGTTCATGGCCTTTTCACTGCAACTCCCCATGGGTATGGTGGCACTCTTTGTGTTGCTGCTGGGCTTAGTACTGCCGCTGCTCCAGATAATCGAGCGAAGCTTCAGCTGGCGGGGAGTACCACTTTTACCGCTGCTTCTGCTACTGGCAGGAGGCATAGAAGTGGCGCGCGCTATAAGCTACCAGCAGCCTACCGCCAACCGGCCGCTGCACAGCCACGTCAGTTATTTCCTGGATGCGGATACCGGCAAAGCCTACTGGGCTTCAGCTTTCCAGGTGACGGATGACTGGAACCAGCAGTTTTTCCGGAATGCCTCCACCGGACCCTTAAAAGAGATATATCCTCATGCAGCGGTTGAGTACCTGAAGAGTGAGGCAGCGCCGCTACCAGTACCAGGCCCCGTGGCCGAAGTGCTACAGGATTCTGTAACTGGGAATGAGCGACTGTTGCGCCTGCGCCTGTCTTCACCGCGTGGCGCGGCTCACCTGGAACTGGTGCTGCAGCCAATCCCACTGAATGCCTTGCGGGGTATCTCGCTGGCTGGAGAAGCACTACAGCTTCAGCCTATAGATGCAGGCCGTGGACCGGTATACTTTACGCGCCTGCAAGGTCTGCCCACCAGCAAAGAAGTAGAACTGGAGTTACGTTTAAAACCAGATGCACCGGTAAGCCTGTACCTCTACGACCAGAGTATTGGCCTGCCCCAGGAACTGGTAGAACATCCAAAGCCAGCGCACGTTGTGGCTGAGCAAGGGAGGGAAAGCAATTTAACAGTGGTCCGAAAGAAGTATCTTTTTTAAAATGAGCAGATGATATAGCAGCCTTATAGGGTTGCGCTGTATTTTTGAAGGAAGTTTAAAAAGACCTGAACCAATCATATATGCTTCGTAGTATAGGTAACGAACCCCGATACAAGAATCACATATATGTTTATTGACAAGCTTCTCACTATCCTGTTTGGTGCTTTGTTCCTGCTGATGTTGGCCTGCGATGGGTCCTCCTCTACTTCGGAAGAAAACACTATTACTGTTAGCCGCAGTATACAGCATGACCCGGCTTTCTGGGATTATGCAGCCAGCAGCAACATGCTGCAGGTAGAAATCAGCCGCCTCGCCATAGAGAAAGGCACAACCGAAAAAACAAGGGCTTTAGGTCAGCGGGCTATAAGCTTCCACAGCAATTCACTCGAGCGAATAAAACAGCTGATGGCTGACAAAGACGATATTCAACTGCCGGACAGCCTTGGTGGAGCCGATAGAAGCCTGGTGCAGGAGTTTCGGCTGCTGGAGGGCGAAGAATTTGACACCCGCTACCGCGACTTCATTACCAGTACGCACCGCACCCAGCTGGACCGGTACGAAGAGGCGCTTCGCAGAGCCGATAACCAGAAGATTCGCGACTGGCTCATGGACATGCGAGCGCACATGCGGGAAGAGCTGGATGAATTAACACATCCTGACTCTGTCGCCGCACCGGAAGAGCAGCTGTAGTCCGGCATGGCATGACCAGCATAAAAAAGCGGGAGGAAGCCCTTGGGCTTCCTCCCGCTTTTTTATGCTACAAGCATGTTGCACTTTCCGCCTGGTCTTTTTGTAGCCAGGAAAAGAACTAAGCTATTTTGCAGAAGCCTGCGTCTTCTCCTCTGTCTTCTTCTTGGCGTCTTCTTTCCGCTCCGGCGCTTGCCAGTCTATGCCCAGCGTGTGCTTCTGTATCCATTTGATCTCTTCGATGTCACGGATGCGCTGGTGGCGCGGCTCACGGAACCCGTGCGGCTCACGCGGGAACTGAATGTAACGGACCGTCTTGCCCATATCCTTCAGCGCAGTGAACAACATCATACTTTGCGCTTCTGTGTCTGTTACGTCGCTCAGGCCGTGCAGGATAAGGGTTGGTGTCTGTATGTTCTTCGCGTGTGTCAGCACTGACTTCTGGCGGTAACCTTCCGGATTCTCCCATGGCGTTCCTTTAATATACCACAGGCGCACATCATGGTTGAAGCCGATGCCGTATTCTGAGGCCCAATCCGAAACCATGGCACCCAGCGAAGCTGCTTTGAAGCGATTAGTTTTGGTTATGGTAGTGCCTCCTAGAATGCCGCCGTAGCTCCAGCCGCGCACCGCCATCTTTTCTTTGTCCACCAGGCCGTCAGCAATCAACTTATCGACGCCGCTCATCAGGTCTTCGTAATCGCCACCGCCAATGTCGCCCATGTTGCCACGAAGCAGTTCATCGGTATAGCCACTGCTGCCGCGCACGTTTGGTGCCAACTGCACATATCCTAAATTAGCCCACACATGGTGCGCTGGACTGAAAGTGTTGGTAAATACCCCTGCCGGACCGCCATGTATATGCAGGAGGAAAGGGTGCTGCTTTCCTTTCTGATAATTAGTTGGCAGGTACATGATGCCCTCTATCTCCATGCCGTCTTTGCTTTTCCAGCGTATTACTTCGGCAGTAGCCAGTTGTAGTGAGTCGGTAATACGAGGGTTCAGGTTCGTGAGCTTCGTCGGATTGAATTTATCCAGCGACGATACATACACATCAAGTGGAGTCTTATAATCGGTGTAGCTTAGCACAGCTTTTTTGAGGTCTGGTGTCGCAGCCAATATGTGCCAGGTACCGGTGCGGTTGCTCAGGTTCTTCACATCGCCTTTTGCAATATTGAGGCGGTACAGGTTAGTGTTAGTGCGCTGCAGGCCTGTGAAAAGAATGGACTTGGCATCAGGTGCCCAGAAATAGTTATGGATGTTGCCTTCGAACTTGCCGGATACCATGCGGTACTGCTTCGTGCTTGGGTCCATTACCCATATCTTATCATTACGCAACTCCCACTCCTTGTCATCGGCGGCCGTATAGGCAAAGCTTTTGCCATCGGGTGCCCAACTCAGGTCACCTTCCGGGGCTTTGTTATCTGTCAGTTGTACAGAGGCTGTGTCGCCGGAAAGCTGCAGCAGGTATATTTCGGAGAGGTTGCGCTGGTTGCGACGGTTCTCAGTGCGGGCAGTATATACAATACGTTTCCCATCCGGGGCCACATCAAAATCACCGATCAACTGCTCGTTCTTTGTCAGCTTCGTTGCTTTCTTTGTATCCAGGTCAAACACCCACAGGTGCTCCCAGGCACCCTCGGTCTGGCCGTGGGGGCCTTCGTCTACAAAAAGGGCGTCGTTTCCGGCTTTGTAGAGTTTCTGCTCCTCTTTGCTGCGCGGTACCGCAGAAACGAAGTAAAGTTTATTGCTGTCTTTGCTCCAGACAAATTTGCCCACGCTATTTTCATGCTTTGTCAGCTGTACGGCCTCTCCGCCAACTGTAGGCATCAGGAAAAGCTGCTGGTGCTCGTCCACCTTGCGCTTCAGGGCAATGAATTTGCCATCAGGAGAGTAGGTGAGGTTTGATCCGCCGTCTTCGCCCAAATACTGGTAGCTTTCGCCGCCATTGGAAGAAACATAGTGGTGCGTGCTCTCTCGCTTGTTCTTTTCCCAGTTTAACTGAGATTTGCTATAGATAACAGATTTGCCGTCTGGTGAGATTATAGCACCACCAAGGCCAGTGATGTTCAGGGCATCATCGGTTGTCATGGGTTGTTTTTGTGCCAGTGCCATTGCAGTACCACCAAGCAAGGCCGCCGACAGCACGAAAAGCAAACGTTTATTCATTCAAGTGTCGTTATGGTTTGTTCTGAAAAGATAAAGATAAGAAAGGTATGGCAAAGTTCATTTTTGCCTTGGGTTTCTCCTGCTGTTATCAGTCAGATTCGCTTCTTTTCTCCTGTACCGGAGTCGTTTTTTGTTCCTGCCATTTTCAAAGGCAACTGTGCCTGTACTGCAGGTGGCAGAGCAGAACAATTCAATACATAATTGCAATGTATCTTTTCCTGGAGGGCAAAGGGAGTAAAAGACAATTTGCCTGCCACAGTTTTTCAGCTTGTGGAGGTATTGAAAGAGAGGCAAGGCAAACAGTGGGTTTGCGAAATTTGCTTTTCAACTTAGGCCTAAAGCAGGTAGGTTTTGACCCTGGTGGAGCCGTTTCTAAGAAAGGGATGCACGAATGCTGCTATACCGGCTGTAACTTGCTTACTTCCAGAGTTCAGCAGCTTTGCGGGCCATCCGGAAGAAAAGCTCTTTGTCCAGCCCGGCCACCTGGCGGGCCTCGGCTTCTGAGTAGCCGTTCTCGGCGGCATTGATGTAGTCGTAATAGAGTTGGGCCAACTCCAGCGAGTCATCCTCAAAACAGTCTACCAGTTCCTCCGGAACAATTTTCTCAGGCTCAAACACTTTGGAAGGATACAGCTTGTCGAGTTGGTAAATGAGGTACTTCTGCTGTGTTTTGTTGGGCTTGCCTCCAAACAGGTGCTCAATAGGCAGGTCTTCATCCTCCTCGTCAAAGTCCTCGAAATCATCCTCTACTGCTAATGGCTCATACACAATAATGTCGTGGCCTGTCAGTTCGAGGTATTCATCGAATTGCTCTTTTATCGGTATGAGGGTAGGCGCATCGTACGGCTGATTGAGCACGTTGGCCATGTGCAGGGCAATCTCTTTTCCCTTTTCGCCGGCAGCAATCAGGATCTGGTTAAACTGACTGAAGTCACAGCCCAGGTAAGCAAACTTATACTCATCGTCGAGCACGGTAAAACACCAGAGTGTGATAAACTCTGTTTCGTCTATCACAACTGTATCGATGTACAGTTCATTTATCTGTACGTAGTGCGGCGAGTATTCCTGAGCATCCATGGGCTTTCCGATTTTAGTGTTGAAATATAGGTGCCTTTAGGGGTATAGTACAGTTTGTTAACGAGTATACGGAGTTTTACCTCGTATGGTAAACATTATATATATTTTTTTCTATCAATATACAGCGCAATAAGACTTCGCAGGCATTCATTTAGCCGCATGATATAGAATCTCTTTACCGCTGCAGTATTTTCTGTTCGTGCTTTTGTGCTATAATTTATTGATTTATAGTAATATATAAAATTGATTTTCTTTCGTAATAACGTGAAACCCACTAATCTCTTATCTGTGCAGGAAATTAGTGAAGAGCTGTTTTTTAAGGGTGAAAACTATTTCAATTGCCGGAGAGCTGCATTAAGCCTTGTTTAAGAGGCGGATTGGCGAACACCTGAATTAAAATTTAGGAGCATGGGTGCAATAGGCTTGCCTTTTCCTGTAGTTGCAGAGCTTAGGCGTTAAGACCAGATACGCTCTATAAACCGCTGCGCATTCAGGTAGGCTAACTTGTCAAGCTGCTCCTGTGGCACCTCGTCTTTCAGGCGGTTCAGGATATAATTGTAGCTGGTACCTGCCTGCTCGTGCTCTTTGTAGTAAAACGGAACACGGCTGAGGTCAGGATTATCGGCTGTGTAGAAGTAGTCGGCTCCAAAGCAGATGGTATCCTGTGCGCCTTTGCTGAGGCCGTATTGGATGTGGTGGAGGAGTGCCTCCGGTTCTTCTGTGTTCAGGAAAGCCCGCAGAAAGTTTATGCCAATCAACCCTTTCCTGTGGATGATTTCCTGTGTTATTTCATCGGGCAGGTTGCGGTTGTGTTCCCAGACAGGCCTGAAGTTAGAGTGGCTGGCTATGACAGGAATATCGAGACGTTCGCTGTCGATGTGGGTGAGGATGTCATGTGCCAGGGTGTCGCTGGTGTGGGAGAAATCAACGGCAATGCGGCGGCCGTGCAGGTAATCCAGCAGCATTTTTCCGTCGCGCGTTATCCCGCTTTGGGTCATGTTGCCGCCGCCAAAGCGGTTGGCCGTGTGGTGCGTTAAGCTGATGTACAAGATGCGGCCGCAGTCGGTAATGATTTTTTCTAGCTTTTTAAAACCGTCCTCCAGGGGTTCTACTTCCTCACAGAAGCCGGCTGCATTCTCTATGGCTGCTACCATGCCCACACTTCCTTCGTGCTGTATGGCTTCCTGCAGGCCCTCAATATCTGTTACCGCCGTCAGGCAATTATTCTCTTCCTCTGCCAACTGTTTAAACATGTCGCGCTGCAGGCCCGCATAGTGGGTACTGCCTGGTTCTGCGGCAGCGTATATCGCCATTACCTGCAGTTTCAGGTTGCCCTCTGTTAAGGCTGGCAGTGCACAGCCTATCTCTTCCACCTTGTCTGGTGCCGAGCCTGGTACATCTGTCAGGTACACCAGCAGGTCGCAGTGCATGTCTACAATAGGGAGGCGGGAGTTTATGATCATATCTGTTGTTTCTCTACTGCCTGATTACGGGAAAGAGCGGATGGAGGTGTCTTTTTTATAAAGCAGCGGCTGCTTTGATTCCTGTTCTAAAGGTAACCGCCTTGCAGGAATTGGGTTGGTGCTTCAGGTAGAGTTGCAGAAGGTCTAACGCAGGCTATGGTTGAAGCCTTGGGCAGGAACAGCACAAAAGAGCCAGCCCCTGCACATCAGGCAGGGGCTGGCTCTTTTGTATTGAATGCTATCGTTTACTAACGTGTACCAAATGTTAGCCCTAATGTCAGCATATACACAGAATTACGGGCATTTCTTAAATCACCCTGGAAATAATCGTCAGGAGCATCGCTGGTAAAATCAGTGAAGCTGCCAACATAACGAACGCCGACACTAAGTCCGCCAGGTGTGCCAAGTCCAATACCGGCAGCATAGCCTAATTCAAACCTGGTGAGGCCTTCGGTGCTGCTACGGTTTACAGCAGTGGGGTCTGGTGAACCATTAATGGTTGTTTCGGTTCTGTTGTTCACGCTAAGCAGGTAAGACGCCACTGGTCCGCCCTCAAAATATAGTGGGCCTGCATTTATACGGGCCAGAACAGGCAGTTCCAGGTAATTATAGTTTACGCTGCCTTTTCTGTTGTATGTCAGAGCATCTATTTCAAAGTCCTCCTCACTGTTCCTGAAACCTTTGTTTGAGTAATACAATTCAGGCTGGATAGAGAAGAAATCTTCCACGATGCCGAAATTTGCTGTTACACCAGCGTGCCACCCGAACTTATTGTTAAAGCGGCTGTCGTCTGTCACATCGCCTGCCAGATTAGATAAATTACCACCGGCTCTCACGCCAAAAGTGGCCTGGGCATCCGCCGTATATACTGTCGCTAATGCAAAAAATAATAAAAGTAGCTTCTTCATAGTTTAAAAATTTTCAGTTTCACATGCTTCTTTCGAAGGGTATACGGTACTTTGTACGATTCTTTTCATTTTTTTTGCATAAAATAACTGTTAATAATTCTTAACAGTTTGTGTTACAATAAAATATATAGATATAAAATGCATAGTATTTGTACTATATCCTAGCAGGAGCCAGGGGGTGGTGACTGCCAGCCTGTACTGATGGAGGACATGAAACAGGAGCAAAAGGCTGAGTTTTAGAAATCATCCTCCATGCCTCCACCGTTCTCTTCCCGCCCATTGCCCCGGCGCTCCTTCTCATTGTCGCTGTTGATGCGGTAGGTGAACCCGATGAAGGCAATGCGGGTCTGGCGCTTATTCCGGCTCTCCATTTCAAACCCCGGGCCAAAGCTGGTGAAGTTGAACTGGCGGGTGTTAAAGATGTCAGAAATACGCAGCGATACTGTGCCCCTATTGTTCAGCACCTCCTTCTTCAGGCCTAGGTCAGCACTGTACATTTGGTCCATGCGCCCCTGTATGTTCACCATCGGCGACCGGTAATTGGCCGATACCTGTATCGCCAGGTCTTTCCACACTGTCATAGTAGAGTTGAGCTTGGCATTCCAGCTGAATTGGTTTGTGCTGAGTTCGGTATCCCCCTGTGTGTCGTTCAGCTCTACCTGGAAGCCTGATACACTCGCATTCATGCGCCACCATTTGTAGGGGTTGTGCGTGCCTACTAACTCTATACCGTAGGAGGAGCTGTTAGACAAGTTCACGAAGGTTGTATAGGTAACACCCTGCTCAAAAGTACGGAAGCGCTGCACCTGGTCGGTGATGCGGCGATAAAATACGGAGGTGTTAAAAGAGGAATTGCCCCAGTATTTCAGGTATCCCAGCTCCAGCGAGTTAATGTATTCCGGCAGCAGCTCCGGGTTACCAGACCGGATGTTCAGGGGGTCGGTATAGTCAATAAACGGGTTCAGGTTCCAGGCCCGTGGCCTGTTGATGCGGCGGCTATAGCTGAACTGCACCTTGTTGTCATTAGTGAAGTCCTGCGTCAGGAACACGCTCGGGAACAGGCTGAAGTACTGGTTGTTGAACACCCTGTTTTGCGTGCGCTGGTCGGAGGTGGTATAGGTTTGCTCGGCGCGCAGCCCCACCTGGAAACTGAAAGCATTTATTTTGCTACTGAAGTTACTGTACGCAGCATGTATCTGTTCGTCATACACAAAGTGATTCGAAGCGTTTGTGTTTAGCAGCAGTTGCCCTGTTTCCGGTTCCACATCATAAAACAGGTTGTCGTTGTCCATTCGCTGAAAGCTGCTTCGGAAGCCTGCCTCAAGGCGGGTGTCTTCGCTAAAAGGGTGCACGTAATCTGACTGCACGAGCAGGCGACCTCTTACATTATCGGAAGTGGTGTGCTGCAACATAGGGGCCTCGTTCACCGAGCTGCCATCTGTATTGTCATACTGCTGAATAAAGTTGCTGTAGTCGTTTCCGCCACGCTCAAAATACGTCAGGTCGGCGGTAAGTTCCTGCCCTTTACGGTCGAAGGTGCGGCGGTAGCCCAGGTTCAGGTTGGCCACATAGTCTTTCTCTATCTCCTCGGTGGTGCGACGGAACTGGCTTTCCAATGTGCGGTCTATATCCAGGTTCCGGTAAATGATTTCGTTGAAGTTGTCCTCATTACCGGTTCGGTAAAAGACAGAGGCAGAGAGGGTGTTATAGTTATTTATCGCATAATCGGCTCCGAAGCGGAGGTTATGGGAGATATCGACGCCACGCCTGTATGACGACTGTTCCAGAAAAGAGGTGCTGTCGGTGCCGGGGTAATTGGTTCGGAAAGAACTGCCCCAGCGCGGGCGGTAGCTTCTCCTGAAGTCGTAGCCTGCGTTAAAATCCCACTTGTTATAGTGGTAGTTCAGGTTAATGGAGCTGTTGTAATTGTCGTAGGTGCCCACATTTACGGAGGCTACTCCGCTAAAGCCCGGTGCCCTGTCTTTTTTCAGGATGATGTTGATGATACCTGCTGTACCTTCCGGGTCATATTTGGAGGAGGGGTTTGTGATGAGCTCGATGTTCTCGATCATGCTGGCTGGTATCTGGTCCAGCCCCACATCCGCGAGTGCTGTGCGTTTGCCATCCACCAGAATCGTAACATTGGCGCTTCCCCGCATGTTTACATTGCCGTCTGTGTCCACTGTTACCGACGGCACATTCTGCAGGACATCGGCCACGGTTCCGCTTTGGGCGGCAATGTCCTGCTCTACGTTCACTACCTTTTTGTCCAGCTCAAACTCAACCAATTGCCGTTCTGCCGTTACCTCTACTTCAGATAAGCGCGTGGAGGTTGCCTTCAGCGAGATAGTGCCCAGGGATACATCTGGGTTATCAGCTCTTACCTTTATATCCGGCACAAATTTAGTCGGGAAGCCCACCATGGACACGCGGAGAATAAAATTGCCGTATGGTACCCGCTCAAGTATAAACACTCCTTCTATATCGCTGGTGGCGCCGGTTACAAGACTGGAGTCTTCAGCGGAGAGCAGTACCACATTAGCGAAGCCTACCGGGGAGTTGGAGGAAGCATCCATCAGGGTGCCCTCTACAGAGCCTTGTGCCGAAGCACCCGGTGCGGCAAGGAGGAGCGGTACTAATAACAGGGTCAATACATATAGGAAGGAATCATAAGTAGTTTTCATAGCAAATAGGGTCTTAAACAATGCAGCAGCTTATTACAAAGTCCTGAGGGTGGGGAAAGGACCTATATAGTTTATCGGGAACAGGAGGCGATAGTTGCCTGGCAAACGTATTAACCTGCTGGCCTGCTGGCATAGGTTAACCACCGTTGTACATATAGGACAGCAGAAAAGGCCTTTGGTTTAAAACCAAGGGGAAAAAAGCAGGGAAAGACCTGTAATTGAGGGGAGAGAAGGCAGGATGATCGGCTGAACTCCTTAGCTGGAGGCCAGGGTTTTGCTCAGGAAATCCCACACCACCACACCCGTGGCTACTGATATGTTGAGGGAGTGCTTAGTGCCGAACTGTGGTATTTCGAGCACCACATCTGAGGCACTCACCACGTCCTGCTCTACCCCGAACACCTCGTTGCCCAGCACAAAAGCATACGGTTGCCCTGGTGCTGGCTTAAATTCGTTGAGCATGGTGCTGTTCTCGACCTGTTCTACAGCACAAATCTTAAAGTCATCGGCCTGCAGTTTTTTCACCAGTTCCAGCGTGTCGGGCACGTGCTCCCATTCCACCGATTCGGTGGCGCCCAGGGCTGTTTTCTCGATATCGCGGTGGGGAGGAGTGCCGGTGATACCGCAGAGGTATATTTTCTGAACCATAAAGGCATCAGCAGTGCGGAAAACAGAGCCCACATTATTCAGGCTGCGCACATTGTCGAGCACCAAGACTAACGGTATTTTTTTCTTATTTTTGAAGTCCTCAACCGAGTCCCGGTTGAGTTCGTCCATGGAGAGTTTACGCATTTTTAAAGAAGTGTAAGATACAGGACGCAAGACACAAGACCTTTAAATAAGGTGCAGCGACTTGTATTGCCACAAAGGTCAGGCAGATGTGGCAGAAATCAAATTTTTGTTGCTTGCTGTTTGTTGATTGTTGGACGCAAAGGAACTATGTGGCAAGTGGATACTGCTAAATTTAGCAGTACAGCTTTTTTTAGCTTAGTTCTGGATTTCTTAATCCAGAACTAAGCCCGCCGGGGATTTCCTGGTCCGCGTTAACAGGAACACCAGTACGGGGGTTAGGAAATCCCGGCAGAGAACTATCGGACTAAGAAGTCCGATAGGGCAGAGGCATATAGGATTCTCCCCAGAGGGCCAGGGGTGGGTTACTATACGCTCACACCACTTATAATTCAGAACTCATAATGGCGATGCAGCAAGCATCCCGCAAAGTATACACAGGTATGAAAGGAGAAGGCAAAGGCACGGTAACCCCGCTCATGAAGCAGTATAACGCCATCAAGGCGAAGCATCCGGGGGCGCTGCTGCTGTTCAGGGTAGGGGATTTTTATGAAACCTTTGGCGAAGACGCCATCAAGGCCAGCAAGATTCTGGACATCGTGCTGACCAAGCGCGGCAACGGTTCGGCCTCCGAAACCGCACTGGCCGGTTTCCCGCATCACTCCCTGGACACCTATCTGCCCAAACTGGTACGGGCAGGAGAGCGCGTAGCTATCTGCGATCAGCTGGAAGACCCGAAGTCCGTGAAAGGCATCGTGAAGCGGGGTGTGACGGAGCTCGTGACACCAGGCGTTTCTTTTAACGACCAGGTGCTGGAAAGGCGCAGCAATAATTACCTGGCGGCAATACACTTCGGCAAAACAGAAACAGGCATCTCTTTCCTGGATGTGTCGACAGGTGAGTTTATCACCGCGCAAGGCGACAAAAACTATATCGGGAAGCTGCTGCAGAGCCTGGCCCCGGCCGAGGTGCTGTTCTGCAAGCGCGAAAAGGAAACCTTCATCGACCGCTACGGCCCAGACTTCCGCTATTATGCGCTGGAGCCCTGGGTGTTTAACTATGATACGGCCTACGAATCCCTGACACGCCACTTCAAGACTGCTTCACTGAAAGGCTTCGGTATTGAAGGCATGGCAGAAGGCATTATATCGGCAGGCGCTATCCTGCATTACCTGTCCGAAACGCAGCACAACGAAATCAGCCACATTGCCACCATCTCCCGCCTGGAGGAGGACAAGTATGTGTGGCTCGATCGCTTCACGGTACGTAACCTCGAACTGCTCTTCCCGCAGCACCCGGAAGGTGTGCCCCTGATACAGGTGCTGGACCAGACGGTAACCCCAATGGGCGCGCGCCTGCTGAAAAAGTGGGTGGTGCTGCCGCTGAAAGACGTAGCCCAAATCCGCCGCCGCCTGGATACCGTGGAGGCCCTGACAAAGCATGGAGATCTGCTGAACGAGCTCACGCAGCACCTGAAGCAAATAAACGACCTCGAGCGTCTTATCTCTAAAGTGGCCGTGCGGCGCGTGAACCCACGGGAGCTGGTGCAGCTTGCAAAGGCGCTGGAAGCCATCCTGCCTATCCAAAAAGCCTTAGCTTTGAGTGATATACCTGCCTTGCAGCGGCTGGCAGCGCAGTTAGCGCCATGCGATGGTCTGCGGGAAGAGATCCGGAATGTGCTGAAGCCGGAGCCACCTATGCTCACCAACCAGGGCAACATGATAAACGAGGGCGTGAATGCGGAGCTGGATGAACTGAGAGCTATTGCTTTCTCGGGCAAAGATTACCTGGCGCAGGTGCAGCAGCGCGAAATCAAAAATACCGGCATCAGCTCTCTTAAAATTGCCTACAACAAAGTATTCGGCTATTACCTGGAGGTAAGTAACGCGCACAAAGACAAAGTGCCGGCTTCCTGGATACGCAAACAGACATTGGTGAACGCTGAACGTTATATTACCGAGGAGCTGAAGACTTACGAGGAGAAGATTCTGAACGCCGAGGAGCGCATCTTCACCATCGAGTTCAGCCTGTTTAACGACCTGGTGCTGCATGCCCTGGATTATGTGGCGCAGGTACAGCAAAACGCTAAAGTAATTGGGGTTATCGACTGCCTCAGCTCCTTTGCCAGCATTGCTTTGAGCAGCAACTATGTGAAGCCGGATGTAAGCGACAGCCATGTGCTGGATATTAAGAAGGGCCGCCACCCGGTTATCGAGAAGCAATTGCCTTTAGGGGAGAGTTATGTGCCCAATGATATCCTTTTGGATAATGAGGAACAGCAGATCATCATCATCACAGGACCGAATATGGCCGGTAAAAGTGCTTTGCTGCGCCAGACGGCCCTGATTGTGCTGATGGCTCAGATTGGTTCTTTTGTGCCGGCAGAGGCCGCTGCGTTAGGTATTATCGATAAGATCTTCACCCGTGTGGGTGCCTCGGATAACCTCTCGAAGGGCGAATCTACCTTTATGGTGGAGATGACGGAGACGGCCAGTATCCTGAACAACCTCTCAGACCGCAGCCTGGTGCTGATGGATGAGATTGGCCGCGGTACCAGCACCTATGATGGTATTTCCATTGCCTGGGCCATTGTGGAGCACCTGCACAACCATCCGAAGTTCAAAGCCAAAACGCTCTTTGCCACGCACTACCATGAGCTAAACCAGCTGGCCGAGGACCTGCCGCGGGTAAAGAACTATAACGTATCGGTGCGTGAGGCAGGAGGCAAAATCCTGTTTATGCGCAAGTTGGTGGAAGGCGGCAGTGAGCACAGCTTCGGTATTCATGTGGCCCAGATGGCGGGGATGCCAAACAACGTGGTATTACGTGCCGACGAGATCATGCACCACCTCGAAAAGGAGAAGGTATCGGAGCATTCCCCGCAGCAGAAAATGAAAACAGCCCCCAAAAATAACTTCCAGCTCAGTATGTTCGAACTGAATGATCCCAATCTGGTGCGGGCAAAGGAGCTGATGGAAAACTTAGACATCAACACCATTACGCCGGTAGAGGCGCTGTTAAAGCTAAACGAGCTTAAAGGCCTTCTGCAGGATAAGGTGGTGAATTCGTAACACAGCGGCTTCCTTACTGTCAGTTGGAGGCTTTTGGAGGTTAAATAATTACATAAGCTATAAAAGAAGGAATTTATAGCTTATGTAATTTGCTAAAACAGCCCTTTCTAATGTTCAGAAGGAGCCAGGAGTTTAAAAAGTTTAAAAATTTTCTCCCTGAAAATCAGGTGGAAGGGTGAAAAGGGGAGAAAATTTTTGTAGAGGCTATTGACAAGTCAGATTTTGTCTATATCTTTGCATCACTAAATCACTACGGCGGTTTAGGAAAAACAAAAAAGCGGGAGTAGCTCAGTTGGTAGAGCGCGACCTTGCCAAGGTCGAGGCCGCGGGTTCGAATCCCGTCTCCCGCTCAGGCAAAATAAAAAGCAAAGACGTTGTGCTCTAACAACGTCTTTGCTTTTTAAAGTCTACACTTCAGGAACCGCTCCTGAAGGTTGCCGGGATGGTGGAATTGGTAGACACGCAAGACTTAAAATCTTGTGGCCGCAAGGCCGTGCGGGTTCGATTCCCGCTCCTGGTACAGCACGCCCTATATAGGTGAAACACAATCAACAGAAAAACCCGCTCTAGACACCGTTTAAGCGGGTTTTTGCTTTTATAGGCTTCCTGCTCGTAAAGGTACAAGCGCTAAAGGCAGGGCAAAGAGCAGATGTTCCAGAGGAAAAGCCTTATGGGTAGGCATGTATGGGTGCTAAAGTTGCGGGCAGCAAATTTCTGCAGGTTGTCCTATACGTGTTCAGGCCTTCAATCTGCTACGGTTAATTCAATGCAGAAATAAGCAACAGAGCCCAATAGCATGAGAGATAACATTGTTTTTGGTTTCATAGGTATGAATTTAATTTGGTGCAAATTGAAATAAAAGAGAGGCTGCCGCTAGCGTCCTTTATCTTAGGAACACTTTACCAGGTATATTGTTTGGGAAGGGGCTACTTACTTCTGGAAGAGGCAAATGTATGCCTGCATATAAAAGGTAAACGGGAAGTACATTTGCCAAAGCGTTCAAGAGAGCTAAAGAGTACGATGCGGGTTTGCACGCGCTGCAAAAGGGAGCAAAGGCTTTAACTGTATAGTATAAAAGAGACTAAAGGAGAAGTTGCTATTCTAGCAGCAGACAGCCGTGAACATAATTGTGGGAATACCACAGTTGAAGCAGGAGGTTACGGTTCCAGACCAGTATGCTGGTGCAGGCATGGATTATCAGACAAGCAAGATACATGGTAGGAAGAGCGTGAGGCATCCTAGCCTGTCTTCCTCCAAAAAATGGCATCTAGTTCAGTAAAGTCAGGGCGCTTACTCTACCTCGTTGCGGTGGCGGTAGGAATACCCGAAGATGAAAGCCACCATAGCCAGGCTCCAAGCGGAACACACAAAGTATATCTGCTTTAAGTAAGCTTGCTCCTCACGTGCACCCCAAACAGCGAGCGCTATCATCAGGAATGTCATAAAAAGGATTCGGAGTAAGTGTTCTTTGTCTCGGAGAAGGGTTTTTGAAAAGAGGAGGAAGTCTTTCATAATCCGTTCATGTTTAATGGAGAGGTAAACTACTGAATAATGGCTGTAAGTATTGCTTGCTGTTCTTATGTAATTATAGGAAAAGCACAATGCAAACGCAAATTTTGAGAGATAAAATCCTAAACTTTTTGTTAATTCACTCGTAATGAGGCTGAAATTCCAGTTTAAATTCCTGAGGGAATACCAGTAGGTGAAGCTCCGAAAGCATCCAGGTAAACCAGGAACCGGGGCTTCACTCCTGCCACTTTTGCTTTTCCATTCCTGTTGCTGTTGCCGTAAAAGTGCCATTCAGGTTCCGGTTGCTTGCGGGCGGACAAATTTGAGCTAGGAGTTTATACAAAGACCCACTTCCTGGCGCTGCTGTCTTTTATTTGCTGCATTGACACTCTAAAATGATGCTCATGCAGCAAATAAAAGACAGAAAATATGGTACAGTATTAGCGTGCCAGATCCTGGCTGCGGTTCGCGTCGATGGCGATGAGGATGAACAGCAGGATAGTAAAAGACCACAAAGAGGAGCCACCATAGCTAAAGAAGGGCAGTGGAATCCCCACTACAGGCGCCAACCCAATAGTCATACCTACATTCACCAGAAAGTGAAAGAAGATAATTGAAGCTACGCAGTAGCCGTAGGTGCGCCCAAAGACTGATTTCTGCCGTTCGGCAATCATCACGATACGGGTCAGCAGGAACATGAACAGGCCAATCAAGATGGTGCTGCCTACCCAACCCTGCTCTTCCCCAATGGTACAGAAGATAAAGTCAGTACTTTGCTCCGGCACAAAGTCAAATTTGGTTTGAGTACCTTCCAGAAATCCTTTGCCCCAGAAGCCACCGGAGCCAATCGCAATTTTGGATTGTGTTACGTTCCAGCCGTAACCGAGTGGGTCTGCCTCCGGGTTGATAAGGGCCTTGATGCGGTTCTGCTGGTGAGGCTGCAGTACGTTGTTTACAAAGAAGTCAACACTGAATATCATACCCACTACCACTGCCCATAAGGCAATCATAGTTTTGTAGCGGCGCAGCAGGCGGTAGTCCAGCCAGGTGGCTAGCGCCAGTAGCACCGTTACCCCCATGATCAGGTATATCTTCGGAATAAGCAGCGTAAGAATGAAAATAGCGGCTGCGGAGCCCCCAATAATTAGAATCAGCGGCGAAATGCCTTCACGGAAGTAGGCAAGTATGAAAGCCGCAAACACCAGTGCCGAACCTGTCTCGTTCTGCATGATGATAATGGCAGGAGGCAGTAGCGTAATAGCCGCCAGTTTCATCTGGTCTTTGAAGTTCTGCTGGCGCAGGTTAATCGTGCTCAGGAACTTGGAGGCGGCCAGCGCTGTGGCAAACTTAGCCAGTTCGGCAGGCTGCAGGCGTATGCCTCCTCCTAAATCAAGCCAGGACCTGGAGCCTGCAATGGGCTTGGCCACCACCAGCGTAACCAGCAGGAGCAGGATAATACCACCGTAAATGGGGTAAGCGAGGTGCTCATATACCTTATAATCCACCACCAGCAACACAATGATGAGTATTAGGGAGGCACCAATCCACACCAGCTGCTTACCGGAGTTAATATCGAAGCTCATGATGTTTACCACGTTGTCAGGGCTGTAAACGGCTGCGTAAATGTTCATCCAGCCCAGGCCCACTAACAGGAAGTACATCAGCACGGTCAGCCAGTCCATGTTCTGGAGCATACGGCTCCCGGAGGAGCGCCTGCCCGGAGCGGGAGACATCACCCTGCTGCTTCCAATTACTTTCTGCTCAACACCCATGGCCTTAGTTAGATTTAATGTTCAGATACTCTCTGCTGAGTACCCACTTCTCCTGTTCCTTTATAGTAACAGTATCTGTTAAATACTGCTCAATCATCAGGCCTGCAATAGGAGCCGCTGACTGTCCTCCCCACTTGCCATGCTCCACATACACCGCAATGGCGATTTTAGGGTCCTCTTTGGGTGCAAAGGCCACGAATACGGCGTGGTCAGCACCCTGTGGGTTCTGAGCGGTACCGGTCTTGCCACAAACTACAATGCCCACCTTTTCCAGGTTCGCTCTCCGGGCTGTGCCGGCGCGCACCACTTCTGCCATGCCTTCAATGATAGGCTCAAAATGCTTTGCGCTAACAGAAGTGTAATGCTTTTCCTGGTACTCTTTCAGCGGCTTCCCGTTCCCGCCAACCGATCGGATGATGTGCGGTGTTACATAATAACCCTTGTTGGCGACTATTGCCATAAAGTTTGCCATCTGGAGCGGCGTCACGCCCAGTTCACCCTGACCAATGCTGAGGGAGTAAATGGTAGAATATTTCCAGCGGTTCTTTCCGTACACGCGGTCATACAAGTCAGTGGAGGCGATGATGCCTGATTTCTCACCCGGAATGTCGATGCCCAGCTTCTGTCCGAACCCAAACGTGAGCACCTGCTCCCGCCAGTCTTTCAAGCCAAGGGCTGTGTCTTTGAACGTGTTCTTAGACCTGCCCCTGTTAATAAGCGCTTTGTAAGCCTGATAAAAGTAAGGGTTACAGGAGTGCTGCACAGCACCATATAAATTCAGCGGCGATGGATGAGCATGGCAGTTCACCAGTGCTTTGTTACACGCAAATGTTGTCTGGGGCGTAATGGCTCCCTCCTCCAGGGCAATTAAGGCCTGTGTCAGTTTAAAAATAGAGCCGGGGGGATTCCGGTCGGCCATGATCGGGCGGTTGAACATGGTTTTGTTCGAGTCCTGAAGCAAGGTCATATAGTTCTTGCCGTAGTCTTTGCCGGTAAATAAATTGGGATCGTAGAAAGGCGCTGAGACGTAAGCTAAAATCTCTCCTGTAGCAGGCTCAATTGCCACAATACTGCCTTTGGCGCCATTCATCAGGTATTCGCCATAGGCCTGCAGGTCTAGGTCGATGGTGCTGATGAGGTTCTCGCCGGCTACAGAAAGTGTGTCGTAGGCGCCATCCTTAAACGAGCCTTTCTCCACGCCCCGCACGTTCACCATTTTGTACTTCACTCCCCGCTTGCCCATCAGGTACTGCTCATACTCCAGCTCTATACCGCTTTTGCCAATATAGTCGCCGGGGCGGTAACCTCTGTAGGTGGAGTCTTCCAGCTGCTTCGGACTGATTTCAGCAATATAACCCAGCGCATGTGCCAGGCTTTGGTGTGGATAGCCACGCGCTGTGCGGGCATTGATATAGAAGCCAGGGAAGTCAATGAGGTTGTCCTGGATGCGGGCAAATTCCTCTGTGCTGAGCTTCTGGTAAAAAGCAGAGGGTTGTACGTAAGAATAAGCGCGAGCCTTTTTCAGGCGCTCCCGCACATCCTCCAGAGGCAGGTTTACCAGTTCCACCAGGCGCAGGGTATCCAGTGCCTTTACCTCTTTGGGTATCACCATCAGGTCATATACCGGTGTGTTCTGCACTAGTAGCTCTCCGTTACGGTCGTATATCAGGCCCCGGAACGGATACTGGACAACAGGTTTGATGGCATTGGTTTCAGCAGCCTGCTTGTAGCTGCTGTCCACCACCTGGATGTAGAATAAACGGAGGGCAAAAAGGGCACCCACCAACAGGAAGATGCCTTGAATAATGTACTTGCGAGTCTCTAGGTAGTTCATCTATAATCTATCCGCTCTCGTTTAGGCGAAAAGAACAGGAGCTGGAGAATGACCATCACGATTGTTGTGAACAGGGTGCTGGCCAGTATCTTGCCTAGTGTATACAAAGCTGTCTGGAAGTTGATTGTTTCCAGAAAGAACACTGCCGCATGATGAAACAGTGCCAGCATGAGCGTATAGGCCAGAAACCAACGCCAACCCATCACGTGAATGTTAACGGAATCTCCGGCATCATAACCGTCACGTGGTGTTAGAAGGTTCAATACATGCGGCCTTAAAAAAGCCAGTAATACGCTGGCAGCTGCGTGTATGCCCACAGTATCGTAAAACATGTCTACTGTAAAGCCTGTCATAAAGCCGAGTAGCAGCAGCCACACCCTGTTCATGCCAATAGGCAAAAACAACAGAAAAGCAATGTAGATGAAGCAGAAACCGGTACTGAAGAGCACCAGGTTGTCCATTAGCAGAATCTGTAATGCTACAAACAGTATAAACTGCAGGATATGCCGTATGCCAAAACTACTGTTCATCTGTAACGATTCCTGCCTCCTGTTCTAAGTTTTCGCGTTCTTCTTTTTTTGTGTTCTCCACCACATACACGTAAGAAAGCTGTGCAAAATCAACAGCCAGTTGAAGCCTTATCGTGTAAAAACTCTTATCCTGCTCTTTTTCCACAGATGTGATAGTGCCCACTATTATGCCTTCCGGGAAAACAGTGTTAAAGCCACTTGTCACCACAGTGTCGCCTGCAGCAGGGTTCACATGTAGCGGAATGTAGTCCAGCAGGGCCGTGCGGTAGTCGCCGCCGTTCCACTTAACTGTGCCAAATGTGTCACTGCTCCTTATCTTGGCTGATACCAGCATCTGCGAGTGCAGCACAGAGGTAACTGTGGCATAATCTCTTGATACTGTCTTGACACGGCCTACCACCCCGTCAGGAGAGATAACACCCATACCTGGCTTTACGCCATCCGCAGCGCCAACAGAAAGTGTCAGGTAGTTGTTCATGCGGCGCACCGAATTGTTGATTACCCTGCCAGCGTGCAGGATATAGGGTGCGGTTTTGCTTGTGTCGGTGGCGGCGTAGAAGGTGGTGTCCAGCACATTGGTGCTGTCGAAAACCTGCTGCGTACGGTATCGCATCAACTCCTTCCGCAATTCCGCATTTTCGTGCGCCAGCGAGTTGTTGACGGATGTTAACCGGAAATAGTCTGTTATCCCGCTCTGGAACTCCAGCACCTGCCCCACGTAATTGTTTGCCGAATTAAAGAAAGCGGCACCCTGGTACGTGTTATAACGCACAATCAGGTACACGCACAATACCTCTAGTAGCACAAACAGGAGGAAAGCACGGAACCGGTAAATAAAAGCAAAAAGATTCCGCATGAAGCAGCCCTGTTAGGTGAGCAGGACGTTCTTAAATCCTTCGATGTTCTTAATAGCAGCACCTGTACCACGTACCACAGCCCTCAGCGGGTCTTCCGCAATGTGGATAGGCAGTTTTGTTTTAGCAGCCAGGCGCTTGTCCAGGCCACGCAGCAGCGCGCCACCGCCTGTCAGGTGAATGCCGTTGTCGTAGATGTCAGCAGATAGCTCCGGCGGCGCAATTTCCAGCGCCTTCAGCACAGCCTCCTCTATTTTAGAAACGGATTTATCTAAAGCAATGGCAATTTCCTGGTATGTTACCTTGATCACCTTCGGGATACCTGTCATCAGGTCGCGGCCACGTATTTCGTAGTCGGCAGGTGGGTTCTCAATCTCTGTCAGCGCAGCACCTACCTCTATCTTAATTTTCTCAGCAGAGCGCTCTCCAATCAGCAGGTTGTGCTGGCGGCGCATATAGTCCAGGATGTCCTTGGTGAACACGTCCCCGGCAATGCGGATAGACTGGTCGCACACGATACCGGAAAGGGCTACTACGGCAATTTCTGTTGTACCACCCCCAATGTCCACAATCATAGAGCCGATGGGTTGCTCTACATCGATGCCGATACCGATGGCCGCAGCCATTGGCTCCTGGATCATCCACACTTCTTTAGCGCCGGCATGTTGGGCAGAGTCACGTACAGCGCGTTTTTCCACTTCTGTGATGCCGGATGGAATACAGATAACCATGCGGTGGGACGGCTGGAACAGGCGGCGGCCTGTGTCAATCATCTTGATCATGCCGCGTATCATTTCCTCAGCCGCGTGGAAGTCAGCAATCACACCGTCTTTCAGCGGGCGGATCGTTTTGATATTCTCGTGGGTTTTCTCGTGCATCTGCATTGCCTGGCGCCCGATAGCCAGTACTTTGCCTGTGGTGCGGTCAACGGCGATAATGGAAGGCTCGTCTACTACAATTTTATCGTTATGGATGATCAGCGTATTGGCAGTACCGAGGTCAATTGCTATATCACTGGTCAAAAAGTTGAATAGTCCCATTCTAAAGCGTCAGGCACTATAGTGCCTAATTATATTTTAAATATACAATGTTCCTGGTCAGAAACTTGCGGCAAAATTAGTGAATTTCAGCGGAATTAATAACGTAGCAGTCAAAGCCTAACAAATTAAAGGTTTTTTATACCGTCTATCCTGCACTATGCTGCAGAAGAACCTGTATAACGGATGCAGTGGCAAAAAATTGAAGGCTTTTTTGTTTTCTTCTCATGGGCAGGAGGCGGTGAGCCGGCAGGCGAAGCATAAAAAAGTCCCTAGGTCTTTCAGAACCCAAGGACTTTCAACGCTATAAGAGCAAGGTTTAATGTTTGAAATGGCGCACGCCTGTCATCACCATTGCCATGTCATGGGCATCGCAGTAGTCAATAGAGTCCTGGTCTTTGATGGAACCGCCGGGCTGTACCACTGCCTTGATACCGGCCTGGTTTGCCACCTCCACGCTGTCCGCAAATGGGAAGAAAGCGTCGGAGGCCATTACCGTTTTGCTCACGTCAAAGCCAAAGCTACGGGCTTTCTCAATTGCCTGGCGCATGGCATCAATGCGGGAGGTCTGACCTACACCACTGGAATACATCATTTTGTCTGTTGCCAGTACGATGGTGTTCGACTTGGTGTGCTTGCAAACCTTAGCGGCAAATACAAATGCCTTTTTCTCTTCCGCTGTTGGCTCACGCTTTGTCACGGTTCTGAAGTCAGCCTCTGTTTCAGTCGCTAAATCCTTGTCCTGCTCAATTACACCGTTCAACAATGTCTTAAACAGTTTTGTAGGCAGCTCTACCGGCTTTTGCTTCAGTAGGATGCGGTTTTTCTTTGACTTTAACAGATGCAGGGCATCGGCGTCAAACTCAGGGGCAATGAGGACCTCGAAAAACAGCTTGTTCAGCTCTTCTGCAGCAGGCAGGTCGATGGTTCTGTTGGCGAAGATGACGCCACCGAAGGCAGACACCGGGTCAGAAGAAAGCGCCAGCAGGTAAGCTTCTTTTATCGTGTCGGCGGTAGCGCAGCCGCATGCGTTGGTATGCTTCAGGATGGCCACGGTAGGCTCCTCAAATTCTGCACCCAGTGCCACGGCAGCATCCACATCCACCAGGTTGTTGTAAGACAGTTGCTTACCATTCAGCTGCTCGAAAAGGTCTTCCAGTTTTCCATAGAATGTGCCTTTCTGGTGCGGGTTCTCGCCGTAGCGCAGCGGGGTGCTTTCACGCTCGCTTTGCTTAAATACCTGTTCCTCGCCATTGGCGTTCAAGTAGTTGAAGATATGGGTGTCGTAGTGAGAGGAAACATCGAAAGCCTTGGCAGCAAAGCGCTTGCGGTCTTCCAGGTCTGTGGCGCCATCCTTGGCTTGCAGTAGCTCTACTACAGCATCGTACTGGTCCCTGGACGATACAATCAGCACATCCTTAAAATTTTTAGCTGCTGCGCGAATCAGGGAGATACCGCCGATATCTATTTTCTCAACCACGTCTGCCTCCGAAGCACCTGAGGCCACTGTTTCTTCAAACGGATACAAATCCACTACCACCAGGTCGATGGGCGGAATCTCGAATTTCTCTCTTTCAGTAAGGTCGCTTTCGTTGTCGCGGCGGTGCAGGATGCCACCGAATACTTTCGGGTGAAGCGTTTTTACACGGCCTCCGAAAATAGACGGGTAAGCTGTCAGGTCTTCTACAGCTACTACCTTGGCGCCCTGCTCCTCTAAGAAGGTCTGCGTGCCGCCGGTAGAGTAAATCGTCACGTTGTGCTGCTTCAGAAGCTCTACAAGTGACTCCAGGCGGTCTTTATAGTAAACCGAGATGAGTGCGGATTTGATTTTAACGGATTGCATGGTATGGGTTATTTGTAAGGTTAATCTTCTTTATCAGGTTGATTTTGTTCTGCTAACAATTGCTCCACCACCAGGGGCAGGTACCTGTGCTCTAACTGCAGCACACGGGCAGCAAGGTCCTCCGGCGTATCGGTGGGCAGCACCGGGCAGCGCTCCTGCCGTATAAAAGCGCCTTTGTCGTACTCTTCGTTGATGTAGTGGATGGTGATGCCGGACTCCTTTTCACCGGCCTGCACCACAGCGGTGTGCACATGCAGCCCATGCATGCCTTTGCCGCCATACTGTGGCAGCAGGGCCGGGTGTATGTTGATGATGCGGTTCGGGAAGGCCTGGAGCAGGTTTTTGGGCACCAGCCACAGGAAGCCTGCCAGCACAATCAGGTCCGGGTTAAACTGCTGTAGCTGCTGCAGTACCTTGTCAGAGTTCAGGAACTCCTCGCGTGAAAACAAAAGAGCCGGGACATGATATGTCTCGGCTCTTTTTAGGGCATACGCTTTCGGGTTGTTGGAGAACAGGGCGGCCACACGTATTTCCGGGTGGTGCTCGAAGTGCTCCAGCAGGCGCTGGGCATTGCTCCCCGAACCCGAAGCAAAAATGACTATATTCTTCTTATCTGGTCGTTCCAAAAGTACAGTTTGTAATGAAGCCGCAAATATAGCGGGTTTGCCTGTAGAAGCCAGCAAGTATGGCTGATATTATGTAAGGGAGGGGAAGAAGTGAGTAAAGTTCTCTGGTCAGATGAAGGAGAATCCACCCTTGGCCCCTCCGAGGAGGGGAATCTTTTCTTCTATTGCAGAATTCCCTCTACGGAATCCTCTTAATGTCCTTTGCTGGTGCGAGCTTACAGCTCGTATCTCCATCCTTTTCACCGTACAAACCACATTGATGAAAAAGGTTCAAGAAAAGGTACGAGCTGCAAGCTCGCACCAGCGTAAGTATAATCCTTTGCTGTTACGCCTATTAATTTAAATCTCTATAAGTTGACTACTCTACGGAATCCACTTAATGTCCTTGAAGTTCGGCTTTCTCTTCTCTAAAAAGGCATTGCGACCTTCTTTGGCTTCCTCGGTCATATAAGTGAGGCGTGTGGCTTCGCCGGCAAAAATCTGCTGGCCTACCATGCCGTCGTCGGTAGCGTTGAAGGCAAACTTGAGCATTTTAATGGAGGTAGGGGACTTCTCCAGAATTTCCTGTGCCCACTGGTAAGCAGTATCCTCTAACTCTTCGTGCGGAATCACAGCGTTCACCATGCCCATGTCGTAGGCGTCCTGCGCAGAATAGTTTCTACCCAAAAAGAAGATTTCACGGGCACGCTTTTGGCCAACCATTTTTGCCAGGTAAGCCGAACCATAGCCGCCATCGAAGCTGGTTACGTCGGCATCAGTCTGCTTGAAAATGGCATGCTCTTTACTTGCCAGCGTCAGGTCACAGACTACATGCAAACTGTGGCCGCCGCCTACTGCCCAGCCTGGTACCACGGCAATCACCACCTTAGGCATAAAGCGAATCAGGCGCTGCACTTCCAGAATGTTCAGGCGGGGCATTCCTTCCTCATCCACATAGCCCTGGTGGCCACGTGCATTCTGGTCGCCGCCACTACAGAAGGAGTAAACGCCATCTTTGGTAGACGGGCCTTCTGCCGAAAGCAGCACAACGCCGATGGAGGTGTCTTCGCGGGCATCCAGGAAAGCCTCAAAAAGCTCCGCTACGGTTTTAGGCCGAAAAGCATTGCGCACGTTTGGCCGGTTAAAGGCAATGCGGGCTACGCCGTCTGATTTTTTATAGGTTATATCCTGGTATTCTTTTACGGTTGTCCAATTTGCTTTACTCATGTCTCTTCTTTTGAGGTAAAATCACGTGGGGTAAAATTACAGCTTTTGACCTTCAATGTACAGGATGACATCAGCTCTTTTCCTGTTTGCACCTATGTGGTGAGCGGAAAGGCACCTACTTCCTGCACTGCTCCGGGCGGCATGCCGTTCAGGTGAATGGCCCCGATACGTACCCTGATCAGGCGCAGGGTCGGGAAACCAACGGCTGCGGTCATCTTTCTTACCTGCCTAAACTTGCCCTCCGTCAGCGTGATGGATACCCAACTGGTTGGGCCGTGCCTGTCGTCTCTCACCCTTCGGCTGCGTTCCGGAAAGCCCGGGTCCTGTTCCAGCAGGCGTGCTGTGCAGGGTTTGGTTCTGCGCCGGTCTCCTTCAAAGTTGAGTTCCATGCTTTGCTGAAGTTTTTCTATGGCTTCGCTGGTTATCAGGCCGTCTACCTGTGCATAGTACTCCTTCTCTACATGGCTGCTGCGGACATGCTCGCTTACTTTTCCATCGGTGGTGAGCAGGAGCAGGCCCTCGCTGCCTTCATCTAAACGGCCAATGGCCATGGTGCCTTCCGGGAAGTCGTAAAGCTCACCCAATACCTTTTTCTTTTTCTGCTTTTTAGGGTCGCTCAGAAACTGGCTGAGGTACCCGTAGGGTTTATGTATGATAAAGTGCCGGTGTGTCACGTAATGCTCAATGTAAGTTGTTTTTATTTCCGCTTTGCCTTCAGCGACCAGGTATAGCGGAATGTAGCCACCTGGTCACCGTTTTCGTCTGTGCCTGTGCTGGTGGCTATAACGGTTACACCCTCTCCGGTGGCCTTGGTCTGCTCAATGGCCGCATGTATGCTTTCCCCATCCTGGCAGGTGAACAAAATTCTGCCCACAGCTTTTTTTGTGAAATCAGCCTCCATGTGCACCACCAGCATTGAAACAGCCGGGGTGGATTTATGTACATGCATCATGCAAAGCACACCTGTGGAGAGTTCGGCGGCCATGCTGAGGCAGGCAAAGTAAATGGAGTTGAAAGGATTTTTGTTGAGGTATTTATATGGGATGCTAACCGTGGCCTGCCCGTGGGTAAGGGAGGTGACACGCAGCCCTGCCAGGTAGGCCATGGGCAGCCGGGAGAGCATAAACAGGCGGAATTTAACCGGCGAGGAAACTAGCTCTCTGAAAGCGGCAGCATTGTCTGTGTGGCGGGCCATGGTACTATCCTTTCGTTGATGTTTAACTTTGCTTCCGCGTAAAAGCAGGAATGCTGCTACTGTTGCTTTTCACAAGTGCTGCAAACTCCCTGTGCAGAAAAGTGCAGGCTGTCTACTTTATATCCTGAAGGTAAAGACAAGGCCGGGATATGGACCTCATTCAGGCAAAAGGTCTGGCCACAGGCAGTGCAGTTAAAATGGATGTGATTGTCGTGGTGCTGCTGATGGTTGCAGGCTTCCTGGCAAAGCGCATACTTCACGGCACCGCTTACGTCGTTAATGCTGTGCACCAACCCTTTTTCCTCAAAAGAATGAAGGGTCCGGTAGAGTGTAACGCGATCAAACTTATCTCCCAGTTGCTTCTCTATGTCTGAATGCGCCAGTGCGCTCTTGTTACGTAACAGCAAGCCCAGTACCTCTATGCGGCAACCGGTTTTGCGGAGCGCGTACTGCTGCAGCAATTCCTTTGTCTTTTCTGTTGTATCAGTATGAGGCTCTACCATAGGCTTACAAATATAAGTTATAACACGAAATCAGAACAATATAAGATTTTATATGCTGCTTCTGATAACCTGTTCTTCTGTACTACGTATATATAGCTATAGAGATATTCTTTTTAACAAAAGAATCAAAGGACTTTGCCAGCGTCTGCTAAACGACTGTAGCGGAACGCCGCCTGACAACAAGCATCACCCTTACCCTACCCTTATACCCTGTTAGTTACGCTAAGCCTGGAGCCTTCGGTTTCAGGCTTTTTTATACCCATAACATGGACAGGATGCCCATCAGCATGATAAGTTTGTTGAGGTTGCTCAGGTAACCGAAATCCGCTTTGCGATCTGCCCGAACCAGCTTTACCACCATCCAGATGCTGGGTGCCAGCACCAGTAAAAGCATATAGATGTCGAAGATGAGCGGGGTAGAAGGGTGCAGGATAGCAGCTATCAGCACAGCCTGGAAGATGGCAATAAGGGGGTACAGCACGTATTTGGCTCCCCGCATGCCTGCCACTATGGGCAGCGTGCGGCAATCAAAAGAGGCATCTCCTTTCATGTCCTCAATGTCCTTGATGATCTCCCGGATAAGCGAAATCAGGAAGGCGAACAGGGCATAACCCAGCGTGGTCTTGTTCAGGGTGTCATTGTAAACAGCTACTACCAGTAGCATAGAGGCAGACAGCAGCGCAATGGCAACATTCCCGATTAGAAGCAGCTTCTTTAGCCTGGCAGAGTAACCCCACAGCAGCAGTACCGCTCCGAGATTTATCAGGCCTACCGGCACCATCAGAAGCATACCAGTTGCCACTCCTGCAAAAGACAGAATCAGGTGCGCGAATATTGCCCGGCGCCTGCGGATGATTCGCCCTACCAGTAGCCGTTCGGGTTTGTTGATAGCATCTATCTTTACATCATAGTAATCGTTGATGATGTAACCGGCTGCAGCAATGCATACGGTGGAGAAGGTGAGGGCGAGGAAACCCGGTTCCAGTACCTTCGCCCAGTTTACCCCAGTTGCCAACAGGCAGGCCTGCACCAGCGCCTGGCTCAGCACAACCAGTACCAGGTTCCGGGCACGTATAAGGGTTAAAAAAGGCTTCATGTAAGAGGAGGGGATAGCTGTAGCAAAGGTACGGCAGCAAGTGCAAAAGGCAATAAAAAAGCCCCTTGCAAAAGGGGCTTTTCCTGTAATGGTTAAAGTAAACTATATTAGATTCTTTTAACATTTACAGCGTTGATTCCTTTTTTACCTTCCTGAGTGTCAAACTCTACAAGGTCATGCTGCTGAATTTCAACGCCATTCAGGCCACTTGCATGCACGAAGAAATCTTCATTTGTTTCGTCTTCAGTTATAAATCCATAACCTTTTGACTCAATAAAAAACTTTACTTTTCCTGTCTTCATAAAAATGATAATTAATTTGGGTAATAAACTGCACGTAAACTAGAAAATTATTTTTATATATACAATAGGCTATTAAGAGAAATCTTCTATTGATTTGTAAAAAATGTATATATACGTAGTTGTTACTATACGTTCAGCTGTATTACTTACCAGGTATCCTGTGCTTTCATTATTTTCTCTACCAGTTCCCGCACCGCGCCCCGGCCTCCTTTTCTCGTAGCTATAAACGTGCTGATTTCTTTGATATCGTCGGCCGCATCGGCCGGGCAGGCACGCAGGCCACAGCGTTGCATTACCTCAAAATCCGGCATATCGTCGCCCATATACGCTACAGTGGCCGGGTGAATGCCCTGCATGTAAACATAGTTCTCAAAGGTTTCTACCTTGTCCTCTATACCTGTATAAATGTCCTCAATGCCGAGTTGTTCAAGCCGCTTACGCACACCAGGCTCGTTTTTGCCCGTTATAATAGCCACACGATAGCCCTGCTGTATAGCATGTTTAATGGCAAAACCGTCTTTGATGTTAAAGGCACGCACCTGTTCCCCGTCGGCAAAACAGTACAGTAAGCCATCTGTCAGGACACCATCCACATCAAAAACTAAGGTGTTGATGCGGGTTAAATCTGTTTGAGTAATGGACATAAGTAATAAAAGGCAAAGAGAAGTTTGGATATAAAGTTAGCGGCAGCATATAGTTCCGGCCAGTCCGGCACAGTAATGAAGCCCTCCATAAAATAGAAAAAGGTCTTTCTTTTTCAGAAAGACCTTTAAAAGTATAAAATATACTGTGATTAGACTATACCGCTGATGAGAAAGCTTAGTCCTGGTTGTCACGCCACTCATACACCCAGGCAGCCTGTATCTGCTCCAGGTGTCCCTCGTTCGCCTGCTCGCGCGTGCCTTCAAAGTTTGGCAGCGACAGTACCCATTCAAGCAGTTCGGTGAAGCGGATGCGGTAGATTTTAGATTCTGTGAAATCATCGCCGAACTTCTCGTAAAGTGCCATGGCAATGTCCTCATAATCGTTCCAGTGTATTGGTGGCTCGTAACTCTTATTCATCTCTTTTTCATTTATCAATTATCAATTAACATTTATCAGTACACTCTATGGCGAGACCTGATAAATGATCAATGTTAAATGTCTAGTGTCCCAGGAAATCCTGTTCCGGAATGGTGACTACAATATCTTCGTTTCCCTGCACCACGCACTGGCAGCCCAGCCGGGAATTGATGCGCGGGTCTACAGCACGGTCAATATAATCTTCCTCTTTATCTGAAATCTCCGGCAGGTCATCCATTCCTGCTTCCACATATACGTGGCAGGTGCTGCAGCCGCACACACCGCCGCAGTTATGCTGTAGTTTTATGTCGTTGTTCAGGGCCACATCCAGTACGGATTCCCCCTCCACAGCAGGATGGGTAATGTCTGGTGAGCCGTCAGCAAACTTAAAGGTTATATTTACAACTTTCATTTCTTCTGTATCTGTTTTGAACGTGCAATTTACGAAGGCCTTCAGCCGAATCAAAACAGGCGGCTGATGTTGGCCATGTTACTTAAACCAGAGAAAGGGAATTTTGGTTAGCCTGGTTCTGCATTGCCGCCTCTGCCTGCCGCTTTTTCCTGTATACTTCGGGTAAGTTGCTGGTAAAGCGAAGCATAAGCAGGGTGTTGCTGCAGTAACTGCAGGTGCACCTGCAGTACGTTTTCGTCGCCCCGTACGGCCGGGCCTGTCTGTACTGTAAAAGGATCCTGCAGCACCGCTTTGGCTACCGTCTCTTCTATCAATGGCTGGAGCAACTGCTTCGGCAGGTTGGCTTCCTGCAGCAGTTGCTGGCTGATGCCCAGCAGGTGGTTCGTAAAGTTGCAGGCAAATACTGCCGCCAGGTGCAGATGTTTCCGGGAATCAGACGACACCCGGTGTACCTGTTTGCTGATGCTTCCTGCCAGCGCCTCAATTTGCTGTAGTGTCTCCTTATCCTGCGCCTCTACCAACAGCGGTACCTGTGCCAGGTTAACTGGCTTGCTTTTTGAAAAAGTCTGCAAGGGGTAGAAAACCCCCGTACGTGCTTCCTGCACCTGCTGCAACAGGCTGAGTGGCTGTGAACCAGAAGTGTGCACTACCAGTGTGCCAGGGTTTACCTGCAACACAGCGGCTGTATCAGACAACACAGCATCTGGAACAGAGATAAAAACGATATCCACCTCTATCTCTCTTAAGTCAGGCTGTGTAAGAGGTTTAGCCTGTGGCAACAGACTGGCCAAAGCTTCGCGGGAGGTACCCTGGCGGCTGTAGACAGCTTTTAGCTCATGTCCGGCGTTGGCAAGTGCCTGTGCCAGGTGCCAGGCCACATTGCCTGCGCCCACAAAGGCAATACGCATCTTTTGAGTTGATTTCATATACCGCGAAATTAGAATGTTATTGTAACAGAATCCATTCTAAAGCAAGAAAGCCTTTGCTACAGAGCAAAGGCTTTCTGATTATGAGGAGGGGCCGCTTAGGCTGCCTGCACTTTTCTTTTCGGCTTCGGTGTGGTAGCCGGTTTTTTTGTATTGCCACCACCTTCTTTGTTACGGCGAACAATGGCCATCACAAATCCAATGCTCATGATGATGGTGCCTATCCAGAGGATGTTCACAAACGGCTTCTCCATTGCCTTCAGGATAATGTAGTCCTTCTGCGTGGCGTTCACACCTATCTTAAAGCGATTATTTTCTGTGTCGATGTTCAGGAAGGTAATGCGCAGGCCAAGGTCTGCTACTTCTTCCGGCACACGGCCCATCATCTGGTCTTTAATCATCAGCACAGGGTGCGCGTGGTAATTTTTGCGCTCACCCATTATCTTCATATCCGCCTGCACTGCCACATCGCCTTGTGCCAGTTCTACACCGGGCACTTTTTCTATACGCTCGATGCCGTTGAACACCGCAACATAGTCGTTCAGGATAATCGTGTCGCCGGCTGCAACGTCAAACTCCATCAGTTCGCCCCAGTCTTTTTCTTCGTTCGGGTCCGGAACAGAGGAAACGTGTGAGTAGAGGTCTTTGTCTGCAAAGTGCTTGATATCCGGAGAGGCGAGCAAGCCCATGTTCGGGTTCACCTGCGCACGCGGGTACAACGTAAATTCTTTGTCGCCGTCACGCTCTTTGTACTGCACCTGGTAATAGGTATTCTCCGGGGACTCTAAATCTAATGTGTCTCCTGTTTTAAAGTACACCTTATCACCTGCTTTTATGTCGCCGCGGGCAATGGCTTTATACTCATCTGCTGTCGGGAAAAGCAATTCACGATTCACGTATTCTGGCACGCCCTTAACTTCCATGAACTGGCCATGATAGCTCACGGTATATTTGTCCATTTCAACAGGCGTATTTCGCCACAACAGCACGTTGTCACGGTTAATGTCGTCCGGGAACTCACGGGAGTACACCATGCCGGAGGTGTTCTGCGAAATGATGTTGGAGTAGCCGGATGAGAACAGGATACCAACCAGCATCAGGGCAATACCAATGTGCGATACGGCACCGCCCGAAAGCGATACTTTTCTGTGAAGCAGGTTGAGTATAATGCTCAGGTTCGCAAACACAGCAAAAAGTGCCGTCACTAAAAGGGTAATATAAGCCGGCTTGTCTATCGTTTCAGACAGCATGCCCATTTTCGACAGCACAATAATTAAGCTGGCGAAAAGAAGTGTTAACATACCTGGCAGTGTGATGGCATCCAGAAATGTTTGCTTTGTGTTCTCGCCTTTGTTCCACCATAGCAGCTGCCCTATACCAGACAGAAGGGCTATACCTACACCAGCCCATAGCTGGAATTTGGTGTAGTGCTCAATCTGGTCGGCAGGCAAAGCTGCATTAGATTCGATACCAATGAAGCCTAAGAAAGAATTGTATACCGGGATAGAGGTTGTTACCAAAACCTGGAAACCGGCAAGGCACAGTACGGCAGCACCGATAAATACCCAGAATTCCCCGTTGTAAGTTGATAATTCTTTCTCAGTTGTCGGTATGCTTTTCCAACGGTACACCAGCAGGGCAGCCGCCAATACCGCAAACGCTGCTAAATAAGCGAATAGCTGACCGGACAAACCAAGGTCTGTAAAGGAGTGCACGGAGGCATTTCCTAAAATACCGCTTCTTGTCAGGAAGGTGGCATACAGAATTAAGATAAAGGAGGCAATCACAAGGATGTAAGATGCTTTCAGGCCTTGCTTTCCACGGCGGTAGGCCACCATGGTGTGAATAGCACCTATCAGCACCAGCCACGGAATGTATACTGCGTTCTCCACAGGGTCCCAATTCCAGTAACCACCGAAATTCAGCGTTTCATAAGCCCAGTAAGCACCCATCATGGTACCAATACCTAAGATAACGCCGGCAAACAGTGCCCATGGCAGCGCTGGCTTCACCCACTCTACAAACTTGCCTTTCCAAAGGCCAGCCATTGCGAAAGCAAATGGCACCAGGGTAGCGGCAAAACCGAGGAACAGTGTCGGCGGGTGAATTACCATCCAATAGTTCTGGAGCAGCGGGTTAAGGCCAGTACCATCCTGCGGTACAAAATTAAGGTCCATGGCGAATACCGGGGCATCCGTCATAAAATCACGCATCAGGATGAAAGGAGAGGAGCCTACCTTCAGGTCACCAATCACCACACCCAATATCATAGAAGTCAGGAAGAGCTGCACGAACGAGAACATCGCCATCACAGGAGCTTCCCACACTTTGTTTTTCTTACCTGTATTAATCAACACCACCCCCAGTGCTACGTGCCAGAAAATCCAGAGCAGGAAAGAGCCCTCCTGGCCTTCCCAGAAGCAGGAAATCATGTAATGCACCGGCAGGTGGTTGGAAGAGTGGCTCCAGGCGTAGTAATACTCGTAGCGGTGCTCGTAAATAATGTTGAACAAACTGAAGACAACCATCAGCACAGCCGCTCCGTGCACATAAAATGCACCACGGGCCAGGTTGCGCCAGCTGTTGTCTCCGGTAGCCTCCACTTTAGAGCGGGAGGCCATAAAATAGGCATAAGAGGACACAATGGCTGCCACAAAAGCCACAATCACACTCGCATGGCCAATATCCCCAATCAGCGTATTTATCATCTTGAAAAGTTAGAAAGTTAGAGGGTTAGAATGTTAGAGAGTTGTCCGGTAGGAGAGTCTTCACTTTTTAACTCTCTAACTTTCTAACTCTTTAACTTCTTTTACAGGCTTGCTGTATTCTGCTGTATTTCTTTTTCCACGTACTTAGACGGGCACTTGAGCAGGATTTTATCGGCCACAAACACATTGTTCTGCATGTTGCCCGTAATTACTACCTGCTCTGAACGCTCAAAGTCCTGTGGTTTGGGATTGTAGTATACCACCTGCTGCTCAAAGCGGTTGGTGTCTACCAGCATAAAAGTAAAGTAGTTCGGGTCAACCAATGGGTCGTAGTTCATGCCCACGATATGGCCTGCTGCATCTTTCTTCAGGCGGCCTACCACGTGCACTTTAGTAGTGTTGCCGTCTTCGGCGCGCTCAATAGCTTCGTCGAATGACACATAAGTACTGGCATCGCCTGCAGAAGACATAATAATGCCAATGGCCAGAGCGATGACAATGATCCCGATGATATGTGACTTCTTCATCTAAGTATGTAAATGTGTTGTGCTTATTCTGACTGCCTAACACGCTTCCGGAGAATATAAATCCATAGCGGCAGGCTAATTTTTAAGGAAAAATAGTAGCCTTTGGGTTGCCAGGTTAGCGGTTCACTAAACTGTCTTTCAGTTGCGCTTCCAGCTTTCCTACCTTTCGGTCTAAGGAGATAAGGTACAGTATCATGCCCACTAATACAGTAAGCAGTACGGCGACCACTACATAAATTTTGCCGTCCTGCCGAAGGACATCGGCCATTTCTACTTCCGGCTCAGCTACCACGGTTGTGGTGGCTTCTGTCTGGGCCTGCACCTGCTGGATGCCTGCTGTGGCGCATAGGATAAAGCACCACACTGCCAGTATTCTAAACACTTTCATATAATCGTTGTCTGAGTAATTCTAGTCTTGATTTTACATTCACAATCCACACGCCCAGCAAAGTCCAGCCCAAAACGGCAGGGTAAAACACCATGCGCAGGCTGCTGTCCATGTCATAAGTGTTAAAGCCCGGGTTGCCTCCGTTGCCAGGATGCAGTGAATCCGTCATACGTGGCAGGATGAAGAGCAAAGGGATAAGGGCCGCAAAGGCAAAAATGTTGTATACGGCACTGATGCGGGCTCTTTGCTGCTGTTCGTTGAAGGAACTGCGCAACACGAGGTAAGCAAAGTAAATAAGCAGGCCAATGGCCGAGGCGTTCTGTTTCGGGTCGTTGCTCCAGTACTCGCCCCATGTAAACTTAGCCCATTCCATACCGGTCACGATACCCAGTACGCCGAACAGAATGCCTACTTTGGCTGCCTCCGCGGCAATCACATCGTTTTTTACCGTAGGCTTGTTCAGGTATTTGATAGAGTAGACAAAAGATATGAGTAGGATCAGGATCATTCCAAACCACATCGGCACGTGAAAGTACAGGTTCCGGATGGTTTCGTTCAGGATAGCCAGACGCGGCACCTCCGACAGCATACCAGCCACTATGGTATAGACCAACAGCAAAACGGCCAGTATTTTCCACCAATTTTTCTTCATTCTTATATAATTAACTGAGCGCACGCCGCTCCTTTTACCTTTAACATTTTCCAGCCGGTTTCGTCACCAATTGCGGAAAAAAAATGCATTTTTCTCTGGCAGGGGCCAGCACCTTACGAACGCCAAAGGTACGGGAACAAAATATAAGAAACAGTGATTACGATCATGTTTATGGCGAGCAAGGTAAGCAGTTCGTCGAGGCTGAGGCTACGGTCCAGGCCATCCAGGGCATTTTTCGACATCTTAATCAACATCAGGAGCATTGGCACGATAACGGGAAAGCTGAGCACGGCCATGAGTGTACCGCTGTTGGCGGCTTTGGAGGCAATACCCGAAATCATGGTAAGGGAGGTGGAGAAGCCAATAGCCCCCAGCAGGAGTGAGAGCAGGAACATGGGCACATCCTGCACCGGGTTGCCCAGCACCAGGGCATAGAACAGGAAGCAGATTAAGGCCAGCACCAGCATCAGCAGGGTGTTGTAAACTATCTTAGCCAGTATAACGCCCTGCGGGCTCACGATGGAGTAGAAGTAAAGCAGCCGTCCCCGGTTCTCCTGCATAAAACTTTTGGCAATGGCATTTACCGACGTGAACAGCAGGATAATCCAAAGTACCGCATTCCATACAGGAACTGAAAGTACGTTTGATCGCATGCCAAAGCTTAGAAAGCACACAAATACGGTGCTGCCGACATATAGCAGCATGCCATTAAAGGCATACTTTTGTCGCCATTCCAACATCAAATCCTTCTGAATTAAGTATAAAACTTCTTTGAACAGCACTGCTTCTCAGTTTTACTGCAAAGGTAAGGTACAATTTACTTTGAAGGTAGCTTTGAGGCGGTTATTGTGTAGTAAATGGTTAAATGGCTGTGAAACGAACAAGCTGTTCAGGCCTTCATTCAAAGAAAAAGCACGAGCCATCATGGCCCGTGCTCTATATGTTTTGAGTATTGCTGATCCTAACAATCAACAATTTTACCATTCAACAATTAGTTAATCCTTCTTCTTTTTCTTGTCCTGCTTGTGCTTAACCACTTTAGCCTCGCGGTAGAAGATAATCTCTTCTGCGATGTTGGTAACCTGGTCACCTACGCGCTCTACCTTTTTGATGATGGACAAAATAGCGAGCGCCTCCGAAATCTTCTCCGGGTTATTAGCCATGAACTTTGTCACAATGCTGTCTGATTTGCGGTAGATTTTATCTAAGGCCTTATCGCGCTTTATCAGCGTTTTAGCCATTACCGGATCATTGTTTTTAAAGGCTACGCGGCAGTCAGCAAACATGGCTATGGCCTCTTCGTACATCGGCAGCACCTTCGTTAACTCCAGCAGTTCTTCGCTGACAGGGGTATCCAGCTTCTTTGCAAAGCGGGCAATACCCTCAGCAGTATCACCTATGCGCTCGAGATTGGCGTTTATCTTAAGCACCGCCAGCACCATGCGCAGGTCAACGGCTACGGGGGTAAACAGCGCAAAGAAGTTCTCGCACATGCGGTCTATCTTCACGTCGAACTGGTTTACCTTTCTGTCGCGCTTAATAATTTGCTTTGCCAGCTCCTGGTCGGCTTGCAGCATGGCCTCACGGCCGCTCTGCAATTGGTACTCCACCAGATCCCACATTTCCAGCAGTTTTGTTTTAAGCTTATCTAACTCTACATCTATATGAGGCATCTTTTATAATTTAATGGGTGAGGAACTAAAGTATACGTGTAACGGATGCAGGATAACTCAACCAAAACGGCCTGTAATATAATTCTGTGTGCGGTTGTCCTGCGGGCTTGTGAACATGGTTTTGGTTTTGGCATACTCCACCAGTTCTCCCATGTAAAAGAAAGCCGTGTTGTCGCTCACCCGGCCAGCCTGTTGCATGTTGTGCGTCACAATTACAATGGTGTAGTCGTTCTTCAGTTCGTATATCAGCTCCTCAATCTTAGCTGTGGAGATAGGGTCGAGGGCAGAGGCAGGCTCGTCCATCAGCAGCACCGAGGGCGAGATAGCCAGTGCGCGGGCAATACAGAGCCTTTGCTGCTGCCCACCCGATAAGGCCAGTGCTGACTTAGAGAGCTTGTCTTTTACTTCATCCCAGAGCGCAGACCGTCGCAGCGATTTCTCTGCCGCCTCCTCCAGAACAGACTTTTTCTTGATGCCCTGTATTTTCAGGCCGTATACTACGTTCTCAAAAATGCTCTTCGGAAAAGGATTCGGCTTTTGGAACACCATGCCTACCTCTTTTCGCAGCTCATCCACACGTACATCTTTTGCATAAATGTCTCTTCCGTCCAGCAGAATGTCTCCTTCTGTCCGGAAGCCGTCGATGTAGTCATTCATGCGGTTAAAGGTGCGCAGAAACGTGGACTTGCCACAGCCAGAGGGGCCAATAAAAGCCGTCACGTTTTTTTCTTCCATGGAAATGTTGATGTTCTTTAGGGCATGGAAGTCGCCGTAGTAGGCATTCAGCTCTCTTGCTTCGAGCTTTATCGTTTTTTTATTCATAAAAGAAGAGAATAAATCTTATACAAAAGGCGCAGCGTAAGGTTTTTACCTTGCTAAAGACACAAAGCATTCGTTGGCTTCGGGCTACCTGCCCTTTTTGCTATGTGCCGGTAGAAGGAAAGATTACGCTTTTGCCCTGGTGCTACCTGCTGGCCTTTATTACCACTTCACTTTCTTTTGCTGCCTGTTGCGTAAGTATACGGCAATTCCGTTCAGCAAAAAGGTAATTGCCAGTAAAACTATAATGGCTCCTGCTGCATTTGTTAAAAATTCTGCCTGCGGCCTGGAGGTCCAGTTAAAGATTTGGATAGGAAGCACCGTAAACTCATCAAAAGGCGTGGCTGGCGTAAAAGGCACATAGGCTAAGGCACCAATCACAATAAGCGGAGCTGCCTCGCCCACCGCCCTGGAAAGCGACAGGATAATACCCGTCAGAATGCCGCCAAAAGACGCTGGCAGCACCTGGTTCCAGACCGTTTGCCATTTAGAGGCGCCTAAGGCAAAAGAGCCGTCGCGCACGCTACGGGGTACCGCTTTGATTGCCTCACGGGTAGTTACGATAATGATAGGCAGGATGAGGAGCGACAGCGTCAGGGCGCCTGCCAGCAGGCTGCCGCCAAGGCGCATCTGGCGCACAAAAATCTCCAGGCCCAGCAAACCATAAATAATGGAGGGCACACCTGCCAGGTTCGCAATGTTAATCTCCAGGAAGTTGGTCCACTTGTTCTTTTTGCTGTACTCCTCCAGGTAAATGCCGGCCCCCACACCTAGCGGGAAGGCGATGATGGCCGTCAGCACCAGAATCCACAGGGTACCTGCCCAGGCTGTTAAGATACCGGCACGGCTTGCCCTGCGCGAAGGCAGGCTGGTGAGGAAATCCCAATCAATGCGCGAAAAACCTTCTATGGCGATGTCAGCGAGAAAAACAGCAAGTATTACCAGCCCGATGAAGGTACAGAAGACACCGAAAACCTGGAATGCTTTGTCTTTAAGCCGGTTCTTTTCTGAGTTAGTCATACTTTTCCTGATATTTCTTTTTTATCCAGAAGCTGATGTTGTTCAGCGCAAACGTGAAAATGAACAGGGTGATACCAGCGGCAAAGATGGTACGGTATTCCAAGGAGCCATGGGGTACGTCGCCTAAACTCACCTGCACAATATAGGTCGTGATGGTTTCGATAGGCACGAGCGGGTTAAGTGTAAGGCGTGGCTGCTGACCAGCGGCAATGGCCACGATCATGGTTTCGCCCACTGCCCTGGAGATACCCAGTATGACAGACACCACAATACCTGAAGATGCCGCAGGCACCATCACGCCAAAAGCAGTTTGCAGGCGGGTAGAGCCCATGCCGTAGGCAGCCTCCCGCAGGGAGCGCGGTACGGCGCTAATGGCATCTTCGCTGAGCGAGGAAATCATCGGGATGATCATAATGCCCATCACAATACCAGCCGACAAGGCATTGAAGCCCGCCAAACCAGGAATAAACTGCTGTAAAAAAGGAGTAACTACTGTCAGGGCAAAGAAGCCGTATACTACCGTCGGGATGGTGGCCAGCACCTCCAGCATTGGTTTAATGACCTGCTTAAAGCCGGCATGTGCATACTCGTTCAGGTAGATGGCGATGGTCAGGCCAAGGGGGAGTGCTACCGCGATGGCAATAAAAGTGGTGAGCAGGGTGCCCGCCACCAGTGGCAGGATGCCGAACTTTTTATCGGCAAACAAAGGTGTCCACTCCTTTTCTGTGAGAAAGCGAACGATGGACACTTCGCTGAAAAAGGCTATCGACTCTGATAGCAGTACCCAGATAATGCCGACTGTGATAAGTATTGTGATTACGGCTGATAACCACAACAAGCCCTCGATTATTTTTTCAGATGCTCTCAAGGTGCTGTTCCTTTCTATAAGGCAGCGCAGGGATAGTATTTAACCCTGCGCTGCCTGTTTATGTTTAGTCAGTTATTGTTGTGCGTTGTTAGCACTGGCATTGGTGCCAGAACTGAACTGCTCAAACTTCTGCTTCTGCTCCTGGTAAATTTCGGCAGGCATCGGGATGTAGCCTACTTCCTCGCTCAGTTCTGCCGCATTGTCAAGGTAGAAGTTCACGTACTCTACCACCTCTGGCCTGCTGGCTGCTTTTGAGTTTACATAAATATAGAGCGGGCGGGAAAGGGGTGCGTACGAGCCATCTTTTACAGTTTCGAGAGAAGGCATGATAGCGCCCTGGCCGTTGCTGTCGTTCTGGTCATCTACCGGCACAGCTTTCAGCTTGTCCTTGTTCTCGTCGTAGTAAGCGTACCCGAAGAAGCCGAGCGCGTAAGGGTCAGTAGAAACACCCTGCACCAGCACGTTGTCGTCTTCGCTGGCCGTATAGTCACCGCGGCTGGAATGGCTTTTGCCTACAATAGCCTCAGTAAAATAATCGTACGTGCCCGACTCAACACCGGCACCGTACAGGTGTATCTCCTGGTCAGGCCACTCCGGACGAATCTGGTTCCATCTGGTAACGGTGCCCTGTGCACCAGGCTCCCATATTTTCTTCAGTTCTGCTACTGTAATGTCGTTTACCCAGTTGTTCTCCGGGTGTACCACTACGGTCAGGCCATCGTAAGCGACTGGCAGTTCAACAAACGTAATATTGTTTTCTGACGCGAGCTGCTTCTCAGACTCATTCATGGTGCGCGAAGCATTCACGATGTCAATCTCACCGCGCGAAAACTTCTTCATACCGCCGCCTGTGCCAGATACACCAACAGTAACTTTTACATTTGGTGCCTCAGCACGAAAGTCCTCCGCTACAGCCTCGGTGATAGGATATACGGTAGAAGAACCGTCTATCTGGATGTTCCCGGAAAGGTCGCTGTCAGTTCCTTCGTTAGAGTTGCCTCCACAGGCGCTGAAGAGGAGAGTGCCTCCTACCAGGAGGGCGGCGTTTAGTTTAAAAAAGTTAAGCCTAAGGTTTAACATACAAATTAGATGTTAGGGGTTGATTGGTTGAATGGGTTTTGGTGACCTCAAAAAAATATGAATATTACTTTGCGTTGGGTATACTGTCTTGTATCTGAGTTAGTTGTGTATGTAGGTAACTGGGCCTTTAACGCTTGATTTTTTAGTGTCTTTATGTGTGCAAAGTTCTGTATAAGCTTACAACCTGCACCTTGTGGCGTATTAAGTAATTGTTAAATTTATATAAAACCTACAGGGCGATTTCCATCTGCATCCTGAACATGTAGGCATCGTCACGGCGCTCCTGCTGCAGCAGTGTTACATCGCTCTGTACCTTCAGGTTATGGCCTACAATGTATTTCGATATACCTATTGTATATTGGTCTTGTGCTCTTCGCCCCAGTACAGGAGTAGGGTTATAATTGCTGTAACGGCCTGCCACTTCCCAATTGGTTTTAAAGAGGTAGCCCGCCTGCAGGTTCAGGCCATTGCCCGTCGTGAAAGCCTCTTCTATATTACCCTCTGCGTCTCTTCTTACTACAGGGCCTTCCTGTGTTTCCTGGATTGTGGAGCTATTCAGCGCTTCTTTGTTGGCATACTCGCCCATAAAAGAAAAGCCCCTGTATTTAAACATCGCGTCTACAAACACAGTACTCAGGTCCCGCTGCTCACTTAAAAAATCGCCCAACTGGCCACCTTCGCGGGAGGCATTGTCGTTGTAATCATAAGTGGCAGCTATCGACAGCTTGGGAGTTTCTTCCCTAAGGAGGTCGCTGTTAAAATAGTCTCCGTTACCTTCAAAAAAACCAAAGGGTAGCACCTCAACGCGGGCAGTGTAATCGTAACCACCTGCATTTGTAACTGTAATGTTGCGGCCTTCCCCCATCGTAATAGCGCCTATTTCGCGCAGTACCACCTGGCCAACCTGGTGCTCATGGTGCAGCTGTAAGCCAGCATCCCGGTCAATATTGAAGCGGGCGTTCAACAGGCTTCGGTCCACAAACTGCAGGTTTTGGGAAGAGATAACACGCTCACGGTTGCCCGGCAGCTTTGTCTGGCCTGCCCATAAGTACAGGTTAGGCGCAAAATTCCATTTCGCTACGGCATCCAGTACAATATTGTCGGCGTTATTGGTCATCAGTGGCGTGTCATGACCGATGTCTCTGTTGCTGAGGGCAAGCTCTATTTTATATACGAACTTTGGAGAGAAAGCAAAACCGTCAAATTTGAGGCGGAAACGACGGGTCGTGAAATTGTCGTCCCATTCATTTGTAGAAGGATTGGTAACACCCTGGTAAAGTGTCTGGAACCTTGTGCTGAACTTCATGCTGAAAGAAGTGTCTGCAGCCACAACAGAAACGCCTTTGCCAAACTTGCTCTTTATAACACTTTGGCTATAAACACTATTGCTCCAAAACAGGAGCATGAGCAGCAGTAATCCTGCTCCCTTGGAAAAATAATTCACGTCCTCGTAGGTTTAGGTGAGAAATAACCTTTCAGGCATTCCTTAACGTTGTCCGACAGCATTCACAGTTAGTCAGGCTATAAATGCTCCGTCCAGGTGGTGTACCAGCATTGCAGTTAGTCAGGCTGCTCTGGCTGCTGTTTCACGGTGTAAAATAACGAAGAAGATGTTATCTGTTGATTAACCTAATGTTACCATAATGTTAAGCTATCTGATACAGAACAAGGGAGGACCTGCTGTGCCGCCAAGCAAGGCATGTAGAGGAGCGTGTGGTGCTTGTTCTGTTTTAGGTTGAGAAGAATACAGCAGTTCCGCCCGGCTTTTGTCCGGGGGGAACTGCTGTATAAATTTTATCTGTAAAAGGTGTTGCTGTGCTAGAAATTGAACTGGGCCTGCAGCCTAAGCCTGTTGCCATACTGCCTGTTGCCTTGGGAGAGGCCACCTCTTCTTGATAAATTATCCGGAAGGTTGTTCACCGTCTGGGCATTGCTGATGGTTCTGTCGCCTATGCTATAATCTGCGACCAGTTCAAAGTTTCTGAAAGGCTGCCATTCTGCACCTATTTCTGTTTCGTACACCAGGTGGCTGGTAGCATCGCGCTCATGCTTCTTTCCGCCATCATAATACTGCATTTTCAGGAAGGGCAGGAGAACCTGGTCGCCAACCTCCAGTTTGTACATAGCCTGTGCATATCCCCCCTTCAGAGGCTTTACCTGTACAGATTTTGTTCCCGGATCATATTCAGGACCCTCGCCAACATTGTACTCGGCCTGGAAGCCCAGTGGCTGCGGGTACACAACCAGTGTAGCAGCCACGCGGCGATCTATATATTCCGGTGCTACTGTAACCCCTGGCGAAAGCTGGTCCGGAGTAACAGTATACTTGCCTGTGTAGGCCTGCAGGCCCGGTTCAATAAAGCGGCCGTTAGCAAGCTTGAACGGATAGGTAAAGCGGGCTACAACGTGTTGGCTGTTATTGGCTTCCGGCCTGTTGGCTGTCTGACCATTGTAAATACCGATACCTGCCATCCCGTAGTCTCCTGCCCCCTTCAGCTTCGCGTTTGCCAGTTCCTGCAGTCTGGCGCGTATCTCCGGAGGGGTCCAGTAAAAGAAGATGCCCAGGTCGCGCTCATTTGCAACGGCGCTGTTCAAAGCATCATTTCTGTCAAGTGTAAGGCGGTTGCTGCTGGACTGCATGTTCTCAAAGCCATAGGGTATTTTGCTCTGCCCGATGCGGAGTCTGAACACTTTCTCCTTATCTAAAGCAAGGTCGAAGTACGCATCGCGCAGCTGCACGAAATGCAGCGTAGTAGAACTTGGTGCTGAAGCGAAGTCCGGCTGGATATATATGAAGACCCTCTCGTGCACATTACCGCTGAAGATAATGCGGGCACGCCTGATGAAGAAGCCACCGTTCTCGCCCAAGGACCTGTCGCATTGGTCGCACTTCAGGAGCGGGTTGGTTTCGAACAGGCGGTTATAGCGGACCTGCGCATACCCCCTGATTGATATTTTGTTGTACCAGGCTGATTTGTCTGCTGCTGGCACGGCTGGCGTTATGGCCACCGGAACGGCAACTACAGTTTTTACCGTGTCGGTTTGCGCCTGTGCATTGGTAAGTATTCCAAAGCTTAATGCAGCCACTGCAAGCAAGGCAACATTTCTTAAATCTTTCAACATGGATAGGGTGAGTAAGCGATAAGGTTTTGTCTCAGTCATTATATAAAGTAGTAACCATTACAGGCTGGCACCTGCATTGTTTGCTTTTGGGCCTTACCAGTTAGTCAGGCTGTATAAGTTGCCACAATACCTTTGACTGCGGCGCAAAATAAGCTTGCCAATGTTATGGCTTGATTAACGAAATGTTACCCCAATGTTAAGCTTTTTAGCCCTATTGTATTCGGTGAATTCAGTAGGTAAACAATTGTTTCTGAGCTTCTTGTGTGGTGTGTGGCAATTCTTGTAAAAGCGATATAAAAAGCTGGAATTGTGATTTAACATGCGCATAATATTGAGGTAATGCCCCCTTAACCTCCCGTTAATTGCTACTTAACATTAAGGTCGAAGGCTTAACGGTATCATAACCCCTTCATAAAATTAGGTTAAAGTAGCCACGGTACTTTTGCAGCGAGACTAAACAAGAGTACTTCAATGAAATCATTATTCACACTTCTCACCATTCTTACTACTACCATAGGTGTGTTTGCCCAGCAGGGGACACTAAAGGGTAAAGTAAAAGACAAAGCTACCGGCGAGGATATCATCGGGGCCGTGGTTTTTATCAAAGGAACTTCTAAAGGCACCACTACTGACTATGAGGGCAACTACACATTGCCATTGGAGCCTGGTGCTCATACATTATCTGTTACCTTTCTTTCTTATAAGCCTTTTGAGCAAGTGGTGCAGGTAAGCGCGGGGCAGCCGACTACTTTAAACGTGCAGTTGGAGGAGAACAGCACCCAGATACAGACGGTAGAGATTGTGGGCACTCGCCAGACAAACACCGAAATGGCCGTGCTGGAGACGATGCGCGAAAGTGAAGTGGTGGTAAGCGGTGTGGCGGGCGAGCAGATTGCCAAGTCCATGGACCGCGACGCTGCCGAAACAGTGAAACGCATACCAGGAGTAACCATTCTGAACGACCGCTATGTAGTTATCAGGGGGATGAGCCAGCGCTACAACACCGTGCTGCTGAACGATGCCCTCACGCCAAGTACGGAGCCGGACCAGAAGGCTTTTTCTTTTGACATCCTGCCAACCAGCGTAATAGACCGCATCATGATCTATAAAAACGGCTCGCCGGAGCTTCCAGGTGAGTTTGGTGGCGGTGTTATTAAAATCTATACAAAGAATGTGGTAGACGAAAACAGCACCAGCATTGGTGTGTCAGGCTCATACCGCGTGGGGACAACTTTTAACAACTTCCTGACAGACAGCAAGAGCAGCACCGACTTCTTAGGTTTTGATAATGGGAAGAGGCAGTTGCCAACCGGGTTGACTGCTACTAAAGGCCAAACCCAGGGGGAGGTGCCGCAAAAAGGCCAGCTATTCCCTAACAACTGGGCACCGAAAGCTACAACGGCAACACCGGATTTGCGCATGTCGCTCGGTTTGAACCGCCGTTTTGATGTAGGTTCGCTTCGTATCAGCACTGTTTCAGCTGCTTCTTACAGCAATACCCAGTCTCTTACAGAGGGAACAAGAAACAATTACGGTGCCTTTAATGAAGAACTTGGCCGAAGCGAGCGCCAGCTAAGTTATAGCGATAAGGTATACACAAACAATGTCCGTTTAGGTGTCATCAGCAACTGGTCGGCCCGGATAAATAACAATAACAAGATTGAGTTCAGAAACCTGTTTAACCAGCTGGGTAGCAACGAAGTGTTGGAGCGTGAGGGAGTCGACTATACGAACGGTGCCCAAAGGCAGCAAAATTACTCACTGCGCTATGAAAGCCGTTCTATCTACTCCGGCCAGCTGCAGGGTACGCACGACTTTAACGACAATAGGTCTACTGTTACCTGGACGGGCGGTTATAACTACACCAACCGCAATGAGCCGGATTATCGCCGCTTCCGTACGGCCGACGATAACAACGACGGTACCTATAGATTGCTGTACCAGCCTATCCCAACCCTGCGAGATGCCGGTCGTTTCTATTCCGACCTGAATGAGCAAGGCGTAATGGCGAATGGCCAGATTGAGCACCGCTTCGAAAGTGCAGACTCCACTTCAGAAAACGCTCCTAAGATAAGAGCAGGTTTCTATGCCGAGCGCAAGAGCCGTGATTATTCTTCCCGTTTCTTCTCGTTTGCGCCGGCCAACACTTCTATGTTCGACCAGAACCTTCCGTTGCTGCAGATAAACCAGGTTTTTGCTCCTGGAAACATTAACAACACCACTGGCTGGAAGTTACTCGAAGACTCTAACCCGCAGAACAATTACAGTGCATACAATACGTACCTCGCCGGATTTGTTGGAGGGGCCACGCCGCTGCTAAACAAACTGTCGGTTTCAGGCGGTGTGCGTGTAGAATATAACAACCAGGAACTGGAATCTCTTGGCTTCGATGGCAGGCCGCTGAACAGGGAAAATCCGGTGCTGAGTGTGCTGCCATCTGCTAACTTCACTTATAACCTCACCCCTCGCGCTATGCTGCGTGCCGGTGGTAGTGTGAGTGTAAACAGGCCAGAGTTCCGAGAGATTGCTCCGGCTCCATACTTCGACTTCGTGAACCTGCTGGAAGTAGTGGGTAACCCAAACCTGGATGTGGCGACTATTTACAACGGCGATGTGCGCTACGAATTCTATCCTAACCCAACGGAGCTGCTTTCTTTCGGGGCTTTCTACAAATACTTCAACAAGCCTATTGAAACTGTGTTCCAGAACACAAGCGGAGCGAACACCATCACATTTGCGAACGCAAAGAACGCTTACAGCTATGGCCTGGAAGCTGAAGTTAGAAAGTCACTGCTGGATTTGTCAGAGTCCCGGTTTGTGCAGAACCTGACACTGGTGCTGAATGCTGCCCTGGTGCAGAGCGAGGTAGAGCTAACAGATGAGTATGCTTCTTACCAGGCCGGCAAACGCCAGATGGTGGGTCAGTCTCCTTATGTAGTGAACACAGGCGTGTATTATCAGGACGATGACCGCCAGCTACAGTTCAACGTGCTGTACAATGTTATCGGAACACGCATTTTCGCAGCGGGCAGTAACCTGCGCCAGACGGTGTACGAGATGCCGCGCCACCAGATTGACCTGTCCCTGACAAAAGGAATCGGAGAGCACTTCGAAATAAAAGCGGGTATTCAGGACCTGTTAAACCAAAAGACGCGCCTGATGCAGGACTCTAACAACGACGAGAAAATTACTTCTGTGGATGAGTCGTTCAGGGAATTCCAAAAAGGACAGTACTCTACCATTGGCGTAACCTACAAATTCTAACAATCACAAAGCAGTTTATAACTAACGCATTCTAACAACCTTAAGCAACTTATAACCAATTAACCAAATATGAAAAAGTTATTAAACCTATTGCTGGTCGCTTTTATCTCTGTATCCTTTATGGCCTGCGAAGATGAGGAGCCTGTAAATCCGCCGGTAACCGGTGAGGAGTTCTTAACGGCTCAGGAAAACGGGATGACCGTTATTTCTGGCTCCACGGAAGAAGATTTCACCATGAGAGCGAACACAAAATATTTGTTGAGAGGCTTTGTGTATGTAAAAGATGGCGCAACGCTTACCATTGAACCAGGCACTATCATTAAAGGTGAAAAGTCTTCTAAAGGTACTCTTATAATTGAGCGCGGTGGTATGATTATGGCAGAGGGTACAGCTGCTCAGCCTATTGTATTCACCTCTGCGGAGCCTGCTGGCCAGCGTGCTGCCGGCGACTGGGGCGGTATCATCATCCTGGGCAACGCACCTGTAAACTTAGGTGCCGGTGCCAGAATAGAAGGAGGTGTAGACAGAGAATACGGTGGCAGTGACGCTACTGATAACTCCGGTACATTAAAGTATGTGCGAATAGAGTTCCCGGGTATCGCTTTCCAGCCAGACAATGAGATCAACGGTCTTACTCTTGGCGGTGTAGGTTCAGGTACTACATTGGACTACATACAGGTTTCCCATTGCGGTGATGACTCTTTTGAGTGGTTTGGTGGTACGGTAAACGCCAAGCACCTGATTGCCTACAAGCAGGTAGATGATATGTTTGACACGGACAACGGATACGCAGGTAAACTGCAGTTCCTGGTGGGTATTTCTGACCCTAACGTGGCGGATGCCTCTGGCTCTAATGGTTTCGAGTCAGATAACGATTCCCAGGGTAGCGGAGCTACGCCAATCACTGCCCCAACTTACTCTAACGTGAGCCTGTTCGGCCCGCTTGGCACCAATCCTTCTGCACAGGTTAACTCTAACTTTAAGCGTGGCCTGCACATCCGCAGAAACAACAAAACAAAACTATACAACTCTATTGTTGCCGGATGGCCAGTAGGTCTGTTATTAGATGGTGCTCCAACGCAAGCCAATGCTACTGCCGGTGAAATGAACATCCGCAACACTGTGATTGCCGGTATCCCTTCAGGAAAAGCCCTTACCATCGAGTCTGACGGCAACTTTGACGTAGCCACCTGGTTCAATACTGCTGAAAGAAATAACATGGTAGTAAACGACGCTGCTTCACTAGGCCTCTCAGGTTCTTTTGCGCAGTCTGGCAACCCTGAGTTCACTACTGTAACTACTTCTGTAGAGCCTGCCTTTACCAACCTTGACAGCTTCTTTGAGCAGGTGGATTACATCGGTGCCTTCGGGTCTACTGACTGGACAACTGGCTGGGCTAACTTCAACCCTCAGAACATAGCCTACTAAGAAGCTTCATATTACTGATTGTACATGTATGGGTGAGAAACATCGTTGCAATCATGAACGGAGCGGCTTAGTCTCCCGCTCCATCCGAAACCCGCCGTCCGGCGGGTTTCTTTTTTTATATGCTTACCGAAAGAGTTAGTTGGGCTTTAACTCCGGAAAGAGGACGCCAAAAAACCTTTTTTAAATATGCTTTATTTAGACCTTCCAGGGTAAGGTTTAATTAAATGGTAACTCTCTTATAACCTGCAGTTAATAAGCTAAGCTTAACTTCAATCAAAAGTTAAGAAGTACTGAGCCAAAAGTGATTCCGAACGATTAATGGTGAAGCGTATGAATCAGGTAGAAAGGTTTAAAAGTGTGATGGTGGATAAGCTACTGTCCTTCTTCCTATACAGGTTAAGTTCGTTTTACTCCCCGCTCAAGTTTAACCGAACTTAGGTTTACACCCGCACCTAACTATATGCCAAGAAGAAGAAAAGTACAGGTTGCCGTTATCTCAGACGTGCACCTCGGTACCTATGGGTGCCACGCGAGCGAACTACTGGGTTATCTTAAAAGCATCACCCCTGAAATACTCATTCTGAACGGCGACATCATTGATATCTGGCAGTTTAGCAAGAGCTACTGGCCTGCGTCTCATATGCGGGTAGTAAAGCACCTGATCGGGATGATTACGAAGGGCACCAAAATCTACTACATCACAGGCAATCACGATGAGATGCTACGTAAGTTCAAAGGTTTTGAAATGGGCTCTTTTGAGATAGTGAACAAGGTAGTGCTGGAGCTAGACGGCAGGAAGGCCTGGTTTTTTCATGGCGATGTGTTTGATGTGACCATGCAGCATTCAAAATGGATAGCCCGGCTCGGGGCGAAAGGCTACGATATGCTTATCCTGCTCAACCGTGTGGTCAATTTCTTCTGCCATAAGTTTAGCCAGGAGCAGGTTTACCTCTCCCGTAACATCAAGAACAGGGTGAAGAGCGCGGTGAAGTTTATTAACAGCTTTGAGCAGACTGCCTCCGACATCGCTATCTCCAACGGCTACGACTATGTAGTGTGCGGACATATCCATCAGCCTGAAATGCGGGAAATCGTGACCCAGAAAGGCGCTGTAACCTACCTGAATTCTGGAGACTGGATTGAGAACCTGACGGCGCTGGAATACAACAGCGGAACCTGGAGCCTCTATAAGTTCAGAGAAGACCTTGATACTTTTTCTGCCGATGAGTCGGAAGAGGATGAGCTGATGTCGAATGTGCAGCTGTTTCAGAGCCTGATGGTGGAGCTTAACTTTAAAGGCGCTTGAGAATTTTATACGCTATACAGGGAACGGGTAACGGCCACCTGGCGCGTGCGCTGGACATAATACCGGCCCTGCAGCAGCGTGGTGAGCTGGACATCCTGGTGAGTGGCTGCCAGGTGGACCTTCGCCTTCCGCACCCTGTAAAGTACCGCCTTCAAGGTTTAGGGTTCATTTTCGGTAAAAGCGGCGGAGTTGACTTCTACCGGACATTTGCCCAACTTAATTCCAGAAGCTTCTATAAGGAAGTGCGCCGGCTACCTGTAAAGGAGTATGACCTGGTTATAACAGACTTTGAGCCTGTCTCTGCATGGGCCTGTATGATAGCCCGGAAGCACTGTGTTGGCCTGAGTAACCAGGTGGCGGTGCTAGACGCAAATGTGCCAAAACCGGAGGAGGTAGATTACATGGGCAGGTTTATACTCAAAAACTATTCTCCCACCACGGCACAGTATGGCTTTCATTTCTCCAGGTTCGACCATTCTATCTTTACGCCTGTTATCCGGAAGGAGGTGCGCGGGCTGGAAGTGCATAACGAGGGTCACTACACTGTGTACCTGCCAGCCCACGACGACCTGAAAATTTTAAATATGCTGACCAATTTTAGAAGCGTAACATGGCAGGTGTTTTCAAAGCACAACAGGCAGGCGTTCCGGCACCAGAATGTGAGCATTCAGCCCATTCAGAACGAAGCATTCCTGAAAAGCATGGCCACGTCTGCCGGGGTATTTTGTGCAGCGGGCTTCGGTACCGCATCAGAGGCACTGTATTTGCAAAAGAAGTTGCTGGTCGTGCCCATGAAGAACCAGTTTGAGCAGGTATGTAATGCTGCTGTGCTCACCCATATGGGAGTTAGTGCCATCAAAAGTTTTAAGAAGAAGCACCTTCCGGTTATAGAAAACTGGATGAAAAACGGAGAACCCGTTAAGGTGATATACCCGGATGAAACAAATGCCATTGTGCAGCGCATTGTACAGGAGAATACATAAAGATTTAGGGCTGTGTTCTAGAATGTATGATGTTGGAATAAGTATGGCAGCAAGGGTGTTTATAGGAAGTTATGTGCGAGATAACTATCCAGGTAAACTGCCCCTACTGCC
>NZ_BAAGXV010000024.1:0-2768 GCF_054779655.1 Pontibacter brevis
AGACGAGGTGTGGACCTTTGTCAGGCGGCGCAAAGAGTGCAAGCGCTGGCTTTTCTACGCCTACGCGCCGGAAACAGACGAGGTGCTGGCCTGGAGTTGGGGAAATCGCAGCCAGCACACAGTCGCAAAGCTATACAAGCAGCTGCAGGCGCTGGAAATCGGCAGGTTCTGCACTGATGACTTGCCGGCTTTCACCAAAGTGCTGCCGGAGGAAAAGCACATGATTGGAAAGGTAAACACCAGGAACATTGAAGGGGTGAACCTGTGCCTGAGAACAAGAAACAGAAGATTGGTCAGAAAAACAGCCTGCTTCTCTAAAAAAGAGCAGAATCACTANTATAGGTGTTTAGCTTCTAATGCAGCAGGCACCTGTTTGGGTGCCGCTGCTTTTTTTATATGACATACCACAACCACGAGCGGGCGCTGGAGCAGGCAGTGCTCAGCAGGGCAGACTTTGGCGATGATTTTATATGGGGCGCCTCCACGGCTGCTTACCAGATTGAGGGAGCACACGAGGCGGGAGGCAAAGGGCTTTCTATCTGGGATGTGTTTTCAGGAAAAAAAGGCAAGGTAAAGCAAAACCAGAATGGCAACCACGCCTGTGACTTCTTTAACCGTTATCCTGACGACCTGGCGCTGGTACAGGCACTGGCCATCCCCAACTTTCGCTTCTCTCTTTCCTGGCCACGCCTGCTGCCTGAAGGCCAGGGTCGGGTAAACAAGGCGGGCGCGGATTACTACAGCCGCCTGATAGACCACTGCCTGGAGTTGAACATCACCCCCTGGGTTACGCTCTACCATTGGGACCTGCCACACGCGCTGGAGAAGAAGGGCGGCTGGGTTAACCGCGATGTTGTGGGGTGGTTTCAGGAGTACGTGGCACTGTGTATGAAGCTTTTTGGCGACAGGGTGAAGCACTGGATGGTGCTCAACGAGCCCATGGTATTTACCGGCGCAGGTTATTTTCTGGGGGTGCACGCGCCAGGCCGCCGGGGTTTTGGTTCCTTTATTCCTGCTGTGCATCACGCCGCTTTGTGCCAGGCGGAGGGCGGCAGAATTATAAAAGAATTCTTTCCGGAGGCGGAGGTAGGTACTACCTTTTCATGCTCTCATATAGAACCGCTTTGGCCGCTGGAGAAAGATATGAAAGCCGCCAAACGTGTGGATGCCCTCCTGAACAGGCTTTTCGTGGAGCCGTCGCTGGGCCTGGGCTATCCTCTGGACGACCTGAAATTCATGCGCCGCATCGAAAAGTACATGCAGCCTGGAGACGAAGAAAAGCTGAAATTTGATTATGACTTTGTCGGCATCCAGAACTATACCCGTGAAGTAGTGAAACATGCTTTCTGGACACCCTTTATGCAAGCCGTCCTCGTGTCTCCTAAAAAAAGAGGTGTGCCTTATACCCTGATGAATTGGGAGATATACCCGGAAGCCATATACCACATGCTTCAGAAGTTTAGCTGTTATAAGGGCATCAAAAAAATTATTGTCACGGAGAACGGAGCCGCTTTTGAAGACCGGTTGCAGGACGGTCAGGTGCATGACCCGGAGCGGGTGGATTTCCTGCAGCGCTACCTGGCGCAGGTGCATAGGGCTATGCAGGAGGGGGCTAAGGTGCAGGGGTATTTTGTTTGGTCGCTGGTAGATAATTTTGAGTGGGCCGAGGGCTATGATCCCCGTTTCGGCCTTGTGCACGTAGACTTTGCCACCCAGCAGCGCACTGTAAAGTCGTCGGGCTACTGGTACCGGGACTTTTTAAGAGGAAACACCTGAGGAAGAGGATAACAGCTTTTTAATCTTCTATTTTCACCCCTATGCTGTAGGCAACATAACGGCCCCATCCTTTCGTGCTATTCGTTTTTTCTATCGTTATTCCTCCGCCTGTGGCATAGTTTACCAGAAAAGGATATAAATCCCGGAGCTTCTTCGGGTAAGTTTCAACTTTATCAAAGTCAGCATCCATTCGGTAGAGCAGGTAGTCACTGTCGTCTGCTTTTCGTTTTAAAGTAGCATGTGTCACCAGTACCTTGGCAATTTTTTGGGTAGTGGTATCTATGTGCACATACAGGAATATTCTGCCATATACATCTTCCGCTAACAAACTGTCGGGCAGGCTGGCTGGGGTGGGGCTTACGGAATATGGTTCGAAGCGGCAGCCAATTAGCTCCTCGCCAGGCGCTGCAGTGGTGTCCTGAGCAATTCCTGCAGATTGGATCGCAAGCAGTGTAGATAACAAGTAGAAGCAGCTTTTCCATGTGATGAGGAAGGGTTTTAGGAAAGTTACTGCTCGCTCTCTTCTAAGACGGCTGTATAAGGCTTCAGGTTGAAGGGTTGGGCTGTATAAGGCTAGCTTAAGCTGGTGCTAACACTGTTGTAGCAGTGGAACGTGTTCCTCCTTCTCCCATCTAAGCCATTTCCGGACTTTTTTGAAATACCATGCAAAGGGCAACTAAGTGCCTGTCAGAGAACGTCTCATAGCACCATTGCCTGAACTGCCACAGTTCCTCCCGCTCAATTACTTTCAGGCCTTTCCTGAGTTCTTTTTCGAATAGCATGTTGTCAAAGCTTACCTTCAATAGAATTGTCTTGACGTACTCCAGCATGATGTTGAGTTTATGATGATTTTGTTTGTTCTGTAAAATTCAGGGTTGATATGCAGCTTTTAGGTCGTGTTGACAATTAATGAATGATTTTGTTTTACTGTTGTTTAAGTTTCAAAAAGCTTATGCGACGTTACGAAATCAGCGACTATGACTGGCAACGCC
>NZ_BAAGXV010000025.1:0-258672 GCF_054779655.1 Pontibacter brevis
GCCGCATCGCCACCCGATACGACAAGACTGCCTCTAGCTTTCTGGCATTCCTGCACCTGGCTGCAGCCATGACACTGCTGCTATAATTGTCAACGCAGCCTAGAACAAAGTAGTGTATTAAATTCCTGCTGTGCCGCCTGGTACAGCCCCCCTAAAACAGGCGAAATCACAGGCGGCACAATGTCCCTGTTCAGTTATGCTTTGCAGAAAGAAAACAAGATACTGCACAAGTGTCGGTACAAGCGCTGTAGCATGAAAAAGCGAAAGCCCGACGTATACTGCCGGGCTTTCGCTTTTGTAAAGTTTCTTTTTGTATTAGTTACGCGGACGGCCGCCACCCCATTCACGGCTACGCTCAGGGCTCTCCAGGTCTGCAGGCAATTTGCCCCCGGAGTAGTTGCGGATGTTGTAAGTAAACGTCAGCATAAAGTAGCGCTGCAGCACGTTTGTCTGCACATCTTCAATATAATCGGAACGAACGTTACGCTGTACACTCACATTCTGGTTTAGCAGGTCGTTCACACTCAGGCTAACTTCGCCTTTCTGGTTCTTGAACACTTTTTTGCTCAGGCTCATGTTCCAGAGCAGGAAGTTATTGTCAAGGCCGGCAGATAAGCCTGAGTTGTACTGGTGGTTTAACTCTGTGCGGTACACCAGGCCTTTCCAGAAGATCCAGTTATAGCGCAACTGGGTAGACTGGTTAAAGTAGTTGCTGTTCTGGTTTGTTAACTGCGTGTTCTCAATCAGGTTGTAGCTGGAACTGGTTGAAATGTTGAAGTCAATTTTCTCACTGATGTTGCTGCTCAGGCCGAGCCCAAGGCGCATGTTGGTGGAGTTCGCATAATTCAGCCTGTCGTTGTTCAGACCCGGTATTCTGGCGTAACCCAGGCCACCGTTCACGTTAAAGTTAGCGTTAACAAAACCAACTGGCTGGCCATAGTTAAAGAACGACCTGATGTTCCAGTAACCGTCCAGGTTAACCGGGCGGGTTAAACGGGCTCCCTGGCCCAAGGCAAAATCATCGCTCAGCCTTATCTCGTCCTGGAGGGTGAAGGTGCTGTTTGCAATGTAGTTATGGGTGATGGAGCTCATCAGGAAGGCAAAGAAGACCTTGTTCGTTTCCGGATCAAAGTTTCTGTAGCGCATCATCAGCCTGTTCTGAAACGACTGGTCCAGGTTCGGATTACCAATACGGGCCTGCACAGTGTTGGAAGGATCATACACATCCTGCAGTTGCTGCACAGATGGGGCATCGGTATCTGCGCGATAATCCAGGAAGAGTGTTCTGGTTTTAGAGAATTTGTACTCCAGCTGCGCCGATGGAAGAATGCTGTGGAAGGTGCGCTCAAAGTTGAGCACTCGTGGGAACTGCTGGTCGTTTTGCAACTGCGCATTCTGATACTCTACTTCTACCTGGAACCTCATCTGATCGGTGCTGTACTGATAGCCCAATTCTGCTTCCTGCGTCAGATACTGGCTGTTGAAGGTGCTGGTGAAGATAGTGTCCAGCGAGCTGTAGCGTCCTGTCTGCTCCTCAAAGCTATAGGTTCTTCTGTCAGAGTTGTTGTCCCTGTTGCCGATTTCGTACTCCACCTGGATACGGCTGTTCTCGGAAAGCGGCTCCGTATACGACACATTACCTTCCCATGAGAAGCCTCTTCTGTATGTGTCAGAGTACTGCCTGAGGTCTATGTTCTGGTTCTGGTCGTTAAAGTAGGTGGTATAAGATTCTCTGAAGTAATCTCCATTGTCAGAGCTAAAGCTCGTGTTCAACCGGGTTGAGAAAACACGGCCCGGTTTAGCAAAGGTGTGGCTGTAAAAAATGTTGTTGTTGAAGTTGATACTTGTGTTATCAGAAGTAGAAACATCTTCTGTCTCATTCAGCAGGCCTTCGTTCCAGGCTGTTTGACCGAAGAGGCTTCTGTTGGCATTGTCCTGCTGTACCGATATGTTCGGCGTGACAAGCAAACGGTTTCTTTCATTTATCTTGTAGTCGAGGCGCATGTTTAAGCGGTGCACATTTTCTACATTCAAACTGCTGCTGTTTTCGGTATAAGTCTGGCCGGGGAATGCAGGCTGGGTAAAGTTCTGGAAAATGTAGCGACGCTCATCATACTCCCTGTTCATGAAAGAGTAATTGCCGCTTACTTCCATTTTCTTTCCCCACATGTCGCTGTAGTTTACCCCCAGTGTGTTGGTGGATATAATGCCTGTTGGCGTGCGGTTGCCCCAGCCGCCTCTTCTGCCGCGCATACCACCGCCCGGTGTTTCACCTACTGAGAAGTCGAGCATGTTGATGTTGTTGGACAGGCCTGTCACGGTAAAGCGTCTGTCGCCATCGAAGAAGTTGACAGCGGCACCCACCATATACCTGTCATCAGTGCCATAACCAGCCGATACTTTTCCGAACTGGCCGCTTCTCCTGTCTGGCTTGGTCACAATGTTCAGGGTTTTCTCCCGGTTGCCATCGTCAAAGCCGCTCATCTGGGACTGGTCGCTTCTTCTGTCAAAAATCTGCACGCTTTCGATTACCTCTGCCGGCAGGTTGCGCAGCGCAGCGTCTGCATCTTCCCCGAAAAAGCGCTTCCCGTCTACAAAGACCTGCTTTACATCCTCACCCTGCGCCTGTATTTTTCCGTCTGTTATCGTAACGCCCGGCATTTTTGTCACCAGGTCCTCTGCACTGGCATCAGGGGCTGTTTTAAAAGCACCTGCATTATATTGTGTTGTATCTCCCTTCTGGTCTCCCAGCGGAACGCGCCCTACTACCTGCACTTCTTTTATAGCTGTGGCTTCTTCCTGCAAAGAGAGTGTTCCTACATCCAGCGATTTCCCCTCCAGCTGCACCGGGCGGGTGAGGGACTGATAGCCCAGGTAGTTTACCTGGAGAGTATACTGCCCGGGAGCTACACGCTCGAACCGAAATTTTCCTTCTGAATCTGTTACTGTGGCATTAGGATTGCCAGTATTGTTTTCAAGAATAACAGTGGCCCCAGGCAGCGCCGTTGCGTCAGATGCTCCTTTCACTGTGCCAAATACGGCGGCACTCTGCGCGTACGCATTAACAATGGTGAAAAGGATAACAAGTGTAGATAGTAATTTCTTCATGCAGGTTGAAGTTTAGTAGTTATTTGGGGGTTAGACCTGCCATTTTTGTAATAGTTTAATAGGGTTCATAAATATTATAAAAAAATGTATTTAAAGGCTTTGCCTTGCTCATGGTCTCTTATAAAGCTTTAATGCATAGTTCATTGTGTCGCGTTTTCTCGTTTTGTAAAAGAAATATACACGCCTTTGTGCGGGTCTGTAGCTGCGACAGATAATTTAACAAACCAAACAAGGCAACAGGTAGTAAAACTACCTGCACTGCTTTTCAGGGTGCAGGTTACCGTTGAAGTAAGTATTATGCTGTCGTCTTAAAACAAAGCGCTTAGTTGCAGGTTACTTTTAAGCTAAAAATGTATAAACATTGTTACGCTGGCCTGGCCAGGTTTTACGGCAGCCTTCTGTAATTTCAGATAATAAATGCCGTTTATCAGTAGATCCTCAATTTTCAAATCCTTTGTCCACTTTAGGCGTTATTACAGATTTTTTTAAGCGCAGGGTTGTGCAACCTGTGCTGAACCTGCTGAAGCAGGGGATGACGCCCCGTAAACTGGCAGCCACGGTAGCAGTGGGCACTGTGGTAGGTATAATGCCTGTTTTAGGATTAACCACTATTTTGTCTACAGCTATTGCTGCACGTTTCCGGCTGAACATTGCCGCCACAGTGCTGGTGAGTTACCTTGTGCAGCCCTTGCAGCTACTGTTGGCCCTTCCTTTCATCAGGATGGGCATCAGCCTGTTTGGATTGTCCGAACTTCGTATGTCTTTAACTGAGATGCAGGCCATGTTCAAAGAAGATTGGCTGTTTACGCTTCAAAAGCTGTGGACGGCCTGTTTAGCCGGTATTTCTGTTTGGGGCTTGATGGCATTGCCTTTGGCCGGATTGCTGTACCTGCTGCTGCTTCCTGTGTTTAAGCGGTTTTTACCAAAGCCCCTGGAGGCGGTGGTTTAAGTTTAAGATTATGGGGCAATGGCTCCTGCGTATACAGAAAAAGCCAGCTGTTAGCAGCTGGCTCTTTCTGTATACGCAAACTTGGAGATGTTGCGTTCCCTGAAACGGCAACGCTATTGTATCAGGTTGTTTCCAGAATCTGGAACAGCTCATCCAGTTTAGGTGTCAGGATAATTTCGGTGCGGCGGTTTTTCTGACGGGCCTCTTTGGTGGTGGCTTCGTCTAGCGGCACATATTTGGAACGGCCTGATGGCGTTACGCGCTGCGGATCAACTCCGGCGTTTGCCAGTATGCGGGTAATTTCCGTGGCACGAAGCACACTCAGGTCCCAGTTATCCTGCATTCCTACGGTTCCTCTCGCAATTGGCACATCGTCTGTATGGCCTTCCACCAGCACATTTACATCTTTTTGCTCTTTAAGTACGGCTGCCAGCTTTTTAAGCGCGTCTACTCCTTTTGGGTCTACTTTGGTTGAGCCAGAGTTAAACAGCAGCTGCTCCGCTAAAGAGACATACACTTTGCCATTGCGTACGTCAATGGTCAGGTCTTTGTCGTTGAAGCCGAGAAGGGCATTGCTTACCCTGTTTCGCAGGTTGGCGACAGCTTTCTCCTTTTCATCCAAGATGCGCTGCAGCTCTGCCAGGCGCTGCTCGCGCGCTTTCAGGTCTGCGTTCAGACGCTCAATCTGAGACTTGCTCATGTTCAGGTTCTCACCCAGTGTCTTGCCTTCTTTCAGGGCCTGTGCCAAGCTTTGCTGATACTCCGCCTTTTCCTGCTCCAGCTGAGCACGTTCCTGCTCCAGGCTTGCTTTTGCCTGCTCCAGGGAAGCTTTTTGCTGCTCCAGTGTTGCTTTCTGCTTTTCTAAGCCGGATTTGTCTACCTCCAGGGCATTTTTACGGGCCATCAGGTCCTCGTATTTCTTTTTCGATACCACACAAGAGGATAAGGCCATGCTACCTGCCAGCAGGTAAACAGACACTCTCAGTAGATTCTGTTTCATATGTTTTAGCTAAAAGTTTATCAAAGGATGATAAACAAATATAGTAAATTATGCTTCATCCGGTAAGGAAGCCAGGAACATTTTGCCCCGCTTTTAAGGTGTGTCACGGTAGCAGCTGCACACGAAAGAAAGGTGAAAAGTCGGTGTTTTTACCTTTGGAGACAGCACCTTATCCCTGGAGAGATGGTAATTGCCCGGTGGTGGTGCTGATAAGGTTTTCTTGTTTCCGTTGTGCAGCTTCCCAGCCAATTATGGCCATTTTGCGCTCACTGCCCCAGCGGTACTCGCCTATGGCGCCTACATTTTTAATGACCCGGTGGCAGGGGATAAGAAAGGCTATAGGGTTGCTGCCGATGGCCGTACCCACCGCTCTGCTGGCATTAGGTTTGCCTATCTCATGCGCGAGAGCAGAGTAGGAGGTAAGGTGCCCTTCTGGTATACGCAACAGTGCCTCCCAGGCTTTTAGCTGAAAAGGCGTGCCCTGCAGGTGCAGGTTTAGTTTTTGCTGCGGCTTCAGCTGGTACTGAAAAAAGGACTGTACCTGCTGGTGCAACGCCTCCTGCTGGTGCTGTAAGCTGGCTTTCGGCCAGAGTGCCTGCAGCTCTGCCAGCGCCTGTTGTGCATCGCTGTAAAAATGGAGGTGACAGATACCTTTTGCAGTGGAAGCGACGATATAGTTTCCGAACGGACAGCTGCCCAGGCTGTAACTGATTTGCAAAGCTTCTCCCTGCTTTTTAAAATGGCCGGGTGTAATGCCTTCTATGCTTAAGAAAAGGTCGTGAAGGCGGCTGGTGCCGGAGAGACCACTGTTGTCTGCTGCCTCTGCAAGGGTGGCAGCCTGGGCCAAAGCGGTTTTAGCGTGGTGCAGCGTGAGGTATTGCAGAAACTTTTTGGGGCTCACACCGGCCCATTCCGCAAACACACGCTGAAAATGAAAAGGACTCATGCAGGCATGTGCGGCGATTTCCTCCAGGTCAGGCTGTCGTTTCGCCTGAGCCCGGATATAAGCCAATGCAGCGGCTACTGTCTCATAGTGGTTCATGCTGTGAAGTACCGAAAACCATGCCTCACTATCAACCCGATTCTTGCTGAACTCTGCGATACCACAAAAAAAGCCCCTGCTGGAGGGCAGGGGCTTTGCTGTTTATTCGTTGCTGCTGGTTTGTTCGCCGGAGCGGAAGAAACCTTTTGGATCCGGCATCTGGGCTGTTAACTCCGCTATAAATTCGTAGTCAATCTGGGCCAGGTTTATCGAACGGCTCTTGTGGAGGTAATCCCAGGCATCGCTGTATTTCTTCTCATAGAACTTTACTTTGGAGAGGTTGTAAAGCGCATAAGCATTCGCTGTATCTGCTTTGACAGCTTCAGAAAGGTAGCTGTTTGCTTTTTTGAGGTCTTTCTTTTTCTTTTTGCCTGTGCTGTATACTTTCAGGTAAGAAGAAGCGATGTCTGACAGCAGCAAAGAGTTTTTAGGGTCATAGCTTAGTGCCTTCTCATAATGCTTTATAGCCTCATCGTTCTGACCTTTGGCTGAGGTAACAAGCCCGAAAGCCCAGTGAGTATCCTTGTTGTCCGGGTTCAGAAGCCATGCCAGGTTAAAACGGTACACTGCCGTATCCAGCTGTCCTTCGTTCATATATTCCCAGCCGCGTTCCATAAAGAAGTTGCTTGCTTCCTGGCGGCTGGCAAAGCTCTTGTCGCAGCTTGTCAGGAATTTTTCGTCTTTTTTCTGCTGCTGTTCTGTTTTGGCCTTACCGCCAAACATTGGCAGCACCTGCGGGTTTTGTTCGGCTGGCTGCTCTTGTGCAAAACTGAGAGAGGTGGCATAAACAAAGGCCACGGCGGCTAAAAGTAATTTTTTCATCATGAAGCAAATTTGATGTAATGCAGTTTGTACAATTGCTGAAATATAAAAGTAAGTTAATATATATTCTTTCGCAAGCTACTGCACCTGTTGCGGTTTATACAGCCCCTGTGGGTCCTGTTCCTTTTCTAACAGTGCAGTGATGAAGGCTTTGTCAGCTATTTCTTTGTCCCGTCTTACGCTTTTGTGCAAGTAACTCCAGGCGTTGCCGTACTCGCGAAGATAATAACAGTTGATAGCCAGTTTATAATAAGTATCTGCCTCATTCGGTGCTAACTGTGCCGCCTGTTCCAGTAGCTTTTTGCTCTGCATCAAATCTTCCGGATTAGTGTTCACATAAAAACGGCTCAGGTGGCTTGTGGCCACATCATTGAGCAGGCGTGGGTTCTCTTTGTCATTCTCGAGCGCACGGTACAGCAGGAACAGTGCCTCGTCATACTTTTGTTCCCTGCCATAAACCATGCCATATCCCCAGTAGATGTCGTTGTTTGTGCTGTCCATCAGGTAGGCACGGCCAAAGAAGTAAGAAGCAGAATCCAGCTCCTCTTCATTGAAGGCACGCTTGGCTTGCAGCACGTAATATGCACTGGCCAGTTCCCGGCTCTTGAACCGCTTCATGTTGTTTTGCAAAAACTTCTCCTGCTTTGCCTTTTCCTCTTCTGTCTCTGCCTCCACTACCGGCACGACATCGGCCATACTTAGGGTAGGATAAGAAGGCCCAAAGTTACTTTCTGTTAGTGCACTCTGGGTGTTGCAGGCACTTAAACCTAAAACCAGGCCAACTGCCACCACCATATACTTTTGCATCACTGTTTTTGATTGTTAGGCTTACATAACGCTTTAGCTGCAAAAATAGTGCTGTTCCAATTGAAAATGTCCCCTTACAGGTTAAGATGAGTGGTCTGTCCGGCTGAATAAGGCACCCGCCCGTGCTTTCGTTGCTGTAGATGGGGTATGCCTGGGAGTGAAAGTCGCGGAAACAGGAAGTGAATGCTGCTGCCGGTTCACCTGTCTCACGAGCCAGTTGGCCAGAGGTAGTAGAGGTATCTCCTGAAGAGAGCAGGGCATAAAACTATTTTGCGACAATTGGCGTTTTAATTATGACAAGTTTCTTTATATTTGAAACATAAATGATTTTAACCATGGGACAGGCACTCAGCAGCGATCTTAGCTACAAGCAAATAGATGACCGGGACGTATTCATGCTTATCAGCACGGTGCGGGAAGGCATAAAATACGCCCTGTTTCAGTACATCGCAGACAAAAGCCCTTTCAGCACAACAGAGTGGTCGAACTTCCTGCACCTGTCGGAGCGCACTTTCCAGCGGTATAAGAAAGATAAACGCACTTTCGACCCGCTTCATTCAGAGAAAATACTGGAGATAACGCTGGTCTATAATAAAGGCGTAGAGGTGTTTGGTGATAAAGCAAATTTCGATGCCTGGCTTGGTGCGAAGAATGTGGCACTGGGAGGTATCAAACCGAAAGAACTTTTAGACAGCACTTTTGGCATTGGCCTGCTGAAGGATGAGCTTACACGTATTGAGCACGGCGTACTGGCATGATCGTTTACCGGCTCAGCAGGGGTAAGTACAGGAATGATCTTTCCGGCCGTGGTGCCGAGCTGGCAGGGGGCCGCTGGAACAGTAAAGGCGTTGCCCTTTTATACACCAGCGAGTCCATAGCGCTGTGCACCGTTGAGATTGCCGTACACATGCCGCTGGGCATTGTGCCTGCTGATTACTATTTAATTAGCATCCACATCCCGGACAGCGCACCAACCAAGGAACTTGCCGTCGAAGAGCTGCCTGCTGACTGGAAAAGCTTTCCCCATGCCAACAGCACACAGGAAATAGGCGACGCTTTTGTGCTGGAGAGCGAATACCTTGTGCTGAAAGTGCCTTCAGCCACTGTGCAGGGTACCTACAATTACCTGGTAAACCCCCGGCATGCAGCATTTGGTACAATAGCTACAATAGAGGCTGTTCCTTTTGAGTTCGACAAACGCCTGTTTGTGAAAGATTCCTGAAAGAACCTAAAGTTAAGCGTATCAGAAGTTCAAACCGGCGCACAGGCAATGCTGCAAAAACTTCGTTTTATGGACCCTTCTCTGATGTAATGCAGCCTGCTACAGAGGAGCCGCTTCATGATCATTTTAAAATAATGTGGGGGTGTAGCGGCACTGTTGATTTTGAAATTACCTTTGCAGTATGAGAAAATACCTCCTTCTGGTATACCTGCTGATAGGGGCAGCCACCGCCTCGGCGCAGGTAGATATTACGCAGAAAGTTATAGCAGACAGGCGGAACAGCCCCGAACAACAGCAGAAGCCTTACGTAATCATGATTTCGGCAGACGGCTTTCGGTACGACTATGCAGAAAAATACCAGGCTAAAAACCTCCTGGCGTTGCGGGAACAGGGCGTGCAGGCGGAGTCAATGCTTCCGTCTTTTCCCTCCAAGACATTCCCGAACCATTATACACTCGTGACGGGCATGTATCCTGCCACGCACGGGCTCATCAACAATTACTTCTATGATCCGCAGCGGAAGGAGAGCTATTCCATGCGTGACAGGGACAAGGTGGAGGATGGCAGTTGGTACGGCGGAGTGCCGCTTTGGGTGCTGGCAGAACAGCAGCAGATGCTGAGTGCCAGCTTTTATTGGGTGGGTTCTGAAGCGCCGGTTCAGGGTGTGCTGCCTACGTACCATTACCAGTACAACGAGTCCATTCCCTTTGAGGAGAGGGTGCAGGTAGTGTTGGATTGGCTGAGCCTGCCGGAAGACAGACGCCCCCACCTGATTACCTTTTATATGCCCGAAGTAGACCATGCGGGCCACAGTTATGGTCCTGATGCCCCGCAAACAAAAGCGGCTGTACAGGAGCTGGATGAGAACATTAAAAAGCTGACGGATGCGGTACAGGCAACAGGCCTGCCGGTTAATTATATTTTTGTCTCAGACCACGGCATGACGCAGATTGACACCGAAAACACATTGCCATTGCCAGCTGCCGTGGATACAGCTAAATTTATGGTATCGGGGGGAGGTATGGTAGTAGAGTTGCACGCCAAAGACAAGGGCGCTATCAAAAGCACGTACCAGAAACTGAAGAAAGAGGCAAAAGGCTATAAAGTGTACCGTAAAACGAACATGCCCGCCCGCCTGCATTATGGTGCCAAAGACGATAAGTTAAACCGGATAGGGGACATATTACTGCTGACGGAAGCACCAAAAGTGTTTCATTTTTCAACCCGCAGACCTGCGCCGGGAGCGCATGGGTATGACCCTGTTGCGGTAAAGGACATGCACGCCACCTTTTATGCCTGGGGTCCATCCTTTAAGAAGGAAACAAAAATTCCGTCCTTCCGGAACATACACGTTTACCCGGTAGTGACGAAGATATTGGGTTTAGAGTACCACCATCAGATTGACGGTAACAGCAAGCTGGCAAAGGAGATATTAAAGAGGTAAAGGACAGGGAGACAAAGCTACACCGGAAATAAAAAAGGCCGGCTCCAAAACGAATGGAGCCGGCCTTTTTTGAATACAAACNGGTCTCTGCAGCATTATCGATGTCGATGTTGGCACTGCTCCTAATTAAATTAAGCGTTCCTTCTAAGGCTACGTTGCTGGCTACGAAGTGCGCATAACCGGCTCTGACGCCATATACACGAGATAAAAAAGCATCACCATCGCTGTCTTCCTCTGAGCTACCAGCAAAACCAATCACAGCCTCACCAAACCATCTGTGCGTTGGCGCTGCCCCTTCCGGGAAATAGTAACGCACAAATGGCGTAAGACCATAACGCCAGTTTTCACCACCATCATATATGGAAAGGCCAAGTTGTGCCGAGGCACCAATGGCCGCATTGTCACTTATAAAATAACCTGCTCTTGGGGCAACGTCAAAGTTGAAGGTTTCTGACTTGAAATTCATGCCGATACTACCAATGTCTGCTCCAACAAGCCAGTTTCCCTGCTGTATAGCGTCTCCGGATACAGGAGCAGTTGTCTGAGGCCTTGGAAGATCTCCTAATGTTTGCGCTGTTGCACCAAAAGTAAGTGCCAGCAATAGCGCTGGAAGTAAAAATAAGCTTTTCATAGTTTTGTGGTTCATTGTTTTAAAATTGTATTCGTATTTTGTTTTGTAATTCATATATGTAAACGCCATACATGCATAATTGTTTAATAAAATAGGCGATCTGCTTCTTATTGAGGGGGTTAAGGGCGTGAATCAGGGGGTGAATGGCGGTTGAAGGGCAAATTTAAATTGTATGAATATTTTGCTGCCGCTGTTGATGAAGAATAATAAGATGGCGTAACAAAAGATAAAGGATTCATGGAGAACTAGTAATGTAATTTGAGGTCTCGAAGTAAATTATTTTGTGCCGAAACAGGAGTATACATTTAACAGAACAGCAGGTTCACCGGCACAGTGACTGTAATGTAGCTGCCTGAAGAATAAAGCACAAAGAACAGGCATACGTTGCCGTAGAAAGCGCCTGATCTTTGTGCTTGATTGGCCTATGATAATTCATACACCTTGTTCAGCTCTGTGGCGGTAACAATGCACTTATAGGTATCTTCAACTTTCTTTTTAAGCGCCTCTGTAGCCTCTTTCTCCCCGTGGTTCAGGAATATTTGTTTTGGATCTTTTTTGAAATGGCCTAACCACCAGAGCAGGTCTCCCTGGTCGGCGTGTGCAGAAAGGGAACCAATCAGGCTTATCTCGGCATGCACCTCATATTTCTCATCATCGATCCTGATTTCATGCGCACCACTGCTCAACTGGTGACCACGGGTACCGTAAGCCTGATGCCCCACCAGCAGCACGGTGTTTTTGCTGTCGCTTAGCAGTTGCTTCAGGTAGTACAGCACGCGCCCTCCTGTTATCATACCGCTGCCTGCAATGATGATTTTACTTTTAGGGCCGTCTTCATCCAGCACCGTCAAGGTTTCCTCAAAGCTTTGCACAATATGTACATTCTTCGTCAGGCTGTCGCATTCTGCTTCAGAGAGATTGTGCCAGTCGCGGTGCTGCTGGAAAATTTTAGTGATATCGGCCCCCATCGGCGAATCCAGGTAGATTGGGAGGGAAGGAATGCTCTTTTCATCCATCAGGTTGTTCAGGATAAGGATGATTTCCTGGGCTCGCTCTACGGCAAAGCTGGGAATAACCAGGGTGCCTCCTTTCTCAAACGTACTGTTCACTACTTCTTCCAAAGCCTGGTAGGGGGATATGGTATCGTCGTGCAGCTTATCGCCATAAGTAGATTCCAGTATCAGATAGTCGGTTTCGTCGATGGAGGCAGGAGCGTCCAGAATGAGGGGCGCACGCTGCCCCACATCTCCTGAGAAAAGGAACCGGTGCCCTTCCACTTCCAACTCTACCATAGCAGAGCCCAGTATATGTCCGCTCTTATGAAACCGGAAACGCAGGTCATCATCCAGCTGTACCCATTCAGTATCAGGGTAGGTTTTAAAAAGGGCCATGGTGCGGTTCACGTGCTTTTCCCTGTAAAGCGGTTTCAACGGCTTTTTTCGGTCGCTGCGCTTTTTGTTGGCTTCTTTGGTGTCTTCTTCCTGTATGCGGGCGCTGTCGTGCAGAATAACCTCCGTGATGTCGCGGGTAGGTGTGGTGGCATAGATGGGGCCGCTGTACCCTTTCTTTACCATCACCGGCAGGTAACCGCTGTGGTCGAGGTGGCCGTGTGTCAGGATAATGGCGTCCAGTTCAGATGGCTTGAACGGAAGCATCTTCATCTTGTTCAGTTTTCGCTCAGACTTGCTGCCCTGGAACAGGCCGCAGTCGATGAGCAGTTTATGTTTAGCTGTCTGCAGTAATGTCTTAGATCCTGTTACAGTGCCGGCTGCTCCAATAAACTGCAGTTGAACAGGTGATTTATCTTGTGCCATAAATGCGGTTTAGTAAAATATATGATGTTAAGCGGGTGCTTTCCCTCCAATAGATATGGTGAAGTAATACGTGCCACCATCAGGATAAGACGTTTTTTTCCTGCATTTAAGAAAGTGCCGGCAGAGGTGCGTAAGAAAGGTTAGGGGTTAGAAGACAAAAAGGAGGAAGTGGTGGGAGTTAAAAAAGCTTTTTAAAAATAAACAGCCAACTTCTTGTTCCTTAGTTTAGGTGAAGCTGGCTGTGTGGGTTTACTGGCAATGGGCCCTGGTTTCCCTTAGAGAAACGGGCACCGTTGGGATGAAGCAGCGGCAACGTGCGAAGCGGCAGGTGGAACAGAGGCAAAAGCAGCGGGCAGGCTGCCTGTTCTCCGGACATTGCTCATTACAAAGCCACTGTTCGGGTACGTTGGCATCCTTCTCAGGCTGTAGTGCAGGTCCTGGTTCGGCACCCGGTACGTAATCGCTTCTGTCAGGAAGGCAACGGCCTGTTTCATCACTTCTATCGTAATCCATTCGCCAGCGCAGCGGTGGCCGGTCTCATAATCACCTCCTCCCTGGGGTATAAAGTCAAACTTGCTGCCTTCCCAGTACCTGAACCTTTCGGGCGAGAAAGCAGTCGGTCTTTCCCAAAGCCGTTCATCGTGCAGCGTGCCATATACATCCAGCAGTACCAGCTGATCTTTCTCAAACACATATCCCTGCCATTCAAAATTCTGGCGGGCGCGTGCTCCTAAAAAGGGGGCGAAGGGGTAAAACCTTCTTACTTCCTGCACAAAAAGTTCTGTATAGTTTTCCTCACCGGCAAGAATCCTTTGCCGGTAAACCGGATACTGGTGCAGGGCGAGTGCCGCAAACGTAATGTAACGGGAGATGGCTACCGTTGGCCGTATCAGGTTGATGAGTTCTACGGCGGCCATGTGCGGGTCTAACAACTCCCCGCTAAGGTCCTTGTGCCAGGTTATCAAATGGACAGGTGAGCCTTCCTGAACCTGCAGTTTTCCGTTCCTGATTTGCTTGATAATGCGTTCTATCCACTTTTCACTTCTGATGCGGGCGAACCTGCCACGCAGGTGCCTGGGACCGGCAGCGCCAAAGGCATCTACCCGGGCTACAAAATCATCTGCACGCTTGCGTACCTCTTTTTCTTTTAGTGGCACACTCGCCCAGTCGCAGATGCCTTTGCACATTATTTCACGCGCTTCATCATAGAGGACTACACGGTCCATCGTCTCCCATTTCAGGATATGTGCCTTCCACTGCGCTGCCATCAGATCAAGTAGCCGCTTAATACTTTCCTGCGACATCACCGTCATAAACATGGTCTTCCGGTGTCTGTGAGCGGCATCATCCAGGGTATGAATGGCATTTACACCCGTCAATGTTTTTTGGACTGGCTTTGGAACAGCTCCATGCCGCTTAAATCGGTCGGGGTCATAAAAAAGTGCTGCCCCTTCCGGCCCGTGCAGGCAGGCTACCTTCTGAAAAAGAAGCCTTGTCTCGAAGATGTCTGAATTAAATCGTCGGAATCTTTTCTGCAGAAAGGGGTAACCCTCCAGGAGCATTTGCAAAGAATTATCGAAGGTTTTCTCTTTAGGGATGTTTGTCATAGCTGAATAATAGATGTGTACGGGGCGCTGCTGTATAGCCTTATCTGGTCAGGATGTGAAGACTACTGAACTAGAAATTACGGGCTGCAGGAGAGGAGGTTATAGCCGAACACCTGAAAAGCCAGCATGGTACTACTTGTTCCGGGGGTGGCTGGACTTGCTATCCATGGCAAGAAGGGTTTTACACCTGCAAGAGTCAGAGCAGGAGTATCAGCTTGAAAAAGGGTACAACAATCTAAAAACAGTAACAGCAGCCTCTTAAAGCTGCTGTTACTGTTTAGCGGGATCTATAATCAGCTATGATGCCATCGCAAATCCAATTCGCCAGTGCCTGCCGGTTATTGGCTATCACAAAACGCTTTTGGTCTAAATCGTTTTTGATATTGCCAAGTTCGATAAACACCGTTGGCGGATCTGTGTACTTGATAACGTAGAGGCTGCTTCGCTCGGAAACGTTACCGAAGTAGTCGCGGTTGGGTTGGTTAATTCTGTACTTCGAGGTAAATGTCTGGTGAATGGTTTCTGCCATCTTCTTACCGGGTGCGCTGTTCTCGTGGTGGTAAAAGAACACATCTATGTTCTGGCCCTTGCTGCGGCTGTCTACGTGTATAGCCAGCATGCGCTGGTAAGCGCCTTTATGCTGTGCGTAAAGCTTGTTGATGGCCCTGGTACGCTGGCGGAGCCGCTCTTTCTGGCTGCGGGAAATAACTTCGTTGGGGTGATTTACCTCATCGTAGTCCATTACCAGCACGTGTTCATCACGGATACCGTCATTGGGATCCTGCACAATCATATAAACGATTGCACCATGCTCCATTAACCTGCGTGCAAGCCGGAGGGTGACGTCATAGGCATATTCGTCCTCGGCAAGTTCATACGAACCGTATTTACCAATAGCTCCCGGATCAGGGCCGCCGTGGCCTGAGGATAGATAATACACGGCTCCTTTTAGCTGCTGGTCTCTTATGTCAACCCGTGAATATTTTTCTCCGAAAAGCGACACATCCATTCCTTTTGGAGCAGCAGATGTTTTGCTTGCGGTTGCAACGATTGCCGGACTACTGCTTGCCGTTCCGGAGGAACCCGAAGGGAGCAAATATGTTCTGCCGGTGAACAGGCTGTTGTCTTTTCCTAAATTCTCCTTATTTAGCTCCAGAAATGTGTTCAGATAAGTTGCGTAATCAAGCCCATGCCGGCGAAGCAGGGTGTATATACCATCACCCTTTTTGGCCACAACCTTCAGGTAATTGTCCTGCCCAAAGGATGTCAGGCTGGTAATGAGCAGGAACAGAAGCGTTAAATATGTTTTCAAAACATCAAACTTTATCGGCACACGACATATTTCTGGCGATAATACTAAAAAAAATCAAGCTGGTAAAATACGGAAACTTTTCACGAGTACTCATCAAGTTGCCTTTAGGCAGCAGGTATTGCTCTTTAAAGTATTGCGAATCAGCAGGATGTAAGCTGCTATTACGGGTGGAAAGTTGAGTGCGAAATAAGCCTAATTTAAAAAAAGTAACTGCAGTTTACTCCTGGCTGCAACTTACCCTGAATAAGATTGTGTGATATATTCAACTAGTAAATGGATAGCATTAAAAGAGAATAGTAGCTAAAGAGCAGCCGCTATGTCCAGCGGCTGAGAAAGTGATTGAAAGCATCTTTATACTGGTCGCTGACGGCGAGGTTGGTGTCGCCAATCTGAACTTTATTACGGGAAACAGCCGATATTTTATCGAGTGCCACGATATAAGAGCGGTGGATGCGCATGAATTTTCTCACAGGCAGTTTCTCTTCCAGGGCTTTCAGGCTGGTAAGCGACAGGACAGGCTTTATTTCACTCTCCAGATGCACCTTCACATAATCTTTCAGCCCCTCAATATAAAGAATGTCACTAAAGGCAATGCGCACCAGTTGGTACTCTACCTTCAGAAACAGGTACTCATCCTCCTGTACCCCTGCAGAATTGGAAGCAGGCAGTGCTGCCGGGGCTGGTTTCTGTATCAGTTCGGCATAGGCCTGTGCCTTACTGGCTGCTTTCAGGAAATCGGCATAGTTAAACGGCTTAACCAGGTAGTCCAGCGCATCTACTTTATAGCCCTCCAGGGCATACTGGCTGAAGGCGGTGGTGAAAATAATACGGGGCCCCACCCCATATTCGCCTTTGTCCAGTACACGCGCCAGTTCAATACCACTCAGGTCCGGCATCTGGATATCCAGAAACACCAAATCCACGGCCTGCCTATGAAGCCCCTGCAGTGCTTCCACGGCGCTGGAATAGCGGCCAACCAGTTCCAAAAATGGTGTCTGTTCTATGAAGGCCGCAATCAATCCCAGCGCCAGGGGTTCATCGTCAACGGCAATGCATTTGAGTGTCATGATAAGTTCAGCTTTAGATGGACCCGGTATTCATTTTCAGGTGTCTTCTCTGTAATCGCCAGTTTGTATTGCCCGGGGTACAACAGGTCGAGCCGCCGGTTTGTGTTGGTGAGCCCTATACCGCTGCTCTCTTCGAGCACTGTTCGCTTTTCCGGAAGAACCGTGTTCCGCACATCCAACTCCAGCGAGTTCCCCTGCTGGTGTATGGCAATATGGATGTTGCTGGGCAGCAATGCGCTCACGCCGTGCTTGAAGGCATTCTCCACATAAGGCAGGAACAACATCGGTGCAACTGGTGCATCACGCAAAGGATTAGGTTTGTCAAACGTTACCGTCACTTTTTCTGTTAGCCGGAGCTTCATCAGGTTGATGTAATCCTGCATAAACTCAATTTCCTTGCTAAGCAGGGTGGTGCCGGACTGTGTTTCGTACAGGACGTACCGCATCATACGAGATAGAGTATGGAGCGCCTCACGGGAGGTCTCAATGTTTATCATCGTGAGGGCGTAGATGCTGTGCAGGGTGTTAAAGAAGAAGTGCGGGTTTATCTGCGCTTTGAGAAACGACAATTCCGAAGTGATTTTTTGCTTTTCCAGGCTTTGCCTGATCTCGGTGTCTTTCTGCCATTTTTGTACGGTTTTAATGCTGGTGCTTATTCCCAGCACCAACAGGGTAGCCAGCAACATCACCGGGTTAATGTGCATCCGTTTGCTATGAGGCTCTGCAGCCTCATCGGGATTAAAAGCCCGGTGCATCAGTTCAGGCAAATTCAGCCAGGAGTCAATGAGGATGCCTGCGAGCATCACGAATATAACAGCTCCCACAATGCTTGCAGTAAAAGCGCCCAAATGGTTCTGAAACAGGAGCCGTGGCACCAGCATGAGCGTGTTCAGGTAAAACAGGCCCACCCACATGATAAAAACAAGTCCCTGTTTTACCCAAAATTGAACGGGAAGTTCAATATCCCAGGCCAAAGGCTGGCAAAGAAGGAGCAGTAGCCCCAGCAGTACCAGCAACTGTATCAGGAGGTACCCGTGGCGATTTATAAAGGTGTTTGCCATTGTAAGGCTTAAGTTATCATTATATAGACAAACATAAAATTATTGTACAACCAAAGCCTTTCTTATCTACCGTTCAAGCGATTTCGCCGACAGCTTGCCGGTATTTCATCTATAGTCAGGACCATGAGCGGCGTACATTCCGGATAAACGAAGCCATCGGCTGGCACAGGCTGTTCGTCGACGTTTCGCTGCTGCCAATCTATTCTGTTTTTTTATCTGGAGAGGATGAATTTGCTTTGTTCTATTCTATTTGAAAAACAACGCCATGAAAAAAAGATATCTCCCTGCTCTCGTGCTTTCCTGCCTGTGCCAGGTAGCCGTTGGCCAAACGCCTTCCGGTGGGGGTGGGCTTATAGCTTCTGCCAACACTGCCATTCCAGCAGCAGCTTCCAAAACTGTTGCCGCCCGTATTTCGGGCACTGTGGTGGATGCAGCTACAAAGGAGCCCGTTCCTTATGCCACCATAACGCTTGTTGAACCTGCCACCAGTAAACCGGTGGATGGAACGATGGCCGACGATAAGGGCAGGTTCTCCCTGGAAAAAGTAGCCAGTGGATCTTACCGGCTTGCTATCTCATATATTGGTTATGAGACCAAAGCCATGGATGTAGAGGTGGGCAATACCAACCTGGACCTTGGAACTATCTCCATTGGCTCCACTGCAAAGGCCCTGCAGGAGGTAGTGGTAGAGGGTCAACGTGCCATGATAGAGGAGAAGGTGGACCGCACGGTTTATAATGCCGAGAACGATGAATCGAACAGGGGCGGGGATGCCGCCGACGTACTGCGCAAAGTGCCGATGCTTTCTGTGGATCTGGACGGAAACGTGTCGATGCGCGGCAGCCAGAACATCCGGGTGCTCATCAACAACCGTCCATCCACCATCACGGCGGGTAGTGTGGCCGACGCCCTGAAGCAGATTCCGGCAGATATGATTAAGTCGGTGGAGGTGATTACGTCACCCTCCGCCAAATACGATGCGGAAGGCTCAGCCGGTATCATCAACATCGTTACAAAGAAAAACACCCTGCAGGGCGGCACCCTGAATATTGACACCGGCGTAGGTCTGAGAGGTTCTAATCTGGGCCTGAATGGCAGCTACCGTATCGGTAAAATGGGCTTCTCGCTCGGCGGCTTTGGTCGTGCCGGCTATAATATGCCCGGCAGCTTCGAGAACGAACAGACAACGGTGACAGACGGAGTGCAGAACGTGATCCGGCAGGAGGCGGAGACTCAAAACAATATGATGTTCGGTCGCTATACATTCGGCTGGGACTATGATATCAATGAGAAAAACTACATCAATGCCTCTGTGCAGTATGGCCTCCGGAACGGTCATAATTTCCAGGATGGTCTGCTGACGCAGCGCTACCAGGAGGGCACTTTGTTAAGCAGAAGCCTACGGGATGTGGAAGTAACGGACAACTCCGGAACAGTTGACGTAAACCTCAACTACACCCACACCATTAAGCCGCAGCAGGAGTTCAGTATCCTGACGCAGTTTAGCCGTAACAACCGCACCAACGATTTCCTGAACGAAATCTACAACAGCAGCGGGAGCGATTTGGAGAGCCGCCTGAAGAATATAAACGAAAGCTTTAACCAGGAATCTACCGTGCAGCTGGACTACACCAACCCAATTGGCAAGAACCAAATGGTGGAGTTAGGGGCAAAGCAGATTATGCGACAGGTTACCAGCGACTATGAGACTTATACAGCCGGTGGAACAGGCCCATTCACTATTGTGGAAGGCACTAACCTGAGCAATGTGTTCAACTATAACCAGAATATATCGGCCGGTTATTTTTCCTACACCCTCACAACAGCAAACAACTACAGCATGAAGGCTGGTGCCCGCTATGAGTACACCACCATCAATGCAGATTTCGAAAACAGCGAGGATGAGGTAACAATTCCTGCGTATGGTGTGCTGGTGCCGAGTGTGAACCTTTCCAAAAGGCTGAAGGATGGCAACACCATTAAGCTGGCCTATAACCGCCGCATCCAGAGACCGTCCTTACAGTTTCTGAACCCGAACGTTCAGAACCCGAACCCTGCGTTCAGAACGGTAGGTAACCCGGAGCTGGACCCGGAATATACCAACAATTTTGAATTGTCGTACAGCACGTATTTCAAATCTACTTCCCTCAACTTCACAACTTTCGTCCGCAATACCAATAACTCCATTCAGGCAGTTCGTACCAGAGCGGAAGATGGTGTGCTGGAGACTTCCTATTACAACATCGGTCAGGAAGAGGCCTACGGCGGAAGTGTGTTCGGAAGCATTAACCTGAGCAATAAACTGACGCTGAACGGGGGAGGGGATGTTTACTACGCGGTTTTAAGCAACAATGTGGATGACCCAACCCAGCGTGCCAGTAACAGTGGCCTAGTGTATAATATACGCGCAATGGGTAACTATAAACTGGGGCAGGGCTGGGGAATACAGGGCTTCGGCTTCTATCGTGGACGACAGGTACAGCTACAGGGTATGCAGGGTGGTTTCGGAATCTATAGCCTGAACCTGAAAAAGGAATTCAACGAAGGTAAGGGCAGCATTGGTTTTGGAGCGGAAAACTTCCTGTCTCCGACTATTGCAGTGAGAAATGAACTCAACTCACCCACTTTCAGCCAGACAAGCACCAACGTGATGCACAACATGAACTTCAGGATCAACCTCAGCTACCGCATCGGTAAAATGACGTCAGATGCCCCACGAAGGAGAAAGAAGTCGGTTACCAACGACGACCTGAAAGGTGGCAGTGAAGGCGGTGTTCAGGAAACAGCGACTCAGGGCGGCGGTATGCAGGGCGGTGGCGCACCACAAGGCGGCGGAGCACCGGGAGGAGCACCTCAGGGTGCCAGACCAGGTGGGGCCCCAGGCCAGCGCCCGGCAGGTATGCCGGCAGGCGCACCTGCCAGTGTACAGGCAACCGGAACCGACAGCACAGCCACCGCAACAACAGCACAGGAAGGTGGCCTGACAGGAAGCTGGAGAGGTGCAATGGGAGAGCGTGAGATGACGCTGCACCTGAAAGCAGATGGAAACACATTAACAGGAACGGTAGTGACACCTATGGGGCAATTGCCTATATTAGATGGGGTTATCAATGGGGATGCGTTTACCTTCAACCTTTCTTTTGGTCCGAATACAGTTCCTTTCCAGGGCAGGATAGAAGGTGATAAGATTGTCTTGTCTGCTGACATGCCGGGCCAGCAAAGAGAAGGAACAATAGTAAGAGTACAGTAATAAAAGTGCCGGTGCACCAGGAGATCTGCTGCTGGTGCATTGGTGTTTTCCTGAGACAGACAAAAACCTAAACCTTTAAAATGATTCTGTATGAAAAAGTATGCTGTACCTTTTAGCGCGCTGGCAATGGCCACCCAGCTCATGACTTCTAACGTAGTCGCAACAGATAATCCATCCAAAAAAGCAGCTACCACAGTTGTTGCGGCCACTACCTTACCGGTAAATACTGCCAGCAGCACCATGACCTGGAATGCGAAGAAGTTTGGCGGAGAGCATGCCGGCAATGTAAAGATTGCCAATGGCACGCTGGACCTGAACGGCCGCAAACTGGTAGGAGGTAATTTCTTGATAGATATGACCTCTATTACAGACACCGATATTACCAATCCGGATTTCAACAAAAAACTAACAGATCACCTGAAGTCAGAAGATTTCTTTTCTGTAGCGAAACACCCTACTGCTACTTTTAAAATTACGAAGGTGACTCCGGTGACGAAGCCGAAGGCAGGACAGCCTAATTATACTATAACCGGTGACCTGACGATAAAAGGTATCACAAACGATATCACTTTCCCGGCAAACGTAAAAACAGACGGTAAATCAGCGGAGGCAGATACCAAGATTGAACTGGACCGCACCAAGTGGGACATTAAGTACCGCTCTGGCATGCTGGGTACGGCAGCAGACAAAGTAATTGACGACACATTCACGGTAGACCTTAAACTGGTAGCAGGTGCAGGCGGACAGATAGTAGAAAGTAAACTGTAGGCCTGCAGGACATTATGAGAAAAAGGACGTACTTCTATAGTATCGTTTTCATTTGAAGTTCTCTAAAAATATGAAAAGGAACATCACCAGGCGCCGCTTTTTCTCTTTTGTTTATGCATTGCCACTCATTGGTTTAGTTCCGGCACTTTCCTTCTTCAGAAAAAAGGAAGTGCTGAAGCCTACGCCAGCCTGTGATGACCATGATGAACCTACCCCTTCGCAAACGGAGGGACCCTTTTACACCCCACGCTCCCCGGAGAGAAACAGCATCCGCGAAGAAGGCATGAAGGGTACCACACTTGTACTGACCGGGCAGGTACTGAACACCCGGTGCCAGCCAGTGCGCGGTGCCCTGCTGGACTGGTGGCAAGCCGATGCAGAGGGGAACTATGACAACGACGGGTACAAATTACGCGGACACCAGTATAACAGACAAGCAAGGCAATTTTCGCCTTGAAACAGTTATGCCGGGCCTGTACACGGGCCGTACCCGCCATTTACATGTAAAAGTAAAAGGCCCAGGCAAACCTGTTCTCACCACGCAACTTTACTTCCCCGATGAACCAGGTAATACCCGGGATTACATCTTCAAGCCGGCGCTCCTGATGAATGTGTCAGAAGCCAACCAAGGCAAGCAGGCAAACTTCACTTTTGTGCTGAAGGCATAGCTAACAGTTGTTATTTCATTGCTTTCAACGCTAAAGCATTCTATTTCATACATACCTGAACGAGGAGCCTGGCCATAGCCAGGCTTTTCTTTTTTACCTCTGGCAATGGACTGGCCCTTGTCTAGCTCTCTGGAAAAGCCAGGACTACATTATAATGCCGGACTTTCTTGTCGAAGCTGAGCGTCATGCGCTGTACCTCTTCCGGTACAACGGCAAGATCAGGAGTGTTACCAGCAAACCTTCTGATGGCCTCCATCGACTCCCAATTCGTCACCACAAGAAACTCCACCGCCTGCTCCATGTCATTTCTGTAAACAGAAGCTCCCCTGAAACCAGCTAAAGTAGAAAGCTTTGGGAACAGGTCCTTTTTCAGGTGCTGCATGTATGCCTCAGCGTGTTCAGTTCTGAAAACGCCAGCCCAGTGTCTTGCAACCATAAGTTCTTTTATAAAGGTATAGTGGTATTATCTTTTTAAAGCGTGCGGCAAAATACAGAAACAAAAGGAATCATATGCCTGGTAACAGGCAGGGGGGCAGACGGTGGCAAACAGAACCAGGAGCAGCAAAATTAGACTTATAGGTATCTTTGTAAGACAGAACGCGTAAGGCAACGATGTTTGTGTTTGTAAGCAACAACAAACTATTGACCGGATTTTTTGTTCTGGTTCTTTTGCTTCGACCCGTTCCGAAGCAGTTTTAACAATTAAATGGAAAGTTTAGAGAGTTATTTGCGAGAGTTAGGCCCTGTCTATGCCGCTCTTATTGCTACCCTATTTACCTGGTTTTTAACACTGCTTGGTGCCGCGATGGTTTTCGTCTTCAGGTCCACGAGCCGAACCTGGCATGATGTGATGCTTGGATTTACGGGCGGTGTGATGCTGGCGGCAAGTTTCTGGTCGCTTCTAGGTCCTTCAGTTGAGTTATCGGAGAAAGAATATCCCGGGTTTAGCTGGATGCCGGCAGCTGTCGGTTTTCTGGCAGGTGCCCTCTTCATTTTTGCGCTCGACAAACTGGCGCCTCACCTGCACATCAACTTTAAAGATAGCGAGACCGAGGGCCTCAAAACAAACTGGCACCGGACAACATTGCTCATCTTAGCAATCACCCTGCACAATATTCCGGAAGGGCTGGCCGTGGGCGTGCTTTTCGGTGCCGCGCACAATGGTATGGATGGAGTTACCTATGCTTCGGCCATTGCGCTGGCAATAGGAATTGGCCTGCAGAATTTTCCGGAGGGTTTGGCAGTCGCGATGCCTTTGCGCCGGCAGGGTGTCAGCCGTTTGAAGAGCTTTGGGTATGGCCAGCTGTCAGCGGTGGTAGAACCCTTTGCGGGAGTGCTGGGTGCAGCGGCTGTTGTTACCATGCAACCCATACTTCCTTATGCCCTGTCTTTTGCAGCGGGTGCCATGATATTTGTGGTAGTGGAGGAGGTAATACCAGAAACGCAGCGCGACAAAAATACCGATGTAGCCGTACTTGGCCTGATCGGAGGGTTTGTGCTCATGATGATACTGGATGTAGCTTTTGGTTAAGAAGCGGATTGCCCCTGATACCATTGTCGTTCAATATCCGGCAGGTGCTTTTTAAGTCAGGTAGCAACTAGGATGTAAATAAACAGACAAAGGCATACCAACAGTACGTCCTGTGCCACCGCACTATAGGGTTATAATTGTTAGTTCTGTAACAGGGGCCACACCCTTATGCTGAGGTATTGCTTTTTTTCTGTAACATTTTTTATTAATTTTAGGAAGAAGGTATTGAAGCCATAAAATATTTCCTATTTAAATTCCTGACATTTTGAGTACAATCAATATAGCTGTTACAGGCAAGCCAGATACCATTGTCCCCTTAAATGATAAAGAGCGTTTAGCTGCGTTGTTTCGCTATGAAATATTAGATACTCCTCCCGAGGCATTTTTTGATAAGATTACCAGGCTCGCCTCTAAATTACTCATGGCTCCCAGTGCATTTGTTTCGCTGGTAGATAAGGACAGGGTGTGGTACAAGTCCAATTTCAGCACGCTTGAGGTATCTTGTGTGGATAGAAACGATAGCCTTTGCTCTCTTACTATCATCAATAATGCAGATGTTACTGTTTTTGAAGATACACACCAGGTGCCTGGGCTGATGGAAAGCCCTTATGTCAGTGCTCCGGGTGGTATCCGTTTTTATGCCGGCGCTCCCCTCATTACCCGCGACAATTATAATATAGGTACTGTCTGTGTGGTAGACTCCGAGCCGCGCGGCATCACAGACGAAGAGAAAGATATTCTGAAAGATTTGGCGGTACTGGTGGTGGAGCAGATTGAGTTGCGCGCCCTTGCCCGCAAAGCCACCCGGAAACATGATGAACTATTCACTAACCTGGCTCACAACATAGCAGAGCCTCTCAAGGAGCAGCAGGTGCTGTTGCAGGAGGCAGAGGTGTCTCCTGAAAGAACCAACATCATCAGGAAAGCCCACTCAACTGCAAATACGATGCATGAAAAACTGCAGACCATGCTGGAGGAGTCTGTGCAGGAGGAGGAGTTGCTGGTGCACCCGGAACAGGTTGCGATATCGGAAATAGCCCGCTCTATTGCTGTGGAATATGAGCCGCTTGCCAAGGCAAAAAAGCAGGAGCTTTACTTCACAGTGGCCAGCAGGCGCGAGTTGTTTGTAGACCCTGACCTGATTCGGGAGGCGCTTGGCAACCTGGTGAGCACTACTATCAAATTTACCCCGGTAGGAAGTGCCATCGGTCTGGATATCTACGAAAACGAGGGTGTATATAAAGTAGAGGTGAGTGCTGACGCCTCCGTGCTCACAAGGCAGGATCTGCGCAAGATCTTTTTCAAATACGCCATCCTTTCAGGCAAACCCACAGGTAATGAAGATGTATCGGGTTTAGAGCTATCCAGAGCAAAAAATATTATTGAGCTGCACCAGGGTATGATTTGGGCAGAAAGAGTAGGAAAGGAGACCGGTAATAAGTTTGTGGTCGCCTTCAATGTTGAGTAGCAGGAGAAGTTAAAATTCACATGAACAATGTGCCGCGCCCTCCTTTAGTTCCGGAAGTTCTGGGTAATCATCAACCTGCCCGGGCCGCCCTGCAACACACCGATGCCCACTCTCCCGAAGCGCCGCTGCAGTATATTGGCCCTGTGGCCGGGCGAGTTCATTAAACCTTCATGTGCGATAGTAAGAGTAGGGGCTAGTGCCAGGTTTTCGCCGGCCGTCAGAATACGAATGTCAGCTTCCCGTATTCTGTCGAACGGCGTGTCACCCTCCGGCGAGTGGTGTGAAAAGTAGCCGCGCCGGAACATATCCCCGCTATGCTGGCGTGCCACTTCCCGAAGTGCTGTATCAGCCACCAGCGGTTTAAGCCCGTTTTCTAGGCGCTCCTCATTTATGAGTTCCAGCATCTGCGCCTCCAGGTCCGGCCGAGGTGTGGCCTTTTCGACCCGGTAAGGTAACTGGATGAATTCATCTGACCCTGGCTGCACGGTAAGCTTGTTCAGGGTACGCTGTGCCGCATCCTCGAAGACAGGTGCCAGCGCCATTTCAATACGTTCCGTATGGGCAGCAAACTTGTCTGCTATTTTGCTGTTCTGAACCCTGTCTTCTATGCCTTCCGGAAGGGGAATGGCAATCAGGAAAGCTGCCACAATCACTGCCGTTACCAATCCACTAAACAGCCCCGGCACCAGGCCCAGGGCTTTGTTGAACCGCCTGGTATGTAGGGTGGGAGGTAGTTTCTGCAGGAGGATTGTGCCCAGGTACTGTAGCAGGAGACTTGCCAAAAAAGTAACGAGGAGGAAGGCTACAGGTAATATCCAGGTGGTGCTCCAGTCCACTACCTCCTCCAGTAAGTCTGCTGCATAAGGGTAAAAGCGCAAGCCAATCAGTAAGCTGCCTATCCACCGGATCAGGTCCAGCAATCCCAGAATAAACCCACGGTGCCAGCCGGTAATGGCGCTGGACAGAATTATCAGAAGCAGCAGGATGTCAACTAAGTTCATAAAAGGCAAAAGTTAATTACCGGGTGCTCTCACCTTTACGTATCTGGCGCTTCTAGATGTGTTAAAAAATCATTTTCTGCTATAACGATTGCAGCATTTTGTTGGTGTAATAGCTTAGGGCAGGCCTGCCCGGCAAGAACAGGTTCTTGTACAGGAACCTGTAGCAAGCAGCGATCTGATGGCCTGAACAGGGGCCATTGGAGTTTACTTTACAGGGTTTTGCCTTTCCGTCTCAGCCACTATACGGTTCAAATCTGTCAGGATGCTCCCCACATCGCGAAGCGTTTCCAGTGAAGAAATACGCCGGAAGTCCTGGAGACAGAGTGCCTGCTCTGCCCGCGCTTTCGCTATACTGTCCCTGAGCAGGAAGAGGTTTTGATCGGATGATGCGATGATGGTTTCTCCAAACACAGCGATACAGGCTGCTGTGGCATCCATGGCGCTCTTCAACTGCTGCATATTCGTATACTCCTGCCGAAACACATCGTTCTGTTTCAAATCTGCCAGGCCTCTCCTGATTCCCCGGATTTGCACGACAATATGCTCCAGTTTGCTGATACTTACTGCAAGGCGGCTCAGCCTGGTACGCTCGTGTGCCAGGAACAGGTTGTATCTAAGGCTTTGTTCTGCCAGCCGCAGGGTCTCGTGGCATTTATTCCCCTCTTTTATAAGCGCATCCACTTCGGATCGTCCTGTTTTCCTGTTGTTGTCCAGGAGTATCGTCAGGCTTGTCAGTGTGTTCGCGGATAGCCTGCTAAAAGCGATAATGCTTCTTTCTACATCAGGGATGGCATTCTGGGGCACAATCAAAGCATTTATCAGAACAGCAATGGCTGAGCCCAGAATGGTTTCAATAATGCGGGCGAAAGCATAACCTTCTTCAGTTTGGCCAAAGGCAAGGACAAGGAAGGAACTGATGGCCACCTGCGAGATAATCTGGGGGTTCATCCGGAGAGCTTTGGATATACCCATGCCGAGCAGTATCACAAAGAAGATAGAAACAGCACCTACCTTAAACCAATGCCCCATCAGCATGCTCAGTATCACGCCTCCCACAATGCCGATAAATCGTTGTGTGGCTTTATCAATAGAATCGGCTACTGTTACCTGCACTGTCAGGATGGCTGCTAAAGCGGCAAAAAAAGGATAATCCGCCTGTAGCAGGTTTGTTGCCACAAACCAGGAAAGGGCAGCGGCTAAAGCTGTCTTTACAATCTGCAGCGTCAGGCCATACCGCGCTAGTATGTCAAATACTTTATTCAAACAGATTACTGGTGAAGCCAGCGTTGTGCTGACGGGCGCAAGTTACTACTTATAGGGTGAAGTAGACCTTAAACTTTGTAACTGTTTATTCTGCCTTCGTGTCGACGCCAGCCACAGGCCACGCAGCCATGAGCAGACTTTGGGGGCACAGGGTGGATGTTGTACACCTCTGCTGAAAGGAGATAAATCAACCATTGCCCCATCAGCACGTAGTTTATGTAAGTACTTATTATGTTTACATTAAATAGAAAGCGTTTATGACTAATTATGTTTTATTATATTATTTCGAAGATGAGGGAAACAAGAAAAAGTTTGAGGAGGGTATCTTGAAGCTGTTTCCGCGCCACAAAATCGAAATAGATAACAATTACGAATACTTCGGGTTTGCAGCTGAGGCAGAGCCGGGTGTGGAAGATAAAATTGATGGTATCCTGAACTCGATGGGATATGGAGCACATGGTTATTTTGGGAAAACAGAGTACGTAGCGCTCTACTTCTCCAGAGAAGCAGATCCGGACAACATCAAGCGAAAGTTACTGATAGGCACAGAAGATATGGTTGACAAGGGAGCAGAGGGTATGTCGGGTGACGCCCACCGTGACACCATCCAGAACCTGCTGGAGTTTGACTATAGAAAAATACAGGTGTAATCGCCTGTGCAACTTTCTACTAAGAGCATAAAAAGTGCAGCACTATTCAGTATGTTTTGAATGGTGGCTGCACTTTTTTATTCCTGGTCAAACCATGCACTGCTAATGTACCTTCCCCACCTGCTGATACTTACCGTGCACAAATCCCCCTGTAAGGGCACCACTGGCATACATCCAGGTTATTTGTTTTCCGGATTGGCTCCTCCGGGTCCAGCATGCGGCGCACGAAGTCGGAGAGGAGTGATTCAGAGGCGGCCATAAAGTCTTTGGGGGTGGCGCCATCTGCTTCCGTAAAATTGAATTCGGAAGACATCACACCTGCGTCCAGGTTCCGGAAAGAGAGGATGCCGGAGTTGGGTTGTATGCTCCATGGCTCCACATGCTGCGCATTGCGCAGAATAGCGCCCGGTTGCTCCTTTAGCGTGCGCTGTAACACGTACTGGTAAAGCCACAACTGGCGGGCTTTGTCGTACTTCGGATCTGTTGTGAACTGCAAGTCCACATCTTCAGGCTTTACCTTTAGCTGGCCCGGCTCCACCTTACCTGTTTTATAATCAATTACACGCAGTTCATACCCTGTCAGGTCGATACGGTCAGCTTTGCCGGCTATGCGCACCTGTACCTCCTCGTCATCTACCTGCACAGGCAGTGTGGCCGAAAGGGTTTCTTCAAGGCGCAGTACATAAAGTGGCAGCTCTTCAGAGTACAGCAGGTTCTGCAGGTATTTTTCCAGTACCTGCACCGCCACCTTATAGAGCAGGTGGTTCATGCCGCGCTCCGGCACAGCCCCACGGGTTACGCGGCTGAACTCCATTTTCACCTGCCCGGGCAGCTGTGTCAGCATCAGTTCCACGTCAGAAGCCTCAATCGGCTTACCCGTCTGCTCAAATTTCCTGAAGAAGTCCTCCAGCACCTGGTGTACCAGGGTGCCGAATTTGTCGGCGCCCAATTGTTCTTCCACTTCCTCTACTTCCTGCATTTTGGCAATGCGTGTAAAGTAGTATTGGAGCGAACAGTTGATGTACATGTTCAGGTGGGAAGGGTATAATCCTCGTTTCAGCTCCTGCTTTAGCTGTTCTATCGTTTGGGTATCTTTCTTAATCAGTATTTCCTCGCTGTACTCTCTTTTCTTTTTCTGCTCTACAGCGGCTGTCATATCCCGGAACCTGATGTTGGGGTTGCGCAAAGCCAGGTCGTTTTGCAGCTGCAGGATAAAACGGCTTTTTTCGCCAGAGCCGTAGGTGTCTGAGGGCAGCACATAGAGCAGGTTTACACGCTTTGCCCGCTGCAGCAGCCGGTAGAAATTGTAGGCGGTGGCGCCTTCAGTTTCTGAATACGTCGGAAGGCCAAACTCCCGCAGCACATCGTAAGGCATCAGCGACTGTTGGCGCTTGGGAGCCGGCAGGGTGTTCTCGTTTACGGAGAGAATAATCAGGTTCTCAAAATCAAGCGCGCGCGTTTCCAGCATACCCATGATCTGCAGGTCCGCAATGGGTTCGCCGCTGAAGGGAAGGCGGGTAGAGGAGATGAGTTCGTAGAGGAACTTACGGAAACTCCGCACCGATATCTTGTGCTCCCGGCAGTCGAAGATGGTATCCAGGCGCTTGACGAGTGTATAAAAAATGTAGAGGTATTCTGTCTCAATAGTGTTGTGGCCATGGCTGTAAACTTCACGCAGCAGGTCAATGAGCTTGTACATGCTGGCAATAATGTCGTCGCAGTCGCGCCAGGTCTTGAAGAGCACTTCAAAGAGCGGGTGCTGCTGCCCGAGTTTCAGCAGTTCCTGTGCCGACACCAGTACGCGGTTGTCTTCTACAATTTTGTCCAGTACCTGCTGTATCAGGCCATGGTATTTCTCCTGCTCCGGTTGGTCGTTCAGGTAAAGCTCATACCGCCTTATAAAGGGGTGCGTCAACAGCTTTGTGACGGAAAGGTGGTGGTACTGGTATACTTTATAGCCTGACTCCTGGAGCTGCGTAATTCCTGAAAGGTGCACCTCGAACAACAAGTCTACGAGGTTGAAGAGGGGAGTACCCTTAAAGCTCAGACCCATCGTCACGTTGTAGTTCGGAATGCTTTCCGGTATAGAATGCAGCACCGGCAGGAGCAGTGTTTCGTCTGGTAGCACAATGGCTACCTGTGCATGCTTGTCCTGCTGCCGTATTTCCTGCAGCAGCTGCCCCGCCAGCTTCCCCTGCATGCTGGCATTGGCTACGCCGATTACGTTTATCTCCTTTTCATCTGTCAGGAGGAGGTTCTGTTGCCAGCGCCACTCCGGCAGCTTCCAGGTGCTTTTATATTTGCGTAAAAAGCTTCCGGCGCGGTTCGGGGTGTTTTCCTCCATATAAAATTCATCGGAGTCGAAAAGCACCTCCGCCTTTTCGTGCTTGAGCAAGGTTTTGATGATCTTTTCTTCTGAAGCAGTCAGGGCATTAAGCCCGATGAAGATGTACTGTGCACAGTCCGACTCTTTGGCGATGCGGTCGATGCTGTCGGCCACTTTGCGGAAGGCCATTCCGGTATAGGCCTGCTTTTTTTCCAGCAGGCGCTTTTTCAGGTTATGATAAGTCTTCTCGATGTTGTCCCAGAGGCTGAAGTATTTGCGCATGGCAGGGGAGAACTCTTTGCCCAGGTACTTCGGGTCCCAGCGCTCCAGCGCCTTGGCTTCTCCCAAGTATTCAAACAACTTTCCTGTGTTCACCAGGTTCTGGTCAATGCGGCTGAAGTCGTCCAGCAAAGTGGCAGCCCAGGTCACGAACTGGTCAAAGTCCAGCGTGGGGTCCTGCTCCCGCATGAGGTCAAATAATTCGAGCTGCAGGTTAATTGGCTCCAGCACATCTGTCTTTGCCAGGCGGCAGATAAAATCTTCCATGGCATATACCTCCGGCGACCATATCGGCTCCGGAGCCGCCTGTGCCAGGGCATTTTTAAAGAAGAAGCTGGCCCGGCGGGAAGGAAGCACAATGCACAGGTCACTGATGTTCTCCTTGTATTTCTCGTAAACGTATTTTGCCGATAGCTCTAGAAAAGTCTGCAAGGGTGTTGATTTTGTATGGTTGAAAATTCAGCAGTTGAATTTGCTGAAATTAGTATTGTTAGACAGACGCTGGTAAAAGCTGTGAGCTAGTACCTGCGTAAGAAAAACGTGTAAGCTGCATCCAGTACCTCCTCAATGTATCGAAGCGCCCACTTCGTCTCCTTCAGGCAGCAGAAACGGATTGTAAGCAATTTCCCACAGGTTTTCGTCCGGGTCAGCGATGTAGCTGCTGTAGCCACCCCAGAATACTTTTTCAGGTTGCTTCAGCACTTTGGCGCCTTTCGCTTCCAAGGACGCCACCAGTTCGTCTACTTCCTGCTCTGAGCCCACGTTGTGCGCCAGCGAGAAACGACGAAAACCCTTTCCATCGGCAGGCACGCCTGCATCATCCGCCAACGATTCCTGCGGGAACAGGGCCAGCTGAACCCCATTCAGTTGAAAGAAAACAATGCCTTCGGTGCTCATGGAGCTTGGCTGCCAACCAAACACGTTCTCATAAAAAGCTTTAGAGCGCTGCAGGTTCGTTACACCAAGCGTGATGAGTGTTAGTTGAGGTTTCATCCGGATATTATTTGTTCTGTTAAATTGGTTTGTAGAAGTTCCCTTCAGGAGGAAGGTTATTTCATTCTGATATTGCTTTCGCCCGCTTCTCGCGTGCGTGAGCTACTACTAGCCTCTGGCCCGGTCAGGTATCAAAACCGTCATCACTTGGGGCACAGGCTTGATATCCTGCCGCTAAAAGATATACAATGAAAGAGGCCATCTTCCAGCAGCACACTCGTCTGTTCAGCCACTAATGATTAAATCCATAAGCGCTGTTTTCTATCACAACTCCATCTTCAGTTGTTCTGTTTTTCCGCCATAACTCCATTCTTTCACCTCCTGTGTTTCAAAATAGTAAAGCACGCATTTTACTTTCTGATAGCCCAGTTGCCGGAACCTGACCGCATAATGATCAAGGCGGTTACGATGGCTCGGCTCGGGTGGTGGCACCTTGAATTCTATCAGCACCACGGCACCGCCATCGAAAACGATACGGTCTGGTTTGTAGAGGTAGGCGCGGGCATCTAGTACTTCTTTCTCATGCTCTACTGCTACATTTTTAGAGAAGTAGTGCGCCATTTTCGGATGGTGTAACACCTCGTTCAGTTTCTTTTTATGCGCAGGCTTTTCACGGTCGCTGATGAGGCCTTCGTACACCATCTGGCGCAACACCTGGTCCAGTTCCGTGGCAAAGGCCAGACGGGCTAGCGCGTAATGCAGCTTTCGGTTTTGCTGCCTTTGTATGGCCTGTGTCTCAAAGTCGAACACGTTGTTGGCGTGTTGCTTTATCTTGAGGCGCTGCTCCCAATCGGTGGCAGTCAGGTAGTCGAGGTTATAGGTGTTGTGACTTTCTGTATCGCTGACAACTGTATGCTGTGCAGTGCCTTTGGCCAGCTGGTAGCAGAATTTGCCCGGCTCCCATATTTCCTTGTACACGAGGTAGCGGTACAGCAGGTGACTCACATTTTTAACTGGTCCCTCCAGCGCGCGCGCTGCCTTTTTATCTTCCAGCAGGTCCTTGCCATTCCCAATCAGGTAAAGCCGGTCGATGGGGCGGGTGAGGGCTACATACAGCATGTTCAGGTTCTCGATAAACGTTTTCTCAACCTCTGTGCTGTATTGCCCTGCCAGTATGGTGTTCTCCAGTTTAGAACTGATGTTCACTGCGACACTCCGTAGCTTGCCCGTCACGCCGACATGCTCCGGTAACTGGCTCCACATCAGCGAGCGATTCATTGGTTCGGTACCCCAGTCAGCAAAAGGAATGATGACAATAGGGTAGGCCAATCCTTTCGATTTATGAATGCTGGTAATGGTGATGGCATCACGGTTTTTGGGGGTATTAATGCTCAGCTTCTCTTTCTGTGCATCCCAGTAGCTCAGGAAATTATTCAGGTTGTTGCTGTGTTTGAGGCTATACTCCAGAACGAGGTCCAGGAAGCGGAAGAGATACTCACTCTCATTGTTCTTGTCCAGCAGGTTGAATATGCGGATAAGCTTTTCCGTGAGTTCATAAATGGAGAGGTTGCCTGTTTCACGCTCCTGCACATCAAAGCCAAATACGCGCAACTGGTCAAAAAATGGCTGGCTATCCGGTTCGTTGGCAATTTCCGCAATTGCCTGGGTCATGCTCGTATCCGGAATGGTCTCCAGCGCTATTTTGCACACCAGGTACAGCGCCTCCGACTTTGCCAGTGTGTCGTTGGGCCGGTTGAACACGCGGAAGAGGGAGATGATCAGGTTGATAACCTCCGCAAACTGCAGCGACAGCGAATCCTGTGAGATGATGTTAAACTGCTTTTCCTTCAGGAAATTAGCAATTAACTTGCTTTTGCTGTTGGTGCGGCAAAGCACTGCCATGTCCTGGAGCCGGTAACCTTCTGCCTGCGCCTCCTGCACCAGCTGCAGCACCATGTTCAAGGTGCTTTCGTCGTAGCTCAGGGCTTCCGGACGGGTATAGCCTTCATATAGAACTTCACTACGGCCGCAGCTGTTCAGATCATACCTAAAGTTAGTGTCCTCCGGGTAGGTGAACATGATCTGAATGTGCCCGCCACGTTTATCGTTGCCCACGGGTACCTGCTGCTGAAATTTATCATCGTAGATAGAGGCAAACATCTTATACTGCTGATGGCCCTGGCTGATGTAAGTGAAGAGCTCATTGTTGAAGTCAATGATCTCGACACGGCTTCTGTAGTTTTCACTCAGCGTATCTGGCTGCAGCGCATGGTCCACGGTTTGGTAGCGTTCCTCAATCAGGTGGCCGTGCCGGCGGTTCTGGTACAGGTTCTTTATATTTGCTTTGTACAAATGCAGAATCTGCTCCATCTCGCCGCCTCGCCAGCGGTATATGGCCTGTTTCGCATCGCCTACCACCATGCTGAAGTGACCGGATGCCAGCGCATTGTCTACGAGCGGCAGCAGGTTATTCCACTGTAATATTGATGTGTCCTGGAATTCATCGATCAGGATGTGGTTGTATTTCTCGCCCAGGCGCTCATATATAAAAGGCACCGGCTCCTGCAGCACAATATCAATAATGCGTTTGTTGAATTCAGATATGTGCACGGTGTTTTTGTCGCGCTTGATTTCCTGCAGGCACTTCTCCAGCTCATTCAGCACAGACACCTTATACAGATGGGGCACAATGGCCTGGATCAAGGTGAAAGTCTCTGCATATTGCGCTTTGATGGACTCTATCTGCTGGTACAGTGCTGTAAGCTGTGGCTTGATACTGTCAATCTGGGCTTTGGTGGCTGCGCTGGCTTTGCCGGCATACCACTTGTCGTCTTCAATGGTCTGGCGGGCGTAGTTATTGCCATAGTTCAGGTCTACGTTCTTTTGCCAGGTGTTAAAGTAGCTGCAGATGCCGCGGGTGCTTTGAAAGAAATCGGCAGGGGAGAGGCCGGCATTCCGGATAAGCTCCAGGGCTTCAGAGGCAGCAGCTTGCACTGCGGCCTCTACGTCCTGCACCACTTGTTTCAAATCCCGCCGCACGGTTTTGAAATCTTCCAGAGTCAGTAGCTGCAGGTCCGTAACGGCTTCATACACCTGCTCATTCAGCAGGTTTTTGGCAAATTCCATCAGGTCGTCGGGCAGCATGGTCCAGCTTTTCCCTTCCTTGGCTTTTTCAAGGGCGTATTGCTCCAGTGTCTCCGATAAAAGATCGTCTTTACGGTCGCTTACCTTGTCAAGCAACAGCGATACAGCCGTACTCACCAGTGTGTTAGAGTCCAGGTCCACCTCAAAATTGTGGGGGATGTTCAGTTCCCGCGTAAAGGCCTGCACGATTTTGTTCACAAAGCTGTCGATGGTGCTGACAGAGAAGTCGCTGTAGTTGTAAAGGATTTGCCTAAACAAAGCCTTTGCCCGCCTGCGCACCTCTTCCTTATCCAGCGTTTCCTCCGGGTAGTCCTTTTGCAGGTCTGCCGTAACACTCTCCAGTAGGCTTTCACTCTTCTTCTTTTCTTTCTCCGGCAGGTTAGCGTCGTTGAAATGACGGAGCGCATCCAGAATCCGCTCCTTCATCTCAGCGGCCGCATCGTTCGTAAAGGTAATGGCAAGGATGGATCGGTAATAATCCGGGTCTGCGGTTTGCAATGCCAGTTTAAGGTATTCCTTTGTCAGGTGATAGGTTTTGCCTGAACCGGCTGAGGCAGAATAAATTTTAAAAGTTGAAGGCATAAGGAAGCGGATCTGATACTATAAAGATACACCTTCTGAGGGCCTGCAGGCAAATCATCGCCTGGATCTTTTAAAGCAAAATCTCTAATTGCTATAGCTTCAGGCAGATAAGATAAGAAGCCTCTATCCTGGTGGGACAGAGGCTCTATCTGTGGGCTTTTTTCAGGTTTAACTGGCGTAAGCCAAATGGCCGGACTGTTCGCTGTTGAAAGGAGCGAAGTCTTTTACGCATACATGATACATGATGCGCGCCATAGAAAGCGAGTAATCTGTTATCAGGCACTGCTGCTGCTCTGCACTCATCAGAGCTTTGCTGTTGCCAAGGTTAAACTTATTCAGTTCAATCACCTCGTCAAAATTCTGCCGCAACGTTTTAAGTGCCTTAAAAGACGGCTCATTGTAGTACAACGGTATCACCTGGCATACGGCATAGCTGCCTTTTGCCCGCTCCTGCGAAATCATTTTGCAGAGGGATTCAATGTTCATCTTGTCCAGATCAGAGATGATCACATAAAACACGTTACGGCGGTCCTGGTTCAAGGCTCTGGCGGGCGCACTGCCCAACAGCATGTTGCGCTGGATTTTAGAACCTTGTTGAAAAGCCTCGTCCTTCAGAATTTTGTTGTGGATTTTGAAAGCAAGCGCACCGGAAGCAATCAGGTTGAAGTCTTTACCTTGTGTTGAGATTTTGGAAAAATGTAACATAGGGATAGGTGGTTAAGGTTAGGGTATATTTTTATATATTTTACTACCTGATATTAACCGTTGCGGCAGCGCTATCAACTGTTAATAAGTTCTGGCATTCGAGCCCCTTTACCCGGTTTTCGGGTATGAAGGCAGTAGGCACTACATTATCTGTTCAATTTAAGACGCTGACAGAGGCTTCTTTTAAAGCTTTTGCTGTGTTACGTTGGCTTAATTACGGCATCTTAATCCAAATAATTCACGAATAAGTATCATATATGGTAAAGAAGCCTATCTGGCTGGTAAACTGGTTCTTATAACGGGTAAAAGGTGGCATGGTTGCTATTTTTGTATGAAAATCTATCATTTTGCGAATGTTATGACAGTAAAAGTGGCTAATAACTAAACAAAGTATAATGATTTGTGGTACTAGATTAAAATTGGGGGGAAGCCTCTTAAAACAGTACAAAAGCTATATATATCTATAATTTCGATACCGTTAGCTATTCTGGGTTTAAATGATTACTTTTGTACCTGATTTGGTACAGTCTGAATTACTGATAACTGGATACTCCCACCGTAGGCTAACCTGGTTGTTTATCGTTTTTGTGTCGCTCTCTTCTGAAACAGAGAATAGGTTGAATAGCAGGCTGCCCCAGGTTATTAAGTATATAAGTAAATTAGATGAACAAAATCAGATTTGAAGAGCTTCCGCTTTCGCCGGAAGTACAGCGTGCAATCGCTGACATGGGCTTTGAAGAAGCCTCTCCCATCCAGACACAGGCCATCCCGGTTGTATTAGAAGGACGAGACATTATTGGCCAGGCCCAGACAGGTACTGGTAAAACGGCTGCCTTTGGTATCCCCACCATTGAATCAATCGATCAGAACGACCGCAGTGTGCAGGCCCTCATTCTGTGCCCGACACGCGAACTGGCCATCCAGGTTTCTGGCGAAATCCAGAAACTGGCAAAATATAAGACCGGCATTAGTGTAGTGCCTATTTATGGTGGCCAGCCTTATGAGCGCCAGCTGCGTGCCCTTAAGCAAGGTGTACAAATTGTTATCGGTACGCCAGGACGCGTAATGGACCACATTGAGCGTGGTACCCTGGTACTGGACAACGTGAAGAAAATTATCCTGGACGAAGCAGACGAAATGCTCGACATGGGTTTCCGTGAAGACATCGAGTTTGTGCTGGAGCGAATCCCGGAAGAACGCCAGACGATTTTCTTCTCCGCTACCATGTCGAAGCCGATCATGGAGATGACGAAGCGTTACCAGACAGACCCTGTTATCGTGAAAGTGGTACACCAGGAGTTGACAGTAACAAATATTGACCAGGTGTACTTTGAAGTGCGCAGCAGCGCCAAGCAGGAAGCGGTTTCGCGCCTGATTGATATGTACAACCTGAAGTCTGCCATTGTTTTCTGCAATACCAAGCGTATGGTGGATGAACTGGTAGCCGGCCTGCAGGCACGTGGTTATTTTGCCGATGCCCTGCACGGTGACTTAAACCAGAACCAGCGCACGAATGTTATGAACAAGTTCCGTAACGGAAACCTCGAGATACTGGTAGCGACTGATGTGGCTGCTCGTGGTCTGGACGTGGAAAATGTGGAAGCTGTTATCAACTATGACCTGCCACAGGACGAAGAGTCTTACGTGCACCGTATTGGCCGTACTGGCCGTGCCGGTAAGTCTGGTAAGGCTTTCTCTTTTGTAGGAGGCCGCACAGACGGTTATAAGATCAAAGACATCATGCGCTTCACAAAAGCGAAGATAGTTTTACAGCAGATTCCTTCGCTGGAAGATGTAAATGAAATCCGCACCACCCTTTTCTTTGATAAAGTGAAGGAAGTGCTGGAGAAAGGTCATTTAGCCAAGCATGTAGCGCGTATAGAGCGTTTTGTGAACGAGACAGATGGCTATACACCGCTTGATGTAGCGTCTGCTTTATTGAAAATGAGCCTGAAAGAAGCCAAGGTGAAGGAAAAAGGCGCGGAGGCTGAAAAAGGACTCAGCGCTACGAAAGATGGCATGGACCGTCTATTCATCACCATCGGTAAAAAAGACCAGGTGCATCCGAAAGACCTCATCGACCTGCTTGCCCAGAATGCCAGCATACCAGCCGGCAGAGTAGGAGACATCGACCTGTACGACAAGTTCAGCTTTGTTGAAGTACCGTCAGAGTACACAGCTGAGATTGTTGCCAATTTAGGCCGCATCGAATACCAGGGCCGTTCGGTAGTGGTTGAGAAATCACAGAAGAAAGGCAGCGGACCTAAAGAAGGTGGCCGTGGCGGTGATGACTTCGGCTTCAGCGACAGGGGTGGTGACAGAGGCGACCGCAGAGGTGGCGGCGGCTTTGGCCGTGACAGGAACCGTGGCGGCGGTGGCGGATCTTTCAGAGACAGAGACCGCAGAGGCGGTGGCGACCGTGACAGAGGTGGTGACCGTGACAGAAACCGCGGTGGCGGCGGTGGCTTCCGCAAAAGAAGATTCTAAAAAATAGATTAAACCTTCATGGTTTGGCTCCGTATACTATACCATACAGAGTTTAGAGTGTAAAAAGCTTTTAAAGCTGTTAGAAAAGGCCGACTTGAAACGTCGGCCTTTTTGTTTTACCGATGTTCAGGCGTGCTACTACTATCATCAATTGAATAATGCGCCATGAGATCTGTTACCTTACATACATCTTACACCCAATCTTAATTCTTCCCAGAAAAGGAATCTGTCTGTAGCTTAGCAAAATGTAAGGCGCATCAATTACTGATGTCTATACAAATAGCAAACTGACTTGCTGTCTGGTGAAGCGCATGGGACACAAAAAAAGGAGCCGAAGCTCCTTTTCCTGTTATAAATTCAGAATTTTTATTTGTTGTCTCTGGCGGTATCGCGCAAGGTGCGGATGTGGTCGTGCGCGCTTTTCACATCCTCGTACTGCTGCTGTACAATTGGTTTCAGCTCACCTGGCAGGTTTTTGTCGAGGGCTTCCTTATAAGCTTTTACCGCATAATCCTCACCTCGCTCACACTCTTCCAGTACACGTACTCTGTCTTTCGCCGTAAGAGCAGACTTAATGTCGATCCAGGCACGGTGAATGGTACCCTCAATAGAGCTGGACTCATCGTCTGTTGCTCCCATCTTGTGCAACTGGTCCTGCAGCTCCGTAATCATGCTGTCACGCTGCACGGCATATTTCCTGAATAAATCTTTCAGGTCTTTATCTTCAATATCTTCTGATGCTGTCTTATAACCTTTCGCACCGTCCTTGCATCTTTCTATCAGGTGATGAATGGTTGATTGTACTTCCTTATCTATCTTCATAGTTTTATGATTTTAGTTGCTAATATGCAGATGTACTGATATTGAACTAAAATAGTTGCCACGTCACGAAGAAGATGCCGGTTCCACCAACGCGGCGGCCATGGCTTTGCCTGCCAGATAACCAGTGGTCCAGGCAGCCTGGAAGTTAAAGCCGCCTGTGATTCCGTCTATGTCCAGCACTTCTCCTGCAAAGTAAAGCCCCGGTTGCACACGGCTTTCCATTGTCTTCATGTTCACAGAACTTAAGTCCACACCGCCGCAGGTAACGAATTCTTCTTTAAAGGTAGTTTTCCCTTTCACTTCCACCGCCACACGCAGGAGTGCCTCCACCAGTTTATTTGTGTTTTTGCCCGGTAATTCACCCCAACGGATGTCAGCTGGCACATCGGCTATGTTTGACAGCGCCTTCCAGAGGCGCTGCGGCAGACCGAACAAGGGGTTTGTGCTTACTACCTTTTTGGGGTGCGCCTGGCGGTAGGCCTGCAAGTGTTCCCGCAGGCTTTCTTCCGTATAATCCGGAATCCAGTTAATGAGGGCGGTGAAGGTATATTGCTGCTCATAGAATAGGCGGGCACCCCAGGCCGACAGCTTCAGGACCGCTGGACCACTGTAGCCCCAATGCGTGATGAGCAATGGTCCATCGTACTCCAGTTTCTGACCAGCCACGCGCACTTTTGCTCTCGGCACCGACACGCCCTGTAATTCTTTTAAAGGGGAGGACGGTACGTTGAAAGTGAAGAGAGAAGGTACCGGTTCCAGTATTTTATGGCCCAGCGCCCGCAGCCATTCATACCCCGTAGATTTTGGATTACCCCCTGTACAAACCAAGACCCTGTCAGCTTTAATGCTTGTACCAGTGCTGAGCTTCAGTGTAAACTGTGGCTGCCCTGAAACCGTTTCTTCAGGCACAATACTCTCTACGCCTGCCCCGGTTCTTATTTCCACGCCTAACCGTTTTGCTTCCTGCAGGAGGCAATTGATTATCGTTTCCGAATTATCCGTGACCGGGAACATGCGGCCGTCTGCTTCTGTCTTGAGCTGCACACCCCGCTGAGAAAACCAATCGACAGTTTCCTGTGCCCCGAATGTCTTAAAGGCCTCTTTCAGTTGGCGTGCACCCCGTGGGTAGTGCTGTGACAAGAGGCTTGGTACAAAGCAATGGTGTGTAACATTGCAGCGCCCTCCACCGGATACCCGCACCTTGGAAAGTACTTTGCCTGACTTTTCCAGCAGCAGCACCCTGGCGCCAGGATTTGTTTGGGCACAGGTGACCGCTCCAAAAAAACCGGCAGCGCCGCCGCCTATTACTGCTACTGTGTAAGACATGGCTGATAGAGGTTGTTAGTTGTTGATGTTTTTATTTAGGTGGGTTTTTGTCATTGCTGATGGTTTGAATAAAGCAATGTGCCTTAGCTAAATTCGGGTGAACTTGAAATCTTTCCTTTCACATCAAGCTATGAGCAAGCCACCAACAACAACCATTCATGAACTGCAAAGATACTAAAAGAAGTGCATTGGGTCGGGGTGAAGGAAGTTATAAGCGAAAGCATCTTTTATTTTCTGGCTGTTGATGATCTTAAACTGCGTTTCCTGCATGTCATCAAACTCGGGTGGGGTAAGGCCAAGAGCCAGGGCTGCCTGTTTATAAAACGCTTTGCGCAGCGGGTGCTTGTCGGCGCAGGCATGATACACCTGTCCCCACTTGTTTTCTTCCACAACCCGGTGCAAAAGCGCAAGGCAATCCTCCAGGTGTATCAGGTTAACAGGTGCATCACCGTTCGGTACATGTTTCTTTCCAGCCAGGAAGCGGCCGGGTTTCCGGTTTCCTCCCACCAAACCACCAAAACGCAGGACAGTGGTTAACCAGCCGTCATTTTCCTGAAACAGTTTTTCAGCTTGCAGCAACATGTTATCCGGCTGCTGCTCTTCTGTGAAGATGATGTCTTCTTCGGTGACTACCCTGTTCAGGTCGAGGTAAACCGAGGTGGAAGAGACAAACAGAATACGGCTGACGGGGGTACCGGACAAGGATTCAAGGAGGAGGCGCATTTGCTGCAGATAGCCTTCACCACCGTCTGAGCGCAGGTGCGGCGGAATGTTCAGTACCAGCACCTGTGTCTGTAGAAAATCCTTCAGCGCCTCCCGGTCCAGGTTTTCATCCTGCAGGTGGAGCAGGTAAGGACGAATGCCTTTTTGCTGCAGCAGCTCCAGCTTCTCAGGTGTAGTAGTGGAACCTTTAACTTTATAACCTGCATTCACTAAGCGCTCTGCCAGTGGCAGTCCCAGCCAGCCGCAGCCCATAATGCTTATTTCATCCTTGTTTCCCATTCCTGGAGCCTTTTTTCGTGTGGTAGAATTGCTTACAACAAATTCCGGCGCATGTTGTTTAACAGAACGATGCAGCCAGAACATGTACTGTGTAAAGTAAAGCATAAATGAACTATGATGTCGTGCTAATTGGCTCCGGGTTTGGCTCGCTTTCAGCGGCTGCGCTGCTGGCAAAGCGGGGACTGAAGGTAGGGGTGCTGGAGCAGGCGAAGTATCCTGGAGGCAGTTCTTCCTCTTTCAAGCGAAAGGGCTACTGGTTTGAGACGGGTGCTACGACGCTTGTGGGGCTGGATGAACACATGCCCCTGCGTTATCTGCTGCAAAAAACTGGCATCACGTTTCCTTTGCTTCGACTCGAGCCGCCAATGCAGGTACACCTGCCCAACGGGGAAATACTGACACGGTACGGGAACTTGGAAGAGTGGATTTTGGAAGCGGAGCGGGTGTTTGGCAAACAGAACCAGCGGCCTTTCTGGGAGCACTGTAACAAAATAAGCCAGCAGGTATGGCGCACATCGCTGCAGCAACGCAGCTTTCCTTACTCCAGCCTCCAGGACGTTCTATTGTCAGCTGTCCGTGCACGTCCCTCTCAACTACAGCTCCTGCCGGGCGCTTTCCGGACAATGGAGAACATGCTGCGCCATTACGATCTGCTGCAGCACAAGCTTTTCGTGGACTTTGTAAATGATCAGCTGCTGATAACGGCTCAGAATAAACTGGAAGAAGTGAATCAGCTATTCGGGGCGACAGCGCTCTGCTATACCCTGTACAGCAACTACTATGTGCCTGGTGGGCTCATCAACTTGATTAAATCCGTGGTCACGTATATTACCCAGCAAGGATCTGAGGTGCTGTATGGGCAACAGGTGCAGCGGGTTACAGTGGAGAAAAACGGGTACGTGACAGAGACAAACAAAGGCAGTTTTAAAAGCAGGTTCGTTATCAGTGGTGTGCCGCTGAACAATACCCTGCAGCTGTTTGAAGATAAGAAGACACGGCAGCGGCTACAAAAATATGTGATGCCATCCGAAATGCTCAATGGAGCCTTTACCATGGGGCTTGTGCTGAAGGAGCGGGATGCGCCGGAGGTACTGCATCACCAGGTGCATGTGCCGGAAGGGCTTCCTTTTATCGGCAGTAAAAGCATTTTTATAAGCTTCAGCCATCCGAGAGACAACCACCGGGCACCAGCAGGAGGGGTGGTTGCCAGCATCAGTACGCATGTGCAGCATCCTGAGCAAAAAGTGATAAAGGACAAAGCTGTAATTGAAACTGCTATCGTAAATGCCCTGGTAAAGCAGGGGCTGATACATAAAGAGAACATTGCGTATCAGCAGTCAGCCACCCCCGGAGCCTGGATATTCTGGACCCGGCGCGCGTATGGTGCTGTTGGCGGCTACCCGCAGTACCGCCACATAAAGCCCTGGCAAATGAAAGATGCCCGCCTCGACCACAGGGGCGCCTATCTTTGCGGCGACACCGTGTATCCGGGGCAGGGCATTGTAGGCGTCTGCCTCAGCGGCATTATTGCCGCCGGCAAACTGGTGCAGGACCATTATTGAATTTGTTTAGATAAATTTATAAAAGAGGGCTGCCTGCGGTTTAATCGACAGAAGATTCATCATGCACTACCATGGTACGCAGGCCGGCATAGTCACCGTTTTCTGTTTTGCCGATGATGAAAACCTGGCTCCCGATTTCTGTTATCATATATACTTTTACGTCCTCTAAAAGCTCGTTCAGCTTGGATTTCAGCATCTGGTAACGCTTTTCGTTTGTCTCACCCTTGTTTCTGGCGTCTGCCGAAACACCGCCCATTTCCTGGAAAAACTCGTCCAGCTCCCATGTCTTCACGTCCATGCCTACAGCTTCTCCAGTCCATTCCGTTAGTTTATCTGTCGAAAACTCCTCGTCCTCTTCAAGCTCCCTGTAAAAAAACTCGAAAGGTGCTTCCACATCACTTTTCATCAACAGGCCATCTATTGTCTGCTTCAGTTCTTCTTTCAATCTTTCTTTGTCCATAAAATATGCGCTTTCTATATTATTGATACTTTTCTATTCAAATTCAGAGCTATTGTTATCTTTATATCCATCTCTCAGCGGCAGCTTTTCTTCCGCTTTAACCCTTATACGAATAAAACTATGCTGAAAGCAGAACCTATGTTAAAAGAAGGAGCCCTGAAAGGCAAAACCATACTTGTTACAGGTGGTGGTACGGGACTGGGCCGCTCTATGGTAAAATATTTTTTAGAACTTGGTGCCAATGCCATTATCTGCAGCCGGAAAATGGAGGTGCTGGAGCAAACGGCTAAAGAACTGGGGCAGGAGACAGGAGGCCGGATCTTACCTGTTGCCTGTGATGTGCGCAAGTACAATGAGATTGAGGCTATGCTGCAGCTTGCTCTGAATGAATTCGGGAAAATTGATGTGCTGGTAAATAATGCGGCAGGTAATTTTGTTAGCCCTACCGAGCGCCTGAGCCACAAAGCTTTTGACGTGATTACGGACATTGTGCTGAAAGGCAGCTACAACTGCACACTTGCCCTGGGCAAGCACTGGATAGAGCAAAAGCAGGAAGCTGCCATTCTGAATATTGTGACCACTTATGCCTGGACCGGCTCCGGCTATGTGGTCCCTTCTGCCTGCGCCAAGGCAGGCGTACTGGCCTTAACGCGTTCGCTGGCATCAGAGTGGGCCAAATACGGCATCCGCTCTAATGCTGTCGCCCCGGGCCCTTTCCCGACAGAAGGGGCCTGGACCCGCCTTTTCCCGAAGCAGCTGGCAGATAAGCTGGACCCGGTGAAGCGCATTCCGGTAGGCCGTTTTGGAGAGCACCAGGAGCTGGCTAACCTGGCGGCTTACCTCGTGTCAGACTATGCCGCTTTCGTTAATGGAGAGGTGGTGACAATAGATGGAGGTGAGTGGCTGCACGGCGCCGGCGAGTTCAACTCCTTCGACCAGATACCGCAGGAGATGTGGGATGCGATGGAAAAGCAAATGCGGGGGAAAGGACAGTAGTTGTTCCTGCTGTGATACCAATCAAAAAGCCCCTGCTTTCTGGCAAGGGCTTTTTATTCTGTTTTCAACACATCTTCTTTTACTGTGCCATCATAAGCACCAACGCGAGGTTGACGCCCAGTCCAACGCCCCAGTAAGACCATACTTTGCCGGACTTAATTTTGCGGGAGCGCTGCACATAGCCGTTTCTATAGTCTGGGTTACTCATTAGCTCGTGGCTGGGGAAATCCAGGTTTTTATCTTTTGGCGGGGTACTAGAGCAGGCAATGGCTGGTATAAGCCCCACTAGCGGTGAGAGGAGGCTGGTAACAAGGGTACCGGTGCGGGCTCCTTTGTAGCCATCGTAGTAAACACCGGCATCCTGCTGGCCCTGTGCATACAGGTTAGCGCTGGTGGCTAACCTTGCGGGCGCTGCAACTATTGCGGTTTGCTCCTGTTGCACGCTGCTTTCTGTATCAAAGGTTTCCTTTGTGTTGTCTTCGTACTGAATCAGAAGTATTTCCGCTTTGGCTAAGGTGTAGGTTGGGCCCTCCAGCCTCTCGAAATGCTTGTATTTTACTTCATCAAGAGTTATTTCCAGCACCTTTGCCTTCAGGCTTTCACCGGTTTTTTTGGTAATAACGTCCTGCGCCTGCATTACCTGCAGCGAAGAGAGAAACAAGACTAAAGGAAGAAAAAAATTTTTCATACGGCTGAATGGCTTTTGGTTAAATGGCTGTGATAATTTGGTTCTAATGTATGATATTTCCAATAATAAGTCTATAGCTATATAAAAATTTATTTTTAAAAATGATTTTCTTTTTCCGTTACAGGAAGTAAGCAGCTTTGGGCGAAAGAGAGGCATTAAAAATACTCTGCTGTATTGGAAAAGGCTTTTGAATCTGCCATGGTTTAGCTGTTGCTGATGAGCAGGATGGCAATCAGGTTGGCTCCTAAGCCGATTCCCCAGTTTTTCCATACCTTGCCTGATTTGATCTTACGGGCACTCTTGCGATAACCTGAGGCATAATCCGGCTGCTGCAAAAGCTGTATATCCGGAGCATCGAGGTTATGCGTTTTAGGAGGAGTGGAAGAGGTGCCGATGGCAGGCACAATTGCCACCAAAGGCGATAGCAAGCTTGTGATCAGTACGGCTGTACCAGCAGACTTATAGCCGTCATAATACGTGATGGCGTCTGTCTGGCCCTGGTTATAAAGCTGCACCGCCGAGGCAGTGGAAACAGTGGGTACTCTTGCAAGCAAGGGGTCTGATTTAGTGGATGCTGTAGCTTTTGCCAGTGCAAGGTCAGTCAGTTCAAAAACCTCACTTGTTTTATCCTCATACTGGATTATTGCCACATCAACTTTAGGAACCACATAAGTAGGCCCCTGCTGGTTTCTGAAGAGTTTGTACCTGATTTCGGTATTGGAAATCTCCAGTACTTTTGCCTCTACTTTTTCACCCGTCCGTTTGATCACTATGTCCTGTGCCTGTACCAGTTGCCAGGAGATAAGGCAGGATAAAACAAAAAGTAATGTTGCTTTCATAGGCTTGTTCTGTTAGGAATGATTAAAATATAAAAACTCAAATATAGCAGAGATGGTATTGTTAGCCAATATATTTATAGCTTATGTTATATATTAATTATAAGCCCGGCCCGGACCTACTAAACTGTGGCTTCAGCCACGCAATGCAAACAAGAAGCCCCGGCTGGAGTGGCCGGGGCTTCTTGTTTTGTAATAAGGAGGTTCTAAATTAAGCGTGCGGGTTGACATAAGCCGGATCTCCGCCTTCGTCCTCTTCCGGCCTGTAGTTCTCACGCAGCCTGGCAAGCCCTTTTCTGCCATAGGCCACTCTTGTAATGATGACGTACAGCACCGGCACCACAAAAATAGCAAGGAAGGTTGCCGCCAGCATACCCCCGATGACAACCCAACCGATTGTCTGGCGAGAGACGGCTCCGGCACCGGTGGCCATTGCAAGCGGAACCACCCCCAGTATAAAGGCCAGGGAGGTCATGATAATGGGGCGAAGGCGCAGCTTCACGGCTTCAATGGTAGCCTCAACCAGCTCCATTCCGCGGTCTACACGCTCCTTGGCAAACTCGACTATCAGAATGGCATTTTTAGCAGCCAGGCCGATCAGGGTAATCATACCAATCTGGGCATACACGTTGTTATCCAGCCTTGGCAGGAGCGTCAGGGCCAGGATGGCGCCAAACATCCCCAGCGGAATGGCAAACAGGATAGAGAACGGCACCGACCAGCTTTCATAAAGCGCAGCCAGGAGCAAAAGCACCAGTATAATAGAAAGCGAGAAGATGTAAACGGTACTGTTTCCCGCGGCCAGTTCTTCGCGGCTAAGGCCGGAGAAATCGTATCCATAACCTGCTGGCAGTACCTCTGCAGCCACTTCCTCCAGGGCCGTTAAAGCCTGGCCACTGCTGTAACCGGGTGCTGCGGAACCCATTACCTCCGCAGAGCGGAACAGGTTGTAGTGCGATATCACGGCTGCATTCTCCACCACTTTGTGAGTTACCAGTGCGCTTAGTGGCACAGATTCGCCCTGCCCGTTCATCACGTAATATTGGTTCAGGCTCTGGATGTCCATGCGGTAAGCGGTGTCAGCCTGTGCTACTACGCGGAAGTTCCGGCCGTAGCGGGTGAAGTCGTTCACATAGCGGCTGCCCATCAGCGAAGACATGGTCGCATAGATGTCTGCAATGTTTACTCCCAGTTGTTTCGCCTTTTCCCGGTTTACCTCCACATGGTAGCCTGGTGTGCGGGTGTTGAAGAAACTGTAAGCCCTGGCAATTTCCGGGCGCTGGTTTACTGCTCCGATAAACTGACCAAGTACCGCTTCAAACTGCTTCAGGTCGCCACCTCCGGCGCGTTGTTCCAGCATAAAGCTGAAACCACCCGAGTTACCAAGTCCCGGGATGGCTGGTGGAGCTACCACCACCACGTTTGCTTCTTTCATGACAGCAAGCCGCTGGTTCAGGGTGGCCATTACGCCGGCTAGCTGCTCTTCTTCATTCTCTCTTTCGGACCAGGGGTGCAGCTGCACGAAAATGGTACCGCTGTTTGATTTAAAGGAAAAGTTAATAGCATTCAGGCCGCCAATAGCTGTATAATTTTTGATGGCAGGGATATCGGCCATAATCTTACCCATTTCGGCCAGTACAGCTTCTGTTCTGGTGGCGGAGGAACCCTCCGGTAATTCAATCGACACAAACACACGTCCTTCGTCTTCTGTCGGGATAAAGCCTGTTGGCTTCGTGGCAAACAAGCCAACCGTACCCACATACAAACATACCAGAAGCACCAGTACGAGTGGGGCAGCTTTAATACCTCTGCGCACGCCACCTGAATAAGATTCTGTTGTTCTGGCAAACCAGTTGTTAAACTTGTAAAAGAACTTGTTCAGTCCTCGTGAATTCTTGTTTACGTTCATTGGCTTGAGCATCATCGAGCACAAAGCCGGGGTAAGCGTAAGTGCCACAAAAGCCGAGATAAGAACCGAGATGGCAATGGTGATGGCGAACTGCTGGTACAGCCGGCCCACTATACCCGGAATAAAGCCCACCGGGATAAATACAGCCGCCAGGATAAGCGCAATGGCAATAACCGGCGCCGTGATATCTTTCATGGCCTTACGGGTTGCCTCTTTGGCTGATATTTTCTCATGGTCAATATAGTGCTGCACCGCTTCCACCACCACAATGGCGTCGTCCACCACAATACCAATGGCCAGTACGAAACCAAACAAGGTGAGCGTGTTGATGGTGAACCCTAGTGGAATAAAGAAAACGAACGTGCCAATAATAGAAACCGGAATGGCCAAAATAGGTATTAGCGTGGCCCGCCAGCTTTGCAGGAACAGGAAGACCACAATGATTACGAGGATGAGTGCCTCTATGAGTGTATGTACAACCTCATTGATAGACACCTGCACCACAGACACCGTCTCGAAAGATACCACATAATCTACGTCGGCAGGGAAGGAGGCCTTCAGGTCTGCAAGCGTGGCGTACACACCTTCGGCTGTTTCCAGTGCATTACTTCCAGGAGCCTGGTACATCAGCAGGATGGCTGAAGGCTTACCGTTGATGGTAGCGGATCTTCCGTAGTCAAACCTGCCAAACTCAATCCTGGCTACATCGCGCAGGTACACAATAGAACCATCGGTTGGGTTGGTGCGCACCACGATGTTTTCAAATTCTTCCTGGGTAGCCAGGCGGCCGGTCACCGTGATGGGATACTGAAACGCCTGTGTATCGTACTGCGGCTTGGCACCCACCGTACCGGCGGCTACCTGCAGGTTTTGCTCCTGTATGGCACCGGTTACTTCACGGGCACTGATGCTGTACTGGGCGAGCATGTCTGGTTTCAGCCAGACGCGCATACTGAAATCCTGCCCCAGTGCATTGATGTCTCCTACACCGTTCACACGCAAGAGAGCGTCTCGCACGAAGATGTTCGTGTAGTTGTCCAGGTACTCAATATTGTGTGTGCCGTTCGGCGAGAAAATGCCCACCACCATCATGATACTGGGGTTTCGCTTGCGTACTGTTACCCCCAAGCGCCTTACTTCCTCTGGTAGGCTGGGCTCTGCAATACTGGCACGGTTTTGAACATCCAGCGTGGCAATGTCAATGTCGGTGCCCACTTCGAAGGTCACACTCATGTTCATCTGGCCATTGCTGGTGTTGGTGGAGGTAATGTAGGACATACCCGGTGTACCGTTAATCTGTGTTTCCACAGGGGTAGCCACTGTTTGCTCTACCGTCTGCGCATCGGCACCGGTATAGATGGCCGACACGGACACCACAGGAGGGGAAATATCCGGGTATTGTGTAACAGGCAGGTTCATCATGGCCAGCACACCCACCAGCACGATCACAATGGAGATGACGATGGAGGTGACGGGCCTTTTTATAAATACATCTGATATCATGTTTCTGACGAAAGTATTTCTAGACTAAGATTATCTGGTGGCAGCAGCTTGAGGTGTTTCAGGAGCACCCGTTTGTATTTTTGCACCCTGGCGCAACCGCTGGATGCCCTCTACAACAATGGTATTGCCCTGCTCCAGGCCTTCGCGCACGACCACATCTGTTCCGAACCGGGTGCCCAGCGTTACGTTCTGCTGGTTAACAGAATCCCCCTGCACCACATACACATAATACTCTCCCAACTGCTCTGTTACTGCCCGGAAAGGAATAACCAGTTGCTCGCCGATGTCCTGGTTCAGGACGCGCACGGTCACGCTCATGCCGGGTATCAGGGTGCGGTCCCTGTTCGGGAACTGCAAACGGACAGTGGTGGTGCCTGTCTGGCGGCCAATGGCGCGGTCGATGGCGATAATTTTCCCAGGATAAGGGTATTCTGTCTGGTTGTTAAGCATGATCGTGAACAGGGAATCCGGCTGCTGCCCTTGCATCAGCAGGTTAAAGCGGCCTATTTCCTGCTGATTTATCACAAAGTCGACGGCAATGGGGTCAGTAGAGGAAATCGTGTTCAGGAGGGGCTGCCCCGGCGATACCTGCGCACCTACTCTTACCTGCGAAATCCCGATGGTTCCATCAAAAGGAGCCGTGATGGTGGAATAACCCAGGTCAGTGGCAGCACTTCTTACCTGGGCCTCTGCCGCGGCTACCTGCGCGCGGGCTGTCTCCACATCCGTGCGGGCGTAATCTACCTGCTGCCGGGCTATGGCTTCACGCTCGGCCAGCCTTTCATAGCGTTCCAGATCTTTCTGCACCCTGGCCAGGTTTGCCCGCGCACTCTGCAGGTTTGCCTGTGCCTGCTGGTAGGTCGACTGGTATTTGGTCCTGTCTATCTCATAAAGTTTCTGACCTTTTGTTACGCGCTGGCCATCCTGTACATAGTAGTTGGTGATATATCCGGATACCTGCGGACGAAGCTCCACCTCCTGCAGGGGCACAACAGTGCCGGGGTAGGTGTCGGTGCCTGTTACGCTTTCTTCTGTTACTTTGTATGTGTTGACAGGTACAGCGGCGGCTGCAGGGTTCTGTTGCTGTGGGGCTTCGCCACCACATGATACAAGCACCAGCGGCCCGAAAATGGCAGCCAATAGCCATGGTGAATTCCTTTTCATTATGATAGAGGTTGCTGTTTTTATCTGATTATGTCTATGTTACCTAATGCTCTCTGGTAGTCTAGCTTGCTGGAGAGCACATTGTAAAGGGCATTGTAGTAGTTCAGCTGGGTGGATCTGAGGTCTGTCTCTGCCACTACCAGTTCTATGTAAGCTTTTATGCCTTCTTCGTACTGCAACTGGATGATGTCGTACACTTCCTGGGCTGCCTCCAGGTTATTTCGGAGTGTTAACCACTCGTAATAATCGCTTTTGTAATTAGCTAAAGCAGTCTGGTATTCCGTATTGATTACTCTGCGGGTGTTTTCTGCCTCCACCTCAAGGCGCTGCTCCTCCAGTTGGGCAGCCTTTATGTTCTGCAGCCTTCTGCCGCCCTGAAAAAGGGGTAAGGCAATCTGCAGCCCCACTGCCGATGTAGGAAAAGCCTGGTTGTAAAGGTCAGACAGCTGATTGCTGAAATAGAGCGAGTTGTAGTTGATAAAGGCTGATGCCGTAGGCAGGAAATTCCACTTATGGAAACTGGTGTTCAGGTGCAGCAGTTGCTGCTGTGCCTGTAGCTGCTGCAGCTCCACGCGGTTAGCAAAATCAATTATCTCTGTGGTGTCCACCAGCACTGCCTGCTGCATGGTCGCATAGTCAAAATTGAGTTGGATTTCAGACTCCACTGGCAGGCCCATGAGCTGTTTCAGGTAAGCCTCCTTGGCCGCAATGGCCTGCTGCGCCCTGTTCCGGTCGCTGCGGATATTGGCAAGTGTAATAGAAGCGCGCTGGTAATCCGTTTTATCGACAAGGCCTACTTCAAACCGGCTGCGTGCATCGTTGTATTGCCTTTCCTGGCGGGCCACGTTCTCGTTCAGTATTCTGATTTGTTCCATCGTCAGCAGCACATCGTAAAATGCCTTACTTACCACTACCACCGTATTGATTTTTGTGTTGGTGGTGTTCAGGTCCAGCTGCTGCCTCGTGAAGCGCGCTGCACGGGAGGCAAGTAGTAGCTGGCTACTGAATATCGTCTGGTTTGCCTGTAGCAGCACATTAGAGGTATAGTTTCTGCCCAGGGTGATAACCTGGTCTCCAAAAGGCTGTTGCTGTAGCTTCAGGTTTTTGGTGCCGCCATATCCAACGGATACCTGCGGAAACCAGCCTGCAAGCTCTGCTTTTATCTCCCTTTCCCCGATGGCTTCGTCCAACACAGCCTGTTCTACTGCTGCTCTGTTCTGTAAAGCAAAATCTATACACTCCTGCAGCGTGAGGGCCTGCGGTGTGGTATCCGCTGCCGTATTGCCTTGTGCCAGCAGGAGAGTGGGGTAGAGCAGGCACCCCAGCAGCAAAGGCTTTAGTCTTGATGTCAAATTCATGAAAAGATGCGGTAAAGTATAATGTCAGATTCAGGTAAACAGAGCGCCTGGATGTGTAGCGGTCCTGGCCCAGGAAAGCCTTTTGTAGAAGATTTTTTCATAGTTTAATATGTGGCGTGTGTTTAAACATTGTTTAAAACAGATCAAACAGATGGTTGTTTGTTTTCATTGTGGCGGTTTCTTATAACTGCCAAAGATGCAAAAGTTTAACGTACCGACATACCATCCCACAGGATCTGAATAATTTGTCTCAGCTCTTCCTCTTCAAGGGTGATTTTGCCATGCCTGTACACCTTTGCCGTGGAGATAATGCTGCCATGCGTCAGCACCCCTAGAATTTCCGGGTTTACTGGCCGGAGGCACCCTTGCGCAATGCCGACTTCAAAGAAGCGATACATTAGTTTGTGAAACTCATCCTGTCTTGCCTCTGCCATTTTCGTGATGTAAGGAGAGTTTACAAACTGCTCAAAGAAGCGCAGCACATTCGGTTTCCTGATATAAAAGTTGTACAGGCTCATCCAGAAGGTGAAGAACCGCTCCTGGTACGGGAGGGCCTCATTGTCCCCCGATTGCACAGCCTCTATGGTTTGCTGCTTCACATAGCTGTACAGCTCACAGATCAGGCGCTCCTTGCTGTCAAAGTAATGGTAAATCGTGCCTGCGGCCACACCGGCTTCTTTGGCGACCATACTCATCGGTGTGCCATGGAAACCGTTCTCCTTCACCAGCTCTAAAGTGCTTTCTAAAATAGCTTTTTTCTTATCTGCTATGGGTTCCATCCCGGATTTATTTCAATTGAATGTTCATTCGGTCGGCAAAGGTAGGTTTAATTCTGTAAAAGCATCACAGAGTGCAGGTAATTTTTTATTTCCAGGGTACACTGGCTGGCAGTGAAAAGCGGGTGCTGGCTCTGGAAAATGATAAATCGGGGTGAGTTATGCTGCGCGGATGGGAGGGACAGGACATAAAAAAAGAGGTAAGCAAATGCTACCTCTTTTTTTCTTTTAGATCTTTTGATGTGCTTATTTATCTCTTTCGTAACCAGCCAGCTTGATCATCTTATTGTAGTTACCTAACAGTAAAAACGATGGAGCCCACTGTCCTACGAATAGCGCTTCTTCATCCTTCTTCAGAATTTTCAGTGTTGCAGAAACAGCCATGGAACCCAATGCAGCCCACAAGAAGATATCTGATGGTAATTTAGAAGTATATTTCTCAATGGCTGCTGCCACTGGTCCTTCGTTATGCTCCGGGTTTACTCTATCTGCTTTGTCTTTCAAATCTTTTGCTGAATTTTCCATAGTGTTATTTTGGTTTTATAATTATTCTTTAACCTTGAGAAACGAATAATTAGTGCTATAGTTTAGAATTTCTATTTTAAAATTTAATTAAAGCCTCCTGTGCCATAAAAACAGGGGGCTCACAGGGAGATTTTGCGCGTTAAAAGCCTGCTGGGAGTGTCTTCTGACAAGAACGGGCTTTACTTTGTTAAAACTGAACCGGATGCTCTCTGTCGCTTTATCCCTCTAAGGGTAAAAAAAGGCAACCCCTGGTGCAGGGGACCGCCTTTTATCTTCAGCAGGTAGCGTTGCCCGCAGAAGGGTTGCTTCCATCTTTTTTATCTGGCAACTTATAGAGAGCCGATACGGGTATGATCGAAGTTAGTATCCGCTTCCCACTGTCTGAACTTAATAATTTCAGTCTGGAAGGCATCTATAAACCACGCCATCAGGCTTAAGTCGTCCAATAAACCGATTACAGGTATAAAGTCTGGTATAATATCAATAGGGGTGACCAGGTATAGCAGCACAGCTACGCCAATCAGTAAGGATTTGCTGGACACATTACGGTACTCCCCGTTGATGTAAGATTTTACCAGCCGGATAAACGTGAACATAAATTCTTTAAGTTGTTCAAAGCCATTTTTATTACTGTCTACGTCCACTAATTTGCCATAGGCAGAGGTTAGAAGTAACCCTATCTTTGCCGGTTTCCCAAGCAGCCGGCCGGACTTGCCCAGGATTCTTTTAAAAATCGGGTTCTGTGAGTACTTCAATCCTTTATGTATCCAGTCGTTCAGCATATGTTTTATTGTTGGTTTTGAATAAATTTATTTACACTCTACGTGAGTAGTGCCATTAAGGCTGCCTCGGTTACCAGACCTGCTGCCAGAGGATGCGCCATGACGAAAAAAATATATACAATATTGCTTGGTTCCTATATAAAAGCTCCTTTAAATTGGGTTAATTTACTCCTCCCTATTAGAAAGTTCGGAAACATTTAAATTTAGTTTCTTTATGAAGCTGCTCACGATCGTGTTTTTATCGCTGCTAGTTTTAACAGCGGCTTTGGCTGGTGCTTCATATTTACTTCCAACGCAGTTGGAGGTGCGGCAAAGCATCGTCCTGTCTGCCCCTCTCGAAGAAGTATATGCCCACCTGAACAACCCGATGGAATGGGAAAAATGGACTGGGGTGAACAAGCAGGCTGACCCCAGCATGATTTACCTTTACGGGGGGCCTATGACGGGTACTGGAGCCCGTATGCAGTGGAGCGGAGATAAGGTGGGAAACAGGCAGGTTGTCTTTACTGAAAGCATCAGCCCTAATACGCTCCTCTACCTCGAAACCGGCGACGATGACACCAGCAGACTGGAAGGCTCCTTTACCCTGGCAGCAGTAACGGGAGGTACGGAGCTTGTCTGGCAACAGCATGCTTCCTATGGGAACAAACCCTGGGAAAGGCTCCATTGCATGCTGAAGACGTATAAAAAGCAGGATGAGGCGGAAAAAGGACTGCTGGGCCTGAAAACATTACTTTTGAATAGCAGTAAGAAGAAAGAGTTGAAGTAGACAAGCACATGAGGATTGCGATTAACAGGCCTACTGTAGCAGAATACCCGGATTACTACCAGGGGTACATGAGCCTTCTGCCAGAGAGGGATATTTTTTATATACTGGAGAAGCAGGCAGCTGACCTGCGTTATATGTTCAGGAACATTTCGGATGAACGAGCAGAAGAAGCTTATGCCGAGGGAAAATGGACGATGAAGGAACTATTGCAGCACCTCATTGATTCGGAGCGTATCTTCGGCTACCGTGCGCTATGCTTCAGCCGGGGAGAGGAAGCTTCATTGCCTGGTTGGGACGAAGGGAAATATGTCTACAACTCCTTTGCCAACATCCGCTCCCTCGAAAGCCTGCTCGACGAGTATGAACTGACAAGGCGTTCAAACATGGCGATGTTCCGCAGTTTTACCTCTGGGATAATGGATAACTATGGCGTTGCGAATGGACGGAAAATGTCTTTGCGCGGCCTTATACATGTTATAGCAGCACATGAGTTGCACCACATGAATATATTACAAACCAGGTACCTAAAGCAAACAAAGTAACAGGAGGAAAATGTTTTTTTAGTGTTTCTCTAATTCTCATTTTGTCCTGTTTATTGCCGCTGTTGGTGTTGTCATTTGCCGTTGTTGGTGAAAACACCAATAACGGCGTTAAAAGGCAGTAGGGCATAAAGCAAGTATTAAGAAGCAAACAATCTATCAGGAAGAGGAGGAACTGTTTCCAGTCTTTTGCAGGTCCCGAAAGGTTCGGCCTCTTCCAGAGCTTGTTGGTTAAATCAGGAAACAGAAAGCCCTGCATTAATGTGAACGCAGGGCTTTCTGTTAATGATAAAAAACCGGCTACAACAGCTCGTTTGCCAGGTTGGCCAGTTCTGACCGTTCTCCTTTCAGCAGCGTGATGTGCGCATAGAGCGGGTGGTTCTTGGCACGGTCTATCAGGTAGGAGAGGCCATTACTCTGGGAGTCAAGGTAAGGCGTGTCTATCTGGTAAACATCCCCGGTGAACACAATTTTCGTATTTTCGCCCGCTCTCGAAATAATGGTCTTCACTTCGTGCGGGGTGAGGTTTTGCGCCTCGTCTACAATAAAAACGATGTTTGACAAACTGCGTCCCCGAATATAAGCCAGCGGCGTTATCATCAGCTTCTCCAGATCCACCATGTCCCGTATCTTCTGGTATTCCTTACTTGTTTCGGAGAATTGGTTCTGAATGTACTTCAGGTTATCCCACAGGGGCTCCATGTATGGGTTAAGCTTTGATTTGATGTCGCCGGGCAGGTAGCCGATGTCCTTGTTGCTTAACGGCACCACAGGGCGGGCAAGGTAAATCTGTTTGTACTCCCGGCGCTGCTCAATGGCAGAAGCAAGTGCCAGCAGGGTCTTGCCTGTACCCGCTACTCCCTGTATGGTTACAAGCTTGATGTTCGGGTTCAGCAGGGCATGGATGGCAAAGGCCTGTTCTGCGTTGCGGGGTTTCACGCCAAATGCAGTGAACTTGTCCACCCGCTCCATCTTCTTTTCTGCGGCGTTATAAAAAGCTAAAATAGAGTTTTTAAAGCTCTTCAGGATAAAGTAATGGTTGTCAGTAGGAGCATGCTCCAGCGCTTTGTCAGGCTCACACGCGCCTTTCTCATACAGTTCGTTTATAACAGTTGAAGAGACGTCTTCAATGGTATCATTGCCAGTATAAAGCCCGGCTACATCCTGTATCTTACCTGTCTCATAGTCTTCGGCAGTGATATTGAGAGCCCGCGCTTTCAGCCGCAGGTTAATGTCTTTTGTTACCAGCACAATTTTGTTATCCGGCTTCTCCTGTTTCAGGGATAAGGCAGCATTCAGAATGCGGTGGTCGTTTTTATCCCCGAAAATGGCCAGGGCATCAATTTCAGACGACTCATCCATCAGGACTTTAAAATAGCCCTTGTTTTTGCCGTTCAAAGGGAGCCATTCCTGCAGTCTGTGCTCGGCAGACAATTTGTCAATGAAGCGGATAAATTCTCTGGCTTCAAAGTTCTTAATGTCATTGCCCTTTTTGAAGTTGTCCAGCTCCTCCAGTACGGTGATGGGAATGGCCACATCGTGTTCTTGGAAGTTCTGGATGGCGCTATGGTCGTACAGGATAACAGAAGTGTCCAGCACGAAAATCTTGCGGGTAGTGGTGTCTGTTGCTTTAGGTTTTGCTTTAGTCTTGCTTGTTTTAGAGGTGGTGCTGGATTTGGTTACTTTCATACTGCCAGCGGTGGCAGTGGGCGATTTGGTAGTGCTTGCCATAGGCTTTGGGCTAAGGGTGAAAACTGAAATGCTTTTTCTACTCCACAATGCTCCTGTTTTGTCACGGTTAACACTGCTGTTTACGTGACAAAATAAAGTGAGGCTACACGCTGTACAGGTTTCGCATGCGTCAACTGTACAGCAGTAGTATATTACATCTAAAGAAGAGAATATACAAGCTTAATTTTCAATACTTTAGTCCGACAATGCAGGTATAACTAATTATTTAGTTGATTAAATAAATTTAGTAACTCCTGTTTTGAAAGTGGTTGTTTCCTCATAAACTTTCTTCTCATGCGCCACTGCATCTTTGTCATATTCCTGCTGCTGCCTCTGCTCGGGCAGGCAAAGGAAAATCCGAAAGGGACATGGCCTTTCAGGTCAAATCAGTTCGACAAACAGGGCCGTTATCATGGCCGCTGGAAAGTATACATCAACGACGGCAAGTCCCTGATTCGGAACGGGCGGTTTAAGCATGGGAGAGAAATAGGGAAGTGGCGTTACTATTACCCAGGTGGTCAGCTGATGATGACGGAGCGCTACAGGCGCAACCTGGATTATATAAACGTGAAGCGGTACCGGGAGGATGGAACCCTGGAAAAAACGGGTAGGGCAAAGCGGGTGGAGGATGACAGGAAAGTGCAGTACTTCTGGTTTGGCGAATGGAAAGTGTATGCGGCAAATGGTGCATACTCCCACTCAGCATATTACGAAAAAGGAAACCTTATGTGGGAGTATGTGTCTTCTGAAATTCAGGGTAATTAACTTAGGGTATAATATTCTTCTTTTTCTTTGTCGTGCAGGCGCAGGTAGCCGTGTATCACCAGCTTTACGAGAGTGCGGTAGGCACGTCGCTCTGAGAGATTTGCTAACTTCATGTATTGTTTCAGCGTGATGCGGGGGCTTAGCTGCAGATAGCCTAGCACTGCATTTTCATGCCGGTTTAGTGGCAGGCGCTCAAACTGCTCCGGCTCCTGCGCCAGCACCTTGTCTACCATTTTGCTTGTCTGCACGCTGGTGTCTTTCACACGCACAAATCCCCGCCAGTCATCTTCTTTTACCTTAGCGAAGTGCGGTTTAACAGTGCTCTCCGGAATAATTACTTTCAATACAATGCGGCGGTCTTCCTCCACTTCCTCATACTGCACCTGCACCGGAGGATCACAGTAAAAGTCGGCTGCCTGTTGTAAGATGTGCTTCTCTTCTTCGGGATCGATGCCGGAAATTGTGCCGTTGTCTTTCACCCCAATCAAAATGACACCACCCCGGGTGTTGGCAAAGGAAACGAGGGTGCGGGCAATTTTTTCTGGTTGCTTTACCCGTTGCTTAAAATCAACGGTTTCGTTTTCGCCCTGCAAAATCAGGCGCTGTAGTTCGTCCATAGGTTTGGGAGGTGCTGTGCATATAAACTGATGTCCGAAAATTTTGTTCTGCTGCGAAAGCAGGTAATCGAAATATAAACTTCCGGAAAGCTTACACTTATTATTTAACTCAACAACTGTTTTTTCAAAAACCGTGCTACATTTAATGTTATGATTTTTATAGCAGGGATTATCAGGTTTTGCAAAAGGCTATGCTATAAGTGTTTAGTATAGGAAATCGTGATATGGCACCCGCTTTGTTTTTGTTTTTTTTTGGAAATAAGCAGGCAGCAAGACAGAAAAAATGACATAAAAAAAAGCGGGCCCTAAAGCCCGCTTTTAGATTATATAATCTCTTTCTTAGAAAGGTAAGTCGTTGTCTGCGTCGCTGCTGTAGAAAGAAGGAGCATCCTGCTGCATTGGGGCTCCACCAGGTGCGCCAGGAGTGCTGCCACCTGCTGGCTCCATTCTCCAGGCCTGCAGGTTGGTGAAGTACATGGTAGTGCCGTTTTTAGTAAAAGGCTTGCCGGTCAGGTTAAAAGTTACCTTTACCTCATCGCCATTCTTGTATGCATCTAACAGGCTGCACTTATCCTGCGTTAACTGAAACTTTACATACTGTGTGTACGAGCCATCCGGAATCTCCAGCACGAATTCGCGCTTCTTAAACTTATCACTTACCTGTTGCTCCTCAAACTTTTCGTACAGTTTACCTTGGATATCAAACGACATAATTTTTTATTTAAATAGGTTATCTTGATTAGAACAAAGATAACGATTTTTCCCCTAATGCAGGTCCAGAAAATGACTTGAAAATCTATATTTTCACCAGCATGCTTCTTCTGCCGGGAGAGCTGTGCTGGGTATGTTTATTCCCAACAGTGCTCCAGCGGCTACACAGCTTTTAGTGATTGCTTTCTACTTCTACCGGGAACAAGTCTCTGATTTCTTCCGGCACCTGCTTGGCTATGTGTTCCAGTTGCCCTTCAGATAAGTAGCGTGTGCCAAGGGAGGTAAGTACCATCTTGATCAGGTCTTCTGTAGACTGCCCCCAGTCAAACTGTCGTTCCCCAATCTTTGCCTGTTCCTGCTTTACAGCGTTCTTAAACTCTTCAATGCTGTCAAACTTAAGTGGCTTTTCCCTGTATTTCCATTGCTCTACATATATCCCTTTCAGGAACATAGGAAGCTGCTCCAGCAGATTAAGAGATTCACTGATGGTGATACGTTCCCTCAACGTGTGTAGCACGGCTCTAAGCAAAATCGCTGTCTGCCCTTTTTCCTCCGGGTGTCCCAGGTCAGCTGCCAGGGTATTTAAATACTCTTTTCCTTCTTGTGCGAATTTATCAAAATTAATTGCCATAGTTTTATCTCTGATTTAAAGTTAAACATAGTACTAGTCCTGATCTTCAGGTCTTTATACTTTTGCAACGGATGTGTATTTACTAGGTTTAGCAGAGACAAAGCATCTTCAAATTCTCTGAAATAATTTCTATTCATTCTCTCCTGTCTCAAATTGCAGCCCTGATTTTCTTATGCTTCATGAAGTAGAAAAACTACCGGAATCTTTTGCTGTCTCTTTTGAATGCCTTTGATTCTGATACATTCCGTTCGCGGCTGCCTGCTATTTTCTAAACGCTTTGTCCTGGAAGCTTAATCAGTATATTTGGCGCAGACTTCATGCTGTTGCTTTAAACAGCCGGAGTTGGAAAGGCGTACAGGGTACAGGAACAAAACACTCACTTCAGCCTATGAACAATTTAGCCATCGCCATTCATGGAGGAGCAGGCACCATCACCAGGGCATCTCTTACGCCAGAGCAGGAGAAAGCTTACAAAGCCGCGCTGAAAGAGGCTGTAGAAATTGGTTATAAACTTCTGCAGCAAGGGAAGCCCGCTTTGGATGCTGTAGAACAAGCAGTTATAAACCTTGAAGACAACCCCTTGTTTAATGCTGGTCGTGGTTCTGTTTTCTCAAAAGAAGGAAGGCATGAGATGGATGCGGCCATCATGTGTGGTAAAACCCTAGAGGCTGGCGCAATAGCGGGTGTGCAGGGGATAAAGAACCCAGTTAAACTGGCGCGGGCCGTTATACAGCACTCTGACCATGTGATGCTAAGTGGTTACGGGGCAGAAGAGTTTGCCCGCAACCATGGCTTTGACTTTGCTCCCGAATCATACTTCTTCAACGCTTACCGGTACAGGCAATGGAGCGAGGTTCGCGACTCAAACATCTTTATGCTCGACCACTCTGAGCAGAAGGAGGAAAAATTTGGCACTGTAGGAGCTGTTGCCATTGATGGCGACGGCAATGTGGCGGCTGCCACTTCTACCGGGGGCATGACGAACAAGCGCTATAACCGCATAGGAGATACCCCTATCATCGGAGCCGGTACTTATGCCAATAATAAAACCTGTGCTGTTTCCTGTACCGGACACGGCGAGTACTTTATGCGTGCCGTGGTGGCTTATGATGTTTCCTGCCTCATGGAGTACAAGGGCTACACCCTGCAGCAAGCCTGCGACGAAGTGGTGCTGGACAAGCTGGTGAAGTTCGGAGGAGAAGGTGGGCTGATAGCTGTGAATGCAGCAGGGGAGGTGGCGCTGCCATTCAACTCAGAAGGCATGTACCGGGCCAGCAAGCAAAAACAGGAAGATAGTTTTGTAGGGATATACAAGGAGATGGTTTAACTGCCCCTTTGGAAGGGTGCAGACAAAACAGCCTCATTTTAGCCGGGAGCTTTATGCTTCTCTGCAGCTACTTTGCTTCCTGCAGCTGGTCGTGGAAGTAATCTTCTTCGCTTTTAAAGAAACGGCGGGAGTTGAAATCATATATGTTCCCTTTCGCGAGAACTTGCATGACCATGTTACTGATAGCAACAGGACGGCCTTTCTCTACCTCATGCACGTTTGTATATTGTACCTCGTGGCCATCTACCACCACCACCAGGTTGGAACCTATGGTTTCAATGATATGGCCCTCTGTTAGAAGCACTCCCGTGTCTTCACCTAAACCGATGCCTACTGTTTTGGGATGCGTCACGACCGCTTCCATCAAGCGGCCAAAACGGCCTCTCACCACAAAATGTGTGTCAATAATAACCCCGTCTATCAGGTTCAGTCCTTCGCCTATCTTTACAGACCCGCGCAACAGCGATTCAGGTGCGCTTCCGCCTTTGATCATTATCCGCGACATCGCCATGGCGCCGGCACTGGTACCCGCTATTGTAAAATTCTCGTTCCAGTAGCGGTACTTCAGCACCTCCAGGATTTCTGTGTTCAGGAACATGCGTGTAATGCGGGATTGGTCGCCGCCGCTGAACATGACACCATCTGCCTTTTTAATCCGGTCCAGGTAAACCGGGTCATGGGCATCTTCCTCCTGGCGAATGTGCATCAGGTTCACATGCTCTACTCCCAAAATACCGAAGGCGCTCAGGTAGCGTTCCCCCACCTCTTCCGGTATCATGGAGGCTGTGGTGATGACTTCTATATGCGGCTTCTTCTCCGGGATCTCCTGCAGAAAGCGCTTTAAGATACCCAGCTCGAAAAAGTCTAGGTAATACTTCTTCTTTGACCGGGGGTTGGGGTAGGTGCCCTTGTCTTCGTTTCCGCCAATTGCAATGAGTTTTCCTTTGGGTTTGTCCACGGGTGCTGTTGTTGTTGATCTTTTAATAAGGAGCATGCAAGTTACAAAACACGCTGCCGTCCCCATAAAGATTACCGCTTTTAATGAAAATCGTTTCATGAATTGCGCATTGGGCTGCAGGAGGGCTGGCAGCCATTGCCTTCCATTTATTCTATAGTTCCCTATTCATGTATATAAATTAATTTATATTGATAGCTGGCCTGGTGAAAAATATGAGATATTTAGTTAATAAAAAATCATATATTAAAACTCCGGAAGGGGTGTGTCGTATAGGATGTACAGTAGGCTGACAAGCCACGATTTTTTAACGCGAAACCTTTTCAAGCTATGAAACTTAACAATTTAGAAGACCTTTTAATCCACGAGTTAAAAGACATTTACAGTGCGGAAAAACAGATAACGAAGGCGCTGCCTAAAATGATGAAAGCGACCTCTTCTGACAAACTGAAGCAGGCTTTCCAGGACCACCTGGAAATGACCGAGAAGCAGATAGAGCGCCTGGATGGTGTTTTTGAAACGCTTGGCAAAAAGGCAACAGGAGAGAAATGCCTTGCTATGGAAGGCATCATCAAAGAAGCAGAATCTATGATGAGTGAGCGTGCAGACGAAAGTGTAATGGATGCCGCCCTTATTGCCAGTGCACAAAGAGTAGAGCACTATGAGATTGCTGCCTATGGTACTGTATGTGCGTATGCGAAGCAACTAGGCATGAAAGATGTATTGAAGCAGCTGACAACTACTCTTGAAGAAGAGAAGAAGACAGACGAACTGCTTACTAAAATTGCAGAGCAGGCTATCAACACGAAAGCCGAGAAATAAGACAGAGCCTTCTGAAATGACATAAGAAGGGCTCTGTACCTTCGCCTGGCTTAACCAGCAGGTAAGAAGGTAACAGAGCTTTACAAGCAAACTTAAAAAAAGAGGGGCAGCTATACTTTAGCTGCCCCTCTCTTTTTGCTTCTATTTCAGCAGTTCATCTAAGGTGACGGTTGAAACGGCATGGTAGTTTGGCCTGGCTTTGGCATAGATAGCCAGGGCCTTTTTCTTTCCTTCCGGTGTCTTTATCAGTTCTTTGTAAATAGGCACCAGGAATTTACGGCGGCCAACATTGGTCAGGAAAGTGTTCAGTGCCTGGTCAGCTGTGGTGTAGTTGTTCCGGATGGCATGCAGGAACCAGGCGGCCAGCACCTCCGCATTGCCTGAGTTAGTGAAGTTGAAGGCCTTGTCCAGCTCGGCCAGTTGCTGCTGCGTCATCTGATCCGGCAGCATCCGGATGAAGTGCAGCCATTCGTGGCTCGACCAGCCCTTAGTAGTTAACTGTGCGGCCGGTTTTCCGCTTTGCCAGCTCCGGAAGGCTTCCTCTACTTCTGCGAAGCGGGTGGAAGTGGGTTTCACAAAGTCGGCTGGCAGGCCAGGAGAGAACACCCAGCCCTCCACGTTTATCTGTTGCGCCAGCTGCTCATCTCCTTTTATCAGCTCTGTACGCAGGAAGTTCAGGAACTTGCTTGTATTCGTGCTCTGAAAGGCAAAGGTGCTGAAGTAACTGTTCAGGAAAGCATCAAACCGCTCCCGGCCAACGGCTCGCTCTATGTTCTGCAAAAAGAAGTTTCCTTTTTCATAGGCAATGTCTGTGAGGCCTTCATCCGGGTCGCGTCCTTCCAGGTCAAGTTTCAGGCGGGTGTCTTCGCTGCCGGCACCCAAGTCGTTGAGGGTATTGGTAAGGTCCTGATAGCCCAGCACATGCAGCATGTCGGCGTACTCCATGCCGTAAAGCTCTTCCATGATCCGCCGCTCAAAATACACCGTAAAGCCTTCGTTCAGCCAGAAGTCGTTCCAGGTGCCGTTGGTAACCAGGTTGCCGCTCCAGCTGTGGGCCAGTTCATGCGCAATCAGGCTGGTGAGGGAGCGGTCTTTTGCCAGCACGGTAGGTGTCACAAAGGTCAGGCGCGGGTTTTCCATACCGCCAAAAGGGAAAGAGGGCGGCAGCACCAGCAGGTCGTAGCGGCCCCAGCGGTATTTGCCGTACAGTTTCTCTGCCGCTGCCAGCATCTTGTCCATTTCTGCAAATTCATAGGCAGCGGCCTCAATGGTCTGTGGCTCGGCATATATGCCCGTCTGTGGTCCTATTTCGTGGAACGTCAGGTCACCTACCGACAGGGCCATGAGGTAGGATGGGATAGGCTGCTTCATTTCGAAGGTGTAGGTGCCGGTGCTGTTTTTCTCTGTCGGGTTCTCTGCACTCATCACGGCCAGCAGTTCCTTCGGCACTTTTACCCTTGCCGCATAGGTAATCCGGATGCCGGGGCTGTCCTGGATCGGAATCCAGGTGCGGGCCAGGATGGCTTGCGACTGCGTGAATAGGAAGGGGTGCTGCTTACAAGCGGTCTGCTGTGGGTTCAGCCACTGCAGGGCTGCTGCCTTCGGCGAGGTGCTGTACTGGATGGTCACCTTCCTGGTGTCCGGCTTTATTTGCACGAGCAGCGGCTGCCCAAGCGTTTCGTTGCCTTCTCCCAGGCGGAAGGTGGTTTCTTCCATACCGTCCCCTAAAAATACCTTCTCAACCTGCAGGTTACGGGTGTCGAAAACAATCTGGTCGGTACCGGTTTTGTTTTCGATCTGGTACGCGGCACGGCCGCTCAGCACTTTCCGGTCAAAATCAACCGCAATGTCCAGGTCCAGGTGTTTCGCTACTGCCTCTGCGGGCCTGGCATAGCTGTGTACATCATCAGGGGCTGCTTCTGCAGCTCGTTGTTCTTTTGTCATCGTCATGTTCTCGTTAGAGGGTTGGGTGGAGCAGGAGGCAAGCTGCAGGCTTCCTGCCATACCCAGCCCAAGTAAGCAACGGAGGTATACGTTCATTTTAGCGCGCTATGTCGTTTAGGTGTAAGATAGGTAATAATGCCAAAGGAGAAAAACAGAAGTAGCCGCCGCAGGGAGGGGATAACCTACTGCCAAAACTTCTTTTACACAAGTGTTGTTATTATGTTAAGTCTGTAGCGTATACAGTAGTATAACATGGGCTGAAAAGGCTAATTCAGGCAGCGGGAAACCTCTGCAGAACATTTTGTGCTGATTTGAAGTACATAGGGGTGAAGCGCCTGTTTTAAACAATTAAGCCGCTTTCGATTGTATTATTCTGATATAGTTGTAGGATTAACTCCTGCATTTCTTAAAACAGGAACAATTACAAAGCGCATTAACCAACTAAATCTAAAAAATGAACCCTTACCTCTATAAATACCTGGCTGTTCCGCTTTGTGCCCTAGTGGGTGTGGTGGCCATGAATGGTTGTAACCAGTCCTCTTCCGATGGGTCCGATGGCGACGGAATAGCATCCGGCCTGTTTGGCGGCAAAGAGCTGCCTCAGGCTACCACAGACAGCCTTTTTGTGCGAAACTATATTGACAAAGAGCCGGAATTCAAGGAGCACGAAGACTACATGTTCCTGTTTTATGGGGACCGAGATTATAACCTGGCCTGGTTCCGGGACAATAAACTGGTGCCTGAAACAGAGAAGTTTCTGTCTGTTATAGAAAGCGCTGAAAAAGAAGGGCTGAATCCGGCCAAATACCGCATCGTGGACATCGATAAAATGATTGAGGAGTACGAGCAGATGAAGTCCGGTGACTCTGCCCGGCTTGCGCTGCAACAGGAAATTGATGTGGCACTGACCGCCTCTTACTTCAACTATGCCTCCGACTTTTACCGGGGCCGGTTTAACCCGCAGCTGGTGGGCAACAACAGCTGGGATGTAAAGAAAAATAAAATCAAGCTGCATAAGACCCTCCAGACGATTTTACGCGAGCGGGAGAGTACGTACCCTTATTACGAATTTGAAGCGCTCCATGCGGGCTATACACGGCTGAGGGACAAGCTCCAGGAGTACCGTAAACTGGAGGAAGAGGGAGGATGGCCCAAAATAGAATTAGGAAGTAAAAAAATGCTGAAGGAGGGAGACACGCATGCCGCTGTGCTGACCCTTCGCAAGCGCCTGAACCCCGACAAGGAATATCCGCAAAACGATTCTTCGCTGTATGTCTATGACGCTAATCTGGCCAGGCAGGTAAAGCAGTTTCAGATGCTGCACGGCCTGAAAGAGGACGGCGTTGTAGGCGGGAATACCCTCACTACCATGAATGTGCCGGTGGAGGACCGTATCCGGCAGATAACCATTAACATGGAGCGCTGGCGCTGGATCCCGAAGCGCCTGGTGCCCAAGAGCCTGGATCAGAAATACATATGGGTGAATATACCGGAGTATAAAATGTATATCTACGAAGACCCTGATAATGATCCGGAAGCTGAAAGGGAATATGAGAAGGTGATGGATATGCGTGTCATCGTTGGTAAAACCATGCACTCCACTCCAATATTCAGCGATAAGCTGGAGTATGTGGTGATGGCTCCCTACTGGAATGTGCCGAATACGATCATGGCTGCCGAAATCAAGCCTAAGATGCTGAGCAACCCGGGCTGGCTTGCGTCTCAGAACATGGAGGTGGTAACAAAAGAGAAAAACCCCAGAACTGTTTCGCCTTATAGCATTGACTGGGCGAGCGTAACGGAGGAGAACTTCCAGTACCGCGTGCGCCAGAAGCCGGGGCCGAAGAACTCCCTGGGTATGATTAAGTTCCTGTTCCCGAATGAGTATGCCGTTTACCTGCACGATACTCCTGCCGATGCTCTTTTCAGCCAGACCAACCGTGACTTCAGCCATGGTTGTGTGCGCGTGGAGTATCCTGTGGAGTTAGCGAAGTATCTCCTGAAGGATCAGCCGGAGTGGACCGAATCCAAAATCAGGAGTACCATGACGGGCAGTGAGGAAACCTGGGTTACCTTACCAACCAGGGTACAGGTGTACATTGTTTACTTTACCAGCTGGGTAGATGAGAAGGGGCAAATACACTTCCGCGAGGATATCTACGGCCACGATAAAAAACTGGAGCAGGAGTACTTTGGGTAAACAGGGAAACTATACCAACCCTTTCACGGATGGCCGCGTCACTGAAGCATAGGTGGCAACAGCTATTTAGCCAAACCCTGAAATGTTATGATACTGAGGTAGCGGAGGCGGAAGAGCATTGGTGCTACAAAACAAAGATTGAATGAAAAGATATTTTTTAAATGGTGGCCTCATCGCAGGCTGCCTGTTTCTCTGGAACTGTAATCCAGTTGACACGACAGCAAAGGAGGTGCCTGTCGCATCTGAAGCAAGTGCTGAAGAGGGTGCTGCTCCTCTTGTAGAAGCGCCGGATTCCACATTGCAGCCAACGCAGGAACTTACCCTGCATGCCATCGGGAACACCCTCGATGAGATAGCTTATAAGGAAGATACACTTGAAGTTAAAGCCGAAGCGTTGGTGAACTTAACGTTTATCAACGAGGGTGTGGATATGCCTATGATGCATAATGTAGTGTTCACAGCTCCGGGCACCTTTAAACAGGTGGCCCTGGCCGCTGCAGAAGTTGGCGCTTCTGGTAATTATGTGCCGGAAAGTCCGGCCGTGATTGCGGCATCACCCCTGGCACTGCCGGGGCAAACGGTAGAACTTGAGTTTATGGCTCCCTCCAAGCCAGGAGCCTATGAATTTGTGTGCACTTACCCCGACCATTGGCATAAAATGCATGGGACATTGCTGGTGAAGTAAACGTATACTGATTTTTTTATAAGGCCAGCAGGGGATTGCTTTAAGCATAAGCTCCTGCTGGCCTTTTTATTTCCCTCTCTTTTTTTCAAAGAATCTTTATCCGGATGCTGGTATAGTTCTATTTGTGCTTCGGTGCTTTTTTCTTTTTCCTTAACCTGCCTGCCCGCTCTTTATGTCAGGCCCTTCCCAGGAACAGGCAATTTAGCTGAAAGTATTAGACATGCTGCAGGTCTGTAAATGGTTGAAAAGTAACCGATTGTGGATAAGTTGAGTTATCCACAATCGCTTCCATTCTGTCTGCCATTGTGTCACCTTGCTTGTTTTCAGACCTTTGTATGCTCTTATAAAGCCCCTGCTGCAGCGAGGGGTGCTGGTTCTGAAGGCAGGTTTTTACCTGATGTCACACATGATGTGCCCACGGAGACAGTATGGCTGTTTACAAATGTATATACAATTGTAAACAGCTTGAGTTTCTGGATGTTTATCTTTTATATTACTCTGAAAAATAGCATGTTGTGATTTGATATTGAAGTAACCGAAGAGGTCTTATATTTATGTTTAAAAAATTTGTGATAACAGAAAAGCTTTTGTATGTTACAAATGTAATAAGAGACAACAGCTAAATTACGCGACAAATGGTAGATCGCATACGGCAACTGATGGAGTATAAGGGTTTTACCTCCACTCAGCTGGCTGATAATATAGAAGTTCCCCGCGCTGTAGTCAGCCATATCCTTAGTGGCAGAAATAAGCCGAGCCTGGATGTTGTGATGAAGATAATCAGTTGCTACAGGGAGGTAGCTGTTAACTGGTTGTTGTTTGGGGAAGGAGAGATGCTAAAAAGCTTAGCTTCAGAAAACCAGCAGGATAAGCCCCTTCCTCAGGCAGGCACTTCACTTCCTGAAGAAACAGCGCCGCCACAAAAAGTACAAGAACCATCTCCGGTTGTAAAGGAGCCTGAGGCGAAAGGTAAGGCCATAGAACAGGTAATGGTATTCTATACCGACAAGACCTTTACCTCTTACAAGCCAGGTATTTGAATTGTATTCTAAACCTGCAAAGCGAGGGTGCCAGTAATGGTTTAACTGAAATAGATAATCAATCCTGTTCCTGCCCCTGTATCATCACGAGAAGCTTAAGAAGCATAGCCTGATCTATACAACCTCCTGTGGGTAATATAAGTAAAGTAGCATATATAAAGGCTGCTACTTTAGCAACTTACAAGTTTGCACCATGGAGAAGATACTAAGCCAGGTTAAGTTTGCATATCACTACATCGTTAACAGCATTGGCTTTTACCCCACACTGATTTCACTGTTTTTTTTCGGGCTGGCTTTGCTCATGCTTTACCTGGAGGCACTTGGCCTCAGTTCGCATTTTAAAGACAGCCTGCCTTTCATGATCATCACCAACGGGGAAACGGCAAGGCTTATCTTAAGCTCTATTACCACCGGTGTCATCTCGCTCACTGTTTTTTCTTTTACCATGGTCATGCTGGTGCTGAACCAGGCGAGCACTAATTTCAGCCCCCGCGTTATTCCAGGTTTGATTTCCTATAAGGCGAACCAAAGGGTGCTGGGCTTATATTTAGGTACGCTCATCTACACGCTCGTGATCATGGTAAACGTGCGGGCAGAATATTACAACAACTCCCTTCCCGGGTTCTCCATTTTTCTTTCCATGTGCTTTACCATTCTGTGCCTGGGGTTTTTTGTATACTTTATTCATTCTATCTCCCAGTCCATCCAAATCGAAAGCATTCTGGAAAACATTTACCGGGTTACCCACCGGGGGCTTTTGGATGAGATAGAAAAGGATAAAAGATCAGGCATGCCGAATATGTTTACCCATAGCGAGGGGTGGCATGACCTTAAAAGCCCCAAAACCGGCTACCTGCAAAGCCTGGACGAGCAGGCAGTGCTGGAGTTGTGCTGCGAATATGATGTGGTGCTTGATTTTGAGCAGGCGCTAGGCAGCTTCCTGCTAGAAGGTATTCCCTTTGCACGTATCAACAAAAGGCTGGAGAACATGAAGGAGTTTAAGGACGCATTCTTCGGCCTGGTGGACTTTTACAGAGAAGAACGGCCTGGTGTGAACTATATCTTCGGGTTCAAGCACATTACCGAGAGCGCCGTCAAGGCCCTGAGCCCGGGAATAAATGACCCTGGAACAGCTATCAAAGCCATAGATTACCTGACCGATTTGTTTGCGGTGCGCATGCAACTGTCGGACAAAAAGGTGCTGTATGATAAGAAGGGGGCTGCCCGCATACGCTTTCAGCATGAAACGTTTGAGAACTTGTTTTCCATTACACTAAGCCCTATCCGGCTTTATGGGAAAGGCAGCAGTATTATTGTGCTGCGGCTGTTGTACCTGCTGCATAGCCTGCTTTACAAGGTGCAGGCCTATCCCCACTTAAAGCCCGTGCTCTATAAGGAAGCTGAACTTTTGCTGTTTGATGCTGATGAAGAAATCCAGAACCCCGGCGACAGGCAGAAGGTAAATGCACTGATACAGGAATTGAACAAAATGAACGCACTGCCCAGCCTGCTGCCGCAGCTTCCGGTAAAGAAATAGTTCATTCCCGCACAATTTCTTATTTTTGCCGGAACCTGTTGTGCCTGGGTAAAGAGACGACAGGTTAACATAAGCGACATAGGTTTATACGCCTATACCTGCAAAGACAAAGCTATATAAAGTTTTAAACCAGCCGCATCCTTGCTAAATGTCACAGCAAGTGCGTAGTGCACAGGCAAGCATAAAGCTTTTGTTGCAGGTGTGAACCCGGTAAATCCGCAGAGACCATAGCTGTAGCAGGAATGTCAGTTTCCTGTGCTGCCTTATTTAACTTTTATGCTGCTTCTTAGAGCCCTCAGGAGGACGCTGGACCACGTCCTCAACATTCAGCACCAGACCGACGAGGAAGGTACCATCCGGGAGATTTACGATAAAATCCCGATCCGGGGAAACAACACCTGGATGCTTATCTGCTCCGCCATGCTGGCCTCCATTGGCCTGGACACAGGGTCCGGCGCTGTGATTATCGGGGCCATGTTAATTTCGCCGCTCATGTCGCCTATTCTGGGCGTGGGGCTATCAGTAGGGATCAATGACCGCGAAATGTTGGTCGCCTCTGCTAAAAACCTGGCACTGGCAGCGGCGGCAGGCTTGTTTGTGAGTACCTTCTATTTCAGCATCACCCCCCTTGGTGAGCCCACCAATGAGATTCTGGCCCGGACGCAGCCAACGCTCCTGGATGTAATGGTCGCCTTTTTCGGCGGTGTGGCGGGTATCATCTCCATCTCGCGCTCCGACAGGTCCAATGCCATACCGGGAGTGGCGATTGCCACAGCCCTGATGCCGCCGCTGTGCACGGCAGGCTATGGTTTGGCCATCGGCCGGTTTGACTTTTTCTTTGGGGGCTTTTACCTTTTCTTCATCAACGCGGTCTTTATCTCACTTTCCACTTTCCTGATAGTGAAGTACCTGAACTTTCATATCAAGCACTATGTGAACCAGGAAAAGGAGCGGAAGGTGGCCCGGATCATGGCCATCATGCTGGTGATTGTGGTTTTGCCGAGCGTGTACTTCCTCTATAATATTTACAAAGACGTGCAAACCCGGAAGCAGATAGAGAACCTGGTTATCAGGGACTTTACCTCCAGAAACAACGAGATCATAAAATGGGAGGTGCAGCAGGCAGATACCGTCAACTACATCAAAATCTACAGTGTGGGCAAGCAGGTGGACGAAGGCCTGGTGGAGCATTACAACAGTGTTCTCCAGGAGAGTGCCCTTGGTAACTACCAGGTACGACTGGTACAGTTGGACGTGTCGCCGGAGGAAGTAGAGCGGATAGCCTATGATGTCACCAACACGCTGACCCGCGATTTTATAAAGACGCTGGAGCTGCAGAAGATGCAGGAGCAACGGGCAGACAGCCTGCAGCGGCGGAGAAGACGCTACACCACCGGCAATGCCACCTCTGACCTGAAACTGCTCTTCCCGGAAATACAGCAGGTGCAGGTAGGCGAACTAGTGACAGCCCCGGATGCAGTGAAACCGGATACCATGATGCTGGTGCGCATTAACTGGCGGGCACAGGAGAACAAGGCTGCAGGAAGACAGCCCCAGCCGTTAGATGCGGCTAAGGTCCGGGAGTATGAGAGCCGGATAAAGAATTTCCTGACCTCCAAGCTGCAGCGGGACTCCGTGCAGATAGTTTCTACCTATTAAGCCGGCAGCAGGAGAAGTACCTGGGGTAGGCTCCAAAACACTTTTTCCGTATACGGTACAAATCCAGTACAGCCTGACATTATATGACGCCAAAAGAGAGAACTAACTTCAGGGAGAAACTTTATACTATCATTTTTGAGGCTGAAACCCCTGGTGGCAAAGCCTTCGATGTTATTTTGCTGTTACTCATCCTGCTGAGTGTGCTGGTGGTTAGCCTTGAAAGCATAGAAGAGCTAAATGATAAGTATCTTCCCTGGTTTCGTTTTTTGGAATGGTGCTTTACCATCATTTTCACCATAGAGTACCTGCTGCGCATCTACAGCACGCCACGGCCCGGCAGGTACGTTGTCTCTTTTTTTGGCCTTGTTGATTTAATGGCCATTCTGCCCACCTACCTGAGCCTGGTGTTTGCCGGGAGCCATTACCTGTTGGTGGTCCGGGTGCTGCGACTGCTCCGCATTGCCCGTATTTTTAAACTTACCCGGTTTATCAACGAAGGGCAGGTGCTGTCAAATGCCTTGCGGGCCAGCCTCAACAAAATCCTGGTGTTCATCGGGGTGGTGCTGGTGCTGGTGGTCATAGTGGGCTCGCTGATGTACCTGATAGAAGGGGAGGAAAATGGGTTTACCAGCATACCCAAGAGCATCTACTGGACCATTGTTACCCTGACCACCGTTGGCTACGGGGATATTGCACCTGTCACCCCACTTGGCCAGATTCTGGCCAGCTGCATCATGATCATGGGCTACGGCATCATTGCAGTACCAACGGGAATTGTATCCGTAGAGTTGGCAAGATCTGACCGCGAGACAGCTGCTACCCGTGTATGCCCCAACTGCCACCAGGAAGGGCATCCTGTTGATGCTAACTACTGCTTTAACTGCGGGTATGAATTGAAGAGTTGATTTCGCTTCCGGGCTCCTCATGTAAAGCTTAATTACAAAGTTTTCAGTTCATGACGTCACTCCACAACAAAGCGGGGGATGTTCAGCGGCAGCCTCGTGAGTAGTTCATAGTTCAGCTGGGAACTGAGTTCGCTGAAAGAGGCCACCGTAATGCTTTGGCTGCCCTGCCTGCCGAGCAGCACCACTTCATCTTCTTTCTGTACGCCTGGTATGGCGGTTACATCCACCATCATCACGTTCATGTTCACTATGCCAACCACTGCTGCTTTCTGCCCCCTGATCAGCACCTGCCCCTGGTTGCTGAGCGATCGGCTATAACCCCAGGCATACCCCACTGGCACCACTGCCACCACCATGTCGCGGGGAGCCTGGTAAGAGGAGCCATAGCCAATGTATGCTTGCCGGGGCACATGCTTCAGGCTCATGATGCGGCTCTTCCAGTTGATGAGGCGCTGCAAAGGGTCTGTCTTGTTTTCCTGCCGGCTCACGTATTGGCTGTACATTTCAGGACTGGGCCAAAAGCCGTACTGCATGATCCCCACCCTTACCATGTCCATGTGCGTTTCGGTATAGCCCATCATGGCTGCCGAGCAGGCTGTGTGTGTTTGCCTGAAAGTAAAGCCACTTTCCTGCAGCTTTTTCCGCTGGGTGTTAAAGCTGTGTTGCTGCGCCATTATGCGGTCGTGGTTCTGAAAGCTTTCCGCTCCTGCAAAATGCGTGCACAGCCCCTGCAGCAGCACATGCTCCCGGTATTTCTCCAGTACGGTTTTCGCCTGCTCCAGATCTGCCGGGTCGAAACCTGTCCGGTGCATGCCTGTTTCCAGTTCCAGGTGTATTCTGGCTGGCTTCCCTGTTTTTGCTGCCGCTTTCGCCGCTTCCACCAACCTGTCAGGTTCAAAAACGAAGAACTCGATGTCATGCTGTATAACCCATTCCAACTCCGGGTTGTCCAGGTAACCCATGATCATAATGGTTGCAGGGCGGGGGAGGGACTCCAGTAGACGCAGCGCCTCATCGGCACAGAACACAGAAAAATGGTCGACGCCACAAGCCTGCGCCAGTGGCCCGAAAACCTCAATGCCGTGCCCGTAAGCATTCCCTTTGATGACAGAGGAAAACTTCACCTGTGGCCCGACCTGCTGTTTTAAGAAGTGAATGTTGTTTTGAAGTGCTGATTTACTTATTTCGATGTAAGAGGAGTGAAACATACTGTTTTATGCGCTCAATATTTCATTTGTGATGTGATAGAACATGGCTGCTCCTGTTGCGAGGAGTTCATCCGGAAAGTCATAGTCGGAGTGGTGCAGCTGCGGCTGCGCTTCGCCTGACCCGAGCCCGAACAGGGCGCCTTTATACTTTTGGGTGAAATGGCCGAAATCCTCCGACCACCGGAAAGGCTTTTCCGCTTCCTTCACCTCCAGGCCATATTTTTTAGCAGCGCTTTCTATAAGTTGCACCGCCTCCGGGTGGTTGACCGTGGCAGGAAACTCTTCTACGTAATGCAGCTTGTAATGCAGCCCGTGTTTTGCCGCAATGCCCGCGACAGCTTGCTGTGTAAGTTCCTTTAACTTCTGGAAATCTGCAGGCTCATAGGCGCGGAGGGTGACCATGACGGTGGCAAAGCCCGGATTGGTGCCGAAGGCGACGTCCCCTAAACGGGCGTGGATTACAGTCAGCAGGGTCAGGTCCCGGAACTGTTTTTTTTGCCCGATGATCTGGTTGAAGGCGAAAATGATTTCACTCATCGCCAATCCAGGGTTCAGGCCATTCTCAGGTTCTGCTGCGTGCGAGGACCTGCCCTGCAACTCTACCACCATACCAGTGGAAACAGCGGCAAAAACACCCTGCCGTACCACCACCTGGTGTATGGGCACCCCCGGCAGGTTGTGCAAGGCGAAAACATAATCCGGTTGCAAGTCCACAAAGGCCTCCTCCTGCAATACAGCCCAGGCACCTGCACCCGTTTCTTCTGCTGGCTGGTAGAGCAATATCACCTTTCCCGTCTCCGGTCTTTGCTGGTGCAGAAGGCTGCCGAGGGCTGTCAGGATAGTCATGTGTCCGTCGTGGCCGCACTGGTGCCCGGTACCTTCCACCTTTGACTTGTAGGGACGTTCGCTCGTTTCCGCAATGGGCAGGGCATCCAGTTCTGCTCTGAACAATACAACAGGCCCCTCCGGATGCCGGCCATTGAAAACAGCAGCTACACCCGTGCCTCCAAGGCCAGTGAGAAGCCGGTCAGGGGCATATTGCTGCAGGTGGTTCACAATGCGTTCTGCTGTCTGTATTTCCCGCCCGGACACCTCCGGGTTCTGGTGCAGGTCGTGGCGTAACTTTATCAGCGCATCCAGGTCGTTGATCTTGTTTTTGAGCATACAGGTATCAAATTAATTTTCAGCTTCTGTTGCTGCACAATACAGCTGCCAGACATTATAAGGTACGCAATCTCCCTCCAGACATCCAATCACTTGAATGCCTTTTAAGGAAATGTATAGCTTCAGCGCGGGCAAACAGGCAGGCGTTATTAAAAGAAAACATCCTGCTCTGCCTCTGTCAGAAGGAAGAACAGGATGTCTGAAAGCAGTTTTAGCCGCTACCGGTAAACAGGTAGGTATTTGGCGCGCATGAACATGAAAACACCGTAGCAAATCAAACCTAAAGCTACTGCCCCCAGCAGGTAAGAGCCGTAGGAAGCCTCCTCCAGGAAAGCAAAGGCTCTGCTGTTGCCGCCTGCTTCACTTGCGTTAGAGTGCAGGGCTGCCTGCAGGAACATATAGCCAATCACCAGCCACACGATACCGCGGGCAATAAAGCCTGCCATACCGGCACGTATCATCGTGTCCTCCACATCGCTCTTCAAACCCGAGCTTTTTATCTTCTTCCTATACTTCTTGGAGAAGCCCTGGTAAATCTGGTACAGCCCGGCTAGCATAATCCCCACGGCCACAATGCCTGCCAGCCACTGCCCAAAGGGTTGCTGCAACAGCTCACTGGCGAGTGTCTGGCGGGAATCACCGCCACTGCCTCCGCCATTTCCCAAAGCCATCCTGCCCGCCAGGTAAGCCAGACCGGCATATACGATGCCACTGAACGCATAGCGGATGCGCTTGGCTATACCCTTCGCGTCGGAGCCCTCCCGGTCTGTGTCTTGTATGGCCTGAATAAAGCGCCATAGCACATAACATATCAAACCTACTGCCACGATACCCAGAAGCCACTTCCCGAAGGGTTGATCAAGTAAAAACTGAAAGGTTCCGGTTCTGTCTGTGTTTTCCGTCGACTTGCCGCCAAGCTCAAAGGCGGACATAAAAGCAACAACGCCGATAAGGCAGTAAACTACACCTTTTGCACTCAGTCCGACTTTTGCAAAGTTCTCCACCCACTGTGGCGGTGCGGACGGTACATGCGTTGAAATATCAGCCATGTTAGTTACATTAATTTTCATAGTTCTTTCACATCATGCATTAAAAGGAAATTTGTGTTGTACAGCTTTATACGTATGCGGTGCACAGATAAATACGCATGAACGGCTAATGTGAAAATTTAAATTCTACACCAGGGGTTTGTCTTTAGCAGCAAGCATATGTTCTGAATTTTAGCTAAAGCGGGGTGAGAGTTATATATACCCGAAGCGTTTCAACGCTTCTTCTTCCAGGCGCTCACGGTGCTCGGGGTGGGCAATGTCGATGAGTGCTTTAGCCCGTTGGCGCAGGTTCTTGCCATAGAGGTAAGCTACGCCGTATTCGGTGACCACATAGTGCACGTGGGCCCGGGTTGTAGTCACGGCTGCTCCTTGGTTAATGAAAGGCGTGATTCTTGATATTCCTTTGTTGGTAACCGAAGGAAGCGCAATAATAGGTTTTCCGCCCGGCGACAAGGCAGCACCCCGCATAAAATCCATTTGCCCGCCTATGCCTGAAAACTGGTAGGTGCCGATGGTGTCTGCCACTACCTGGCCTGCCAGATCGATTTCGATGGCGCTGTTAATGGCTGTTACTTTAGGGTTGGAACGAATGATGGCGATATCATTCACATAGTCGGTGCGCTGCATGAGGATGAGCGGGTTGTCATCCACAAAATCGTAAAGCTGCTTGTTTCCTACAATAAACCCGGTAGCAACGCGGCCCGGGTGTCTGTATTTGTGCTCGTTGGTGATCACACCTTTCTCTATCAGCGGCATCACGCCGTTAGAGAACATCTCTGTGTGTATGCCCAGCTCTTTGTGATTTGTCAGGCTGCCAAGTACCGCATCTGGTATCGCCCCGATCCCCATTTGCAGGGTGGCGCCATCGTCCACCATCTCTGCTATGTAACGGGCTATTGTTTCTTCTTTGCTGGTAATGCGCTGGCTGTAATCCACTTCGGGCAGCGCCTCGTCTACCTCTACCAGCACATCGAAGCGCCCCACATGAATGAGGCCGTCGCCGTGCGTGCGCGGCATCTGCGGGTTAACCTGCGCTATCACGTGCCGGGCACTCAGCACAGCCTCCCGCGTCACATCCACCGACACGCCCAGGGAGCAGTAACCGTGCTTGTCAGGGGGAGAGACATGCACAATGGCCACATCCAAAGGTAAAATGCCAGACCGGAACAGGTGGGGGATCTCACTCAGGAAAACAGGCACATAGTCCCCGCGGCCACCGTTCACCGCGTTCCGCACATTAGCGGAAACAAAAAGGGAGTTGATGAAAAAAGAGCCCTCGTAGCGTTCTTCGGAAAGAGGGAAATCGCCATATGTGGTAATACTCACCAGCTCTACATTTTGAAGTTCATTTGCCCGCTCAGCTAACTTCCGTATCAGGTACTGCGGTGTGGCGGCACTGCCTTGTATAAACACCCTGTCACCAGATTTAATGAAGGAAAGTGCCTCTTCAGCGGATGTATAGTTTTTAGGTTTGTTGTTCATAAGCGTTCTTGTTTTAGTAGCTATACTAAATTAGGATTTGGTATGTTCAATGATTTTTGCCTGTTCTTGCGTTGCTGACAGCTTCGCCCTACATTTGTTTTGTATTCACCGTGCAAACCTACCGCTGAACCTGAACCGGAAAAATGACGATTGTCACCTGCATTGACAGATTGGTGTGTGGGAAAGCTGCCATGCTGGACATTGGCTATTCGAAAACATTGTTGCTGTTATAGCGAGTGCGATTTTTAATCCAGATCAGGAAGGAGCATTTGTCAATTTTGAAATTGTATTTCCAGTGCGGGTCAGACTACTAAACAATACTGAATTAAAATTCCAACCAGAATTACTTAAACCTATTCGGATCACATACTTATGCTGACAGCTACTCACCGCCTGCTTGTTTTGTTCTTCCTGTTACTATGCTCGCTGGGCCTTCAATCCTGCGTTACTACATCAAGGGCAATTGGCGCAAGCGCCATCAAAGCACCTTACGCCCGCATGAACACCTATAAGACTTTTGCCTGGCTCCAGGAACAACCGGTCGCCGAACCTGCCTATGACAAAGGCTACAATGCGCAATTGGACGCACACATACGGCAGGCAGTGGAGGAGGAGTTAATCGAGCGCGGCTATACCAAAGTAGAAACCAATCCGGATTTGCTCGTGGCGTACGATGTAAGTGTACCTGTTCCGGAGGAGAAAGATAAGCCGGAGAATTTCGGCACCGGTTTCGGGTACAGCTACGGCTATATGAGCGGCTACCGCTACAACTACGGCCACGCCGACATGCCCGGCTACCGCAGCGTGGACCTGTTCAAACAGGGAACTTTGATCATCGACCTTATCAGCCCGCAGTCAAAAATGCTCGTTTGGCGCGGATGGGCGGAAGGAGGCATCAGCAACTTCAAAGCCGGCTACAAGCAGGTGAAGAACCAGGTAGAGGAAGTGATTGGAAAGTTAGAGGGTTAGGGAGTTTTTGAAGTTAGAGAGTTAGAGGGTTAAAATTTAGAAAGTTAAGCAGAGAACTTATCTGTGTTTTAAGGTTTACCTCGAAATTCAACTAGTAGGGAAACCTTAGTAGCTGTGCGCTGGTGCGAGCTTGCAGCTCGTACTTTAAAACCACGAGGATGCACGAAGGATGAAGACTTTATGAAAGACTGCATCTTGATTGATAAAATAGCATGATCTCTTCATAAACAGAAAGTACGAGCTGCAAGCTCGCACCAGCGCTATAATCACCTTCATAAAGCCTTCTAAATTTTTTCCTCTACAAGATGCTTTTCATAGGGAAACAAAAATAGGGTGCAACGCATTAACAAATAAAACAGCTCCTCTAAATAACATCCGCTTTCAGGTAGTTGTTGAACCGCATGATCTCGCTGTGCTTGCCGACAACGTATAGGATGTCGCCCTTGAGGATGTAGGTGTGAGCGTCGATATTGAGGATTGTTTCACCGTCCCTTTTTATTGCCACCACCGTTACCTGAAAGCGGTGGCGCACGCCTGATTCCAGCAGGGGCTTCCCAACAATCAGATCATCGTTCGTCAGTACGCGGAGGCTGGCTACCTCAATCTCCGGAAGATCCAGGTTGAAACCGGTAGATGCATTGTTTTTGATGCCGGCCATGCTTCGCAGCATCTCGTAATTGTCCGAACGTATCATTTGCGTGAAGCTTTCAATTTCATCGCGGGGCATCAGGTATTTATTCAGCACACGCGTGAAAATCTCAATGGAAGTCTCGAACTCTTCCGGTATCACTTCGTCGGCTCCCAACCTGTAGTTTTCTTCCATTTCCTGCACAAAGCGGGTGCGCACAATCAGGTGAAGCCTGTCGCTTATCTCCCGGACGCTGGCAATGATGCGCCGGGTAGCTTCGGGGTCAGAGATGGCCACTACTACCACACGCGCTTTATGGATGTTGATGTGGGAGAGAATCATCGGGTGCACCGCGTCTCCGTATACTATCGGCTCGCCCATTTTCCGCTCGTGTTTTACTGTTACCGCATTCAGTTCCACAATCACGTACGGAATATTTGCATGGCGTGCGGCTTTCGCCACATTGCGGCCATTCACGCCAAAGCCAATGATGACGATGTGGTCGTCGAGCGGGGGCAAATCCCCAGGTTCTTCGGGAGAAGGCATTGCATAGGGCATGGGCTCTTTGCCGGAAGTAAAAGGGGCACCGATAACGCCTGCTATCTTCTGGTAATACTCTATCACAAACGGCGTAACAGCCATCGTTAACAGCGACACGGACAGGAAATACTGGTAGGTTTCCTGGGAGAGCAAGCCATTCTCAATACCAGTGTTAGAAAGGATGAAGGCAAACTCTCCCACCTGGAAGATAGACAAGCCGACCAGCAAAGATATCCTTAGCGGGTACTGCAACATGCGTGCTGCCACAGTGGCGACAGTGCCTTTTATCAGAAAGGTAAGCAGGGTAAAGAACAGGATAACCGGCAGGTTCCGCAACATAAAGTTGAAGTCCAGCAGCATCCCTATTGAGACAAAGAAGAAGCTGGTGAAAATCTCCCGGAAAGGCAGGATGTTACTCGTTGCCTGGTGGCTGTATTCTGATTCAGAAATAATCAGGCCTGCCATGAATGCACCCAGCGCCAGGGATAAACCCAGGCTTGAAGTAAGCCAGGCTACTGCAAAGCAAATCACCACGACACACAGGATAAAGAGCTCTTTGCTTTTGGTTTTGGCGACGGCATACAGCAGCATCGGTACCAGGTAGCGGGCACTGATGAGGACAAACACGATCACAAAGCTCCCTTTCAGCGCCATCCAGAACAGGGCAGACCCAATATCCTCAGAGCCACCTGCCATCAAAGGCGCGAGCAGCATCATCGGCACCACGATGATGTCCTGGAAAATGAGGATGCCCAGCACCACCCGCCCCTGCGGAGAGTTAATGTCTCCTTTGTCCTGCAGTATCTTCAGTACAATGGCTGTGCTGCTTAAAGCAATCAGGAAACCCATGAAAACAGCTTCTCCGTGGCTGAAATCGAACAGCACCATCACGAGCCAGACAAGCCCAATGGTCGCCAGCACCTGGATAGATCCGCCTATCAGCACCGTGTGCTTGATCAGGGCGAGGCTACGGAGGGAGAATTCCATCCCAATAATAAAAAGCAGCAGGATTACGCCTATCTCAGCTAAAATTTCGATATCATGGATAGCTGTTATCAGGCTCAGGCCATGCGGACCGGCAATCACGCCTGTGGCAAGGAACCCGAGAATAGTCGGCAGCCGGAATCGCTGGAACAACAGAATTACTACAACAGCCAGTCCGAGGATGATGACGATGTCTGAGAGTAAAGGGATTTCCATGGGGTAACTTTAAATGTGTTGGTTTTTGTTTGGTAAGCGATTTTTTAGCCTTACGTAAACACTTCGCAACCGGACAGGCTCTTCTGTTAGCAATACAAGTATCTGAACCAAGATACTTGCTACTGCTAATAGTTACTATTTGTTGAACATGGGATTAGGCAAAACCAATATAAAACTATATTGTCATTTCGAACATGCCTGAGACGAGAGTCGAAAGGGACCTGCGTAGCAGTGAGAAATCTGCGTTATTTCATGACCCCGCAATATTTCAGATTTCTCACTGCGTTCGAAATGACAAAAAAATTAAGTAATTACTTTTCTCCTTCCCACTCCGCGTAAAACTGCTCCAGAAAGCTCTCCATATAGCGGTGCCGGGCTTCAGCCAGCTGTCTGGCGGTGTCCGTATGCATACGGTCTTTCAGGAGTAAAAGCTTCTCGTAAAAGTGATTGATGGTAGGAGCGGTGCTGGCTTTGTATTTTTCGAACGAGTCGTGCAGTTCCGGTTTGATGTGTGGGTTGTAAAGCTCGCGGTTCTTGTGGCCTCCGTAGGCAAAGGTACGGGCAATGCCGATGGCCCCAATCGCATCCAGCCGGTCCGCATCCTGTACCACGCAGCCTTCTGTGGTCTTCATAACAGAGGACGTGCCAGCACCTTTAAAAGATAAGTCTTTGATGATCTCACAGATGTGGTCTATTGTTTCACCTTCCACTTCATGCTGCTGCAGCCACTCCCTGGCCATGCGCGGCCCCACAGTTTCGTCGCCGTTATGAAACTTATGGTCGCCGATGTCATGCAAGAGCGCTGCCAGCTCTACCACATACATGTCTGCGTCTTCGTGCGGCGCAATGCTTTTGGCGTTGTTCCAGACCCGGTAAATGTGCCACCAGTCATGCCCGGAGCCCTCACCAGACAGCAGTTCTTTCACATAGGCAGCGGTAGCAGCGATAATTTCTTCTTGTTGAGGTGTCATTCAGTCTCAAAGGTTATCATTCCTTCAAAACTGAAGATATTTCGCGGAAGGGGCAAGTGTTTTTGTTCGATTTATAGACCTCGCAGCGTGCGCAGCTCCTGCGAGTGTCTGCCCACCATTACCAGACGCTCGCAGGAGCTGCGCACGCTGCGAGTTATGGCGTTCATCTAGCCATTTCTTTAACCGGGCTGTTCTTCAGGGAAGGCAGCTTTATCTTATTTACAAGCTCATCCTCCAGCACCTGTGCCCATGTCTCCAGGTAAAGCACCACATCCTCCCGCTTGTTGTGCTGCAGGTATTTCCTGTTTTGCGGCAGCCGTTGTGTGATGGTAGGATGCGACAGACGCTCCAGGTGTTCTAAGTCATGTCTTGTCAGTCCGAAGTCCGTCATTTGGTCAATGATTTCATCTAAAGGCATACCGCTCTGGGGGCAGTAATCGCGGAGTTGTTCCCGCCAATCGCCGTACCGCCACATGGCCGCACCGTGTATTTGGCCTTTGCTGTGTTTGGTGATGGTATGCGCCAGGTGACCGCAGTTGCAGCTGCCCATGTGGCCCCACTGGTATATATCACCCTGCGCGAGGCGCTGTGCTGTTTCCCGCAGCGCCTGTATCAATTGAATGGATGCTCTTGCCATAGCGGATTGGTTTTTAATCCTGTTATATATAAAGCGGTGGAATTGGCAAAATGTTCACTTCTAAGGCCGATTCTGTTAAAGTATTTTTAGGTATAAGTAAATCAGAAGAAGCCAACGGGCTGTACTCTAGTTACTTCAAATTTTCTATGATAGAGTATCTGTAAAAAATATGTTTATATATCTCATTCTAATGTAAAAAATTAATAATAAGCTAGATGAGGCTTCCAAGTAGAGGGATAAATATGGTTTATTTAATTTTATTTATTAACTAACTATTAATGACTTTCTACACCTGCTTTTGATGCTTTTACCAACAGTTTGTTATAAAAGGTAAAGAAATTATAACATAAATCATATAAACCAGTATATTCAAGCCAAATTACCTACTTAGTAGTACATTTATTATAAATTTATTTTTACTTTTTTTTAACAAAATTTATTGGTCTTCATTAAGACATAAAAGATCTTAATAATTGGCTTGGCTTTATCTTTTTAGCTGTGCCTAAAAGAGGTGTTACTTCTTAATTATTAATCTGTTAAATCATAAAAGGGTTCTTCTCTCTGGTGTCTCGCTTTCAGGCGTGAATAGTATCTTCTTGTGCTTCAATATATCCTTTAACTACAATAAGTCATAATTTATGAAACTATCAAACAGTATTTTCATACCGCATCTAAATATTGCTTCTGAAACTGGAGAAGCAGTATCAAAGCGAATTCCAACTCAGAAGACTGAAAGCTTTAAATGCAGGACCTTTAAAAATAGTAACACATTCATTTTCAAGGTTATGTTTATTGCAGCAATGCTTTTTAGCTTACCAAGCAAGGGACAAACTACAACTGAGGATTGGAAGCTAATACAAACAGTTGACAATGTTTCTTTCTCTTATGCCATAGGGACATGTAATGGAGAAGGACGGTATTTGCTACTGAAAGTTGAGAATCAAAACAGCAATACGATACATGCTTCCTGGACTATTAAAATGTCAGAAGGTGCAAAGGCAGTGCATTTTCCAGGAATGCTGCACATGTTAGCAACTGGCCAAACAAAAATTATTTCCTGCCAGATGGAAGACCCTCTCACCTTACCTATACCGGTAACAGATGATTTTGTCTCACCTCAAATAAGTATTGAGTCACTTATTGAGGCGGTACAGCAATGATTAATAAGATCAAATTTAATAGGGTTTTCAATTTTAGTTTATAGAGAAATGGGGAAATATTTTACTGAATTTCTGGCTTCCAGCAGCAGAAGCATGAAGTTTATACATAAAACATCTTTAGCCGGTTTAATTAGCATCTTAATATATGGTTTGTCTGTAACTAACTTGATTGCACAGCCTAACTTGCAATGGGACAAGACCTATGGGGGAAATAATGATGATTTACTGACCTCTTCACAGCAGACAGTGGACGGGGGCTACATTCTGGGTGGTTACTCTTATTCTAATGCAGGTGGTGACAAGAGTACCGATGAAGTAGTAAGAGGCGGTGCAGACTACTGGGTTGTAAAACTGGATGCCTTGGGCAACAAGCAATGGGACAAGACCTTTGGAGGGAATGATAATGATTTTTTGCAGTCTTTACAGCAGACAGTGGACGGGGGGTATGTTTTGGGTGGTTACTCTTATTCTAATGCAGGTGGTGACAAGAGTGCCGATGATGTAGTAAGAGGCGGTGCAGACTACTGGGTTGTAAAACTGGATGCTTTAGGTAATAAAGAATGGGATAAGACCATAGGGGGTGCTGGAGAAGATTTTATGTTTGCTATACAGCAGACTAATGACCAAGGTTTTATCCTGGGCGGACACTCCAAATCAAACATAAGTGGTGATAAGAGCGCGAATGGCAGGGGTGGCGAAGACTATTGGGTTGTAAAGCTGGATGTCTCAGGCAATAAGCTATGGGACAAAACCATCGGAGGGAACAGTGGTGATTTTTTGCGGGATTTAGAACAGACAACTGACGGGGGCTATATTCTGGGCGGGTACTCTTATTCCAGTAACAGTAGTCATAAGAGCGAACCTCTCAGAGGTAATGCTGATTACTGGGTAGTGAAGCTGGATGCATCGGGAATCAAACAATGGGATAAAACCTTTGGAGGGAGTGATATTGACCATTTGCGGTCTTTAAAGCAGACAGCCGACGAGGGCTATATTTTGGGCGGATACTCTAAATCTAACAAAGGTGGCGAAAAGAGTGAGGACTCTAAAGGTAGTTATGATTATTGGGTTATAAAGCTTGATGGCTCGGGTAGTATGCAATGGGACAGAACCATTGGGGGAAGCTCTTTTGAGGACTTGTTCACTTTACAGCAGACAATAGAAGGAGGTTACCTTGTGGGAGGATATACAAATTCTGGTAAAAGTGCTGAAGGAAGTGGTGGTGACAAGAGCGAACCCTCAAAGGGCTTACATGATTGCTGGATAGTAAAGCTGAATGCTTCCGGAAGCAAGCAATGGGACAAGACTATCGGCGGGAGTAAGAATGATTATGTGCGTTCTTTACAGCTGACAGTTGACGGTGGCTATTTCCTGGGTGGGTACTCTTACTCTAACAAAAGTGGTGATAAGAGCGAAGATTCTAAAGGTGGTGCTGATTATTGGGTAGTAAAGCTTATGGACCCGGTTACCTGTGTTGATCCTGTTGCCTCTTTTACTGCTGCGCCAGTTTGTCTTAGTACAGCAACAGCCTTCATTGATGCCTCCAGTAATGTAACAGATGGTGCGGCTTACGCATGGGATGTGGATAATGATGGTACTACAGATTACACCACTAAAGGTGATATCACACATACTTATGCTACAGCTGGTAATTATACAGCTAAATTAACGATAACCCAAGGCAGTTGTATGCACATTTATACTTCCCAGGTAACAGTTGGTAGCTTTGCAGAAGCACTGATCACAGCAGTAGATGGAGGCGATCCGAACATGACAGTGCCTGTAAGTTCTGAAACCCAGTATATGATATCTTCTGCAGGTGCATCTACTTACTCCTGGTCTCTCAAGAACAGTAGCGGAACTTTGATAACTACAGGTATAACAGGAGCAAGTACAAACACCTTAACTGTCACCTGGCCTACAACACCTGATGTTTATACTTTGTCAGTGACATATGGTAACGGTGAAATCTGTCCAGACAGGAGCGTTTTCATCTATATTGCGGTTTATGACCCAAGTGCGGGCTTTGTAACGGGAGGCGGCTGGATTAATTCGCTGCCAAACACAGCCCTGCAGTATATGCAGGAAGGAGGCAAGGCTCATTTTGCTTTTGAGTCAAAGTATAAGAAAGGTAGTACTACCGTTGTGGATGGTAAGACAGTATTTAAGTTCCAGGTGGGTGGTATGGACTTCAGAAGCACTTCTCACGATGATGAGAGGTTGGTGATTTCTGGAAAAAAAGCCAATTACAAAGGCAAAGGCACAATTAATGGCGAAGGTAACTATGGCTTCCTTTTATCGGCAGTAGATGGGCAGTACAATGGCGGTACAGAGCCTGATAAACTAAGGATGAAGATTTGGGACGCAATATCAGGTGTTGTAGTCTATGATAACCAACATGGCGAAGGAGACGATGCAGAAGCCTCAACATTGTTAGGTGATGCCGGACAAGGCGGAGGTTCTATTGTGATCCATAACCCTAATTTAAAGAGCAGCAGTACAAAAGCAGTCATAGCTATAGAAATTTTAGCGCCTACGTCCTCAAACTTCTATAGCTATCCTACAGCATTCTCTGACAGGGCTACTGTAGCTTTCTCGTTAGAGAAAGAAGAAGTTTATGTGCTGGAAGTATATGACATGAAAGGTGCTTTGGTTAAGAAGATAGCGAACGGCCTAGCCGAAGCAAACAGGCTGTATGAATTTGAACTTAGAGGTGATGGTATGGCAAGCGGTATTTTTATTGCCCGCCTAACGACAACATCAACAGTTCGAAGCTTGAAAATGGTGTTGAAAAGGTAGTTGGTTGTCATCAATAGTTTGATTAAAGCCCGGCTGCCTTCATTTGGCAGCCGGGCTTTTTAATACATGTAATAAAAGAGCAATAGGCACCAGAAGCTACAGTGAAAGGATAATTGTAGAGTAAGAACGCATAAGTTAAAAGTTACCTTCACTAAAATGGCTATCTTCCTAAATAAGGCATTAAATTTTTCAAGCTGATACCATTCTTAAACTATAAGTTTGTGCATTATTGTTACCGGTTTTTTACTCGTTTCCTGCGGCACAAGCTTGAATGCCGGGTGTGTAACATCATGAGGTTGTTTTCCCTCTCCTGTTAAACTGAAGGAATTTTCACTATACTTTACTTATCTTTGTAGCTATTGTGGTTGTAATGAGAAATTAAAAATTACGCTTCTCTACCATAATCTTAATTAGCATTATGTTAGTGTGACATACCTTCTTTTTTATCTTTTGCTTTTATATTACCTGTACCTCTTGTAATGTCTTTACCTTTCTCTAAAAGTAGTTCCTTTACCCTTCTTCTCTTCTTGTTCCTCCTCTGTGGCCAAGCTAATGGGCAGATTCTTAATATTGAGCGTTCGAGGGTAGAGAAAGATACTGCTAATTATTTTACGGGTAAGGGGGGGCTAAACTTCTCAATGTTTAACCGCAATGCAGGAAAAGACAATCCGAATAACTACCTGCAGCTCACTTTCGATGGAAACGTCGCTTTCATTTCTGCCAGGCACAGCTACCTGCTGCTGAATTACTACAACTACCTGCTGGTGAACTATGATTCCAGGGCCCAGCGTAACACAGTGGCCAGCACAGGATATTCCCATTTCAGAACAAACTTCCTGTTCAGGCAGCCTTTGTCTTATGAGCTCTTCGTGCAGGTGCAGGCGGATAAGGCGAGGGGGCTGGAGTTTCGTTCACTGGCAGGAGGGGGCATTCGTTACCGGCTGCTTCGAACTAAAAACTCTACTATATATATTGGGACAGGAGTAATGCACGAGCATGAAGAATGGGAGAACCCAGGGGAGGAGACTAATATTATTATCTCAAACCTGCTGAGGTCCACCAATTACGTGAGCCTGAAAGCGAAACTGAATGACAATGTGAGCACGGAAGGGATCATGTATTACCAGGTGGGGTATGCTGATGTGATCGATAAGTTCCGAAACCGTGTGAGCGGGGATTTAACGCTGGTGGTGAAGCTGACTAACCGCTTTAACTTACGCACCAATTTTAACTGTACCTATGAAGATGAGCCGATTGTGCCTATCACAAACTTTGTTTACAGTATATCAAATGGGGTGCAGGTGCAGTTTTAAGAAAATTGTATAATTTATTTCCGGCTAAAGCGGGGGACTAAAGCAATAATTGCTTACTTTCGCCATTTCAGAAGAAGCAACAAGGGCAATACAGCGCCCTTAATGCTATTAACGAGTTTCAGATTAAGATGCGTAACACCATTATTGCCCTGTGGACATTTATCGGGATAGTAGTATTTTCCGGATGTGTGCCACAAAAGAATGTCTTACTCTTACAGGATAACCCGCAGGTAGCCAACCAAAGCAATGCGGATGAGCTGTTACGGACATTTGACCTCAAGCCACAGGCATATAAGCTGAAGCCGGGTGATGTGTTGTCTTTAAGAGTTCAAAGTACTACTCCTGCAGAGTTTGATTTTCTAGCAACAGGCGCTACTGTCTTCGGGGCGCAGGACCCGGTGCTGAGTGGATATACACTGGACACGGAGGGCAATATTTTATTACCAGCTGTGGGCAAGGTGAATCTAAATGGTCTAAGCATGCCCGAAGCGAGAATAAAGGTGACGGAGGCTTTAAGTCCTTTTTTGTCTGACCCTACCGTAAATCTGCGGTTACTTACTTTTCGATATACTATTATAGGGGAAGTCCCAAGGCAGGGGCAGTTTACCACCTATCAGGACAACATAAACCTGATGGAAGCTTTAGCAACAGCGGGAGGTTTCAGCCCTTATTCGAACCGAAGCAACATAAAACTTGTTCGCTACGAAAATGGGGTGGCAAAGCTGTATAAATTCAGTTTATTAGATGATAACACTTTAGCAAAAAATAACTTTTACTTGCAGCCGAATGATATGATTGTTGTTGATCCGTTGCCTGCTAAGAACATTAGAGAAAATCTTTTAACTAACGTTACGTTGACCTTATCTCTTTTATCCACCGTCAGTTTATTGATTTTGAGATTTACACAATAGTATTAATTCGTCTTTTTAGAATCTTGCAACAGATGTTAATTTTACAGATACAGTGGAAAATATCCCTCTAAAGCAACAGGAAGCCGGGCTTGATGTTCTGAAGCTTCTGAAAAAAATACTTTCTAACTGGTTGCTCATTTTGACTTTCGTTGTAATGGGTGTATTGGCGGCCTTTTTGGTTAACAGATATACTATTCCTGAATACGAGGTAAATTCTTCTATCATGTTTAGTGAATCTGCCAATGAAACGTCCTCGGCTGCTACCATTCTATATGGGGGTGAAATGTTTCCGAATTCCATCAGCTTAACTAATGAGTCTATCCTGCTTAAGACACAGGCGCTTGCGCTAAAAACCTTACATGATCTGGATTTTGGAATTTCATACTATATGCAGGGAAATATCAAATTTTCAGAGGTGTTTAGTAGTAACGTCCCTTATAAAGTAGAGATTGATACAGCTTCTACTAACATTCCCTATAATATTCCATTTAGTATAAATTTTTCTGATGCTGGATATACCCTTTCTTCTGAAAACCAGCACTGGAACAACCTGGTGTCAGGAAAGAGCTTTAATAGTGGTCAGTACTACCAAATCGATGGATTAAATTTTCAAGTGATTATAAAAACTGTAAATGCCACTCTCACTGACGATGAGCATCTTTTTAAAATTAATAAAATGGAGCAGTTGGCAAACCATTATGCCAGCTCGCTGGGAGTCTCTCCTCATGCACAGGGCGCTTCTGTACTCCACCTTAAACTTACGAGTGCAAACCCAGATAAGGAAAAGGTGTTCCTAAACCAGCATATGGTAACTTATCGCCAGCATAACCTGGACACAAAGAATAAAAATGCAATCAATACTATTGAATTTATCGATGAGCAACTACAGCAGATTAGCGATTCGCTTTACTTTATAGAGAGCCGGTTAGAGTCATTCAAAAAAAATAATACAGCTGTAAAAATTGATGCGCAAGCGGCTAAAATTTCTGAAAGGGTAGTGGACCTTGAACAGCAAAAAGCAGTTTTGTTATTGAATGACCAATATTTTAACTATTTGCGAAACTACCTCCAGAGTGAAGAGGAAAATACAGGAATTGTTATTCCATCAAATTTTGGAATTACAGATCCTGTCCTGAATGGATTAATTGGTGAGTTAGTTTCGTTACAGTCAGAAATACAGGTGCTTTCAAACAATAACAACAAGGCTAACCCTCTTATCAGTAATCAATTACAGGTAAAACGTCAGCAATTTCAGGAGCTGAAGCAAAGTTTACTAGAGAACTTGAACAGCCTGGAAGCTGCTAATCATATAGCCAAACGTGATTTGAACCAGCGCATAGCAACAGAGTCAGCCTCCCTCAATAGGTTGCCTGCTGCCGAGCGTCAGTTTGTGAATATTAACCGACTGTACAGTCTAAGTGAGAACCTCTATGTACTGCTGATGCAGAAAAAGGCTGAAGCAGGTATAGCCAAGGCTGCCAATAGCTCTAATGTTACTATCCTGTCAGAAGCATCTAAAGGAAGAAAAGTTTCTCCTACTGATAGCAAAAACTACATTACGGGTCTTCTGTTAGGTTTAGCTATACCAATAGCTTTTATCCTTTTAAAGGATTTCCTCAATAATAAGGTTACCACAGCGGAAGATATATCCGCTTTAACCACTATTCCACTACTGGGAATGGTGGGACACAACAAGCAAGAAGACAAAAACCTGATTGACCAAAGTCCTAAATCAGCCATGTCGGAGGCTTTCCGGACGGTGCGGTCTAACTTGCGCTTTATGACAGCCGGAGCAACGACCCAAACGGCTGGCTCCGGTAAAATTTATGTGGTAACTTCTTCTATAAGCGGGGAGGGCAAAACCTTTTCTGCTAAAAACCTGGCGTATATTTTGGCTATTTCAGGTGAGCGTACACTACTCATTAATGCGGATATGCGCAAGCCTAACAGCAATGCGGATTTCGGGGTTATGAGCAGTACAGGTCTGAGCAATTTTTTGGCGGGGCATGCAGGCTTCGATGAAATTATTCATCCGACTTTACAGGACCAACTCTATATTTTGCCTTCCGGTGATATACCCCCAAATCCATCCGAGCTATTACTAAGCAAGCGTATGGAGGATTTGATTATGGAGCTTAAAATCCAGTATGACTACATTATCATGGATACCCCTCCTGTGGGTATCCTTTCAGATGGGTTTGAGCTGATGCAGATTGCGGATGCCAACATTTTTATGGTACGGCAGGGTTATACGCAGAAAGCCTTCCTGCACAATATTCAGCAGCAGTACGAAGCTGGCAAGATCAGAAACACAGCCATTCTTTTCAATGATGTAGACTATGAAAAACTGACTTATGGCTATGGCTATGGTTATGGCTATGGTTATGGTTACTATGCAGAAGATACGCAGCAAAAGACCTGGTGGAAACGTGCGATTAAAGTTTGATCTTAAAGGGTAATATTCCGCCGATGTTGGTGTTTTTGACAACCATAAATAGTCAGATTTGAGCTAAGCCCTCTGAAATTTGCATGCTAGTGAAGTAAAATACACTGGTTCATTATGATAAACAGGTTTTACTAGTTGTTGCTGATAAAAAAAACTGCAATAAAGGTGTTTAAATATTTCATTTCTTTTGTCATTTCGAACGCAGTGAGAAATCTGAAATATTGCGGGACCATGAAATATACCAGATTTCTCACTGCGTTCGAAATGACAAAAGGACGACACGCGGGTTTAATAATAAATTTGTGCATTTATCATGAATAGGGATTCTAAAATATACGTGGCAGGACACCGTGGGATGGTGGGCTCGGCTATTGTGCGGAAACTGGCGGCGGCAGGGTATAGTAATATCGTATCACGAACTTCTGCGGAGTTAGACCTGCGGGACCAGGTGGCCGTGCGGGAGTTTTTTCAGGAGGAGAAGCCGGAGTATGTGTTCCTGGCAGCGGCGAAGGTAGGAGGCATTGTGGCCAACAACACCTACCGTGCGGAGTTTCTTTATGATAACCTCATGATGGAGGCCAATGTTATCCAAACTTCATACGAGACAGGAGTTAAGAAGCTGATGTTCCTGGGCTCCTCCTGCATCTACCCGAAACTGGCGCCACAGCCCCTGAGGGAGGAATACCTGCTGACAGGGGAGCTGGAGCCGACGAACGAGCCATACGCCATTGCCAAGATAGCCGGCATCAAGCTCTGCGAGGCCTACCGTGACCAGTATGGCTGCAATTTCATCAGCGTGATGCCCACCAACCTCTACGGCTACAACGACAACTATCATCCACAGAACTCACACGTGCTGCCCGCGCTCATCCGCAAGTTTCATGAGGCAAAGGAAAGTGGGGAAATGACGGTGACTATCTGGGGCACGGGCAGCCCACGCCGGGAATTCCTTTTTGCCGATGATCTGGCTGAGGCATGCCTTTTCCTGATGGAGTCCTATAGTGGTAAAGAATTTTTAAATGTCGGTACAGGTGAAGACATCAGCATCAAGGAACTTGCTTTACTGGTTAAGCAAGTTGTGGGATTTCAGGGAGAGTTAGTTTTTGACACAAGCAAACCAGACGGTACTCCACGTAAACTAATGGACGTCTCTAAACTCCACAGCCTCGGCTGGCGTCACACAACAGAACTCAAAAAGGGCATAGCCATGGCCTACACCGATTACAAAAATAAATACGTGGCAGTATAACCTATTTTTTTATTCCCCCGCCTTAGACAAGGAGGGGTTAGGGGTGGTTGGAAATCTTATACTATCATTCCTAAATCAACCTTAAGATAAAGAGAATAAGAATGAAAACAGCACTCATCACAGGTATAACAGGGCAGGACGGAGCCTACCTGGCCGAACTCCTTTTGAGCAAAGGCTACATGGTCCACGGGCTCAAGCGCCGCAGTTCTATGTTAAATACCGATAGGATAGACCACCTCTACCAGGACCCGCACGAGCAGAACATTAACCTGAAACTGCACTATGGAGACCTGACAGACTCCACCAACCTGATTCGCATCATTCAGGAAACGCAGCCAGATGAGATTTACAATCTGGCCGCCATGAGCCATGTGAAGGTGAGTTTCGACACACCGGAATATACGGCAAACGCAGACGGCATAGGTACACTTAGGATTCTGGAGGCCATCCGCATCCTTGGATTAACAGAGAAAACAAGGATTTATCAAGCCTCCACTTCAGAGTTATACGGGCTTGTGCAGGCTGTGCCTCAGTCTGAGACTACTCCATTTTATCCCCGATCGCCTTATGCAGTGGCCAAGCTTTATGCCTATTGGATCACGGTGAACTATAGGGAGGCTTACGGCATGTTCGCCTGTAACGGTATCCTCTTTAATCATGAGTCACCGCTGAGGGGCGAGACTTTCGTGACGCGCAAGATAACAAGAGCCGCAGCAAGAATAGCCATGGGATTGCAACAGTGCCTATACCTGGGTAATCTGGACTCAAGGAGGGACTGGGGCCATGCCAAAGACTATGTGGAGGCCATGTGGCGAATTCTGCAGCAGGATACTCCGGAGGATTTTGTAATAGCTACCGGTGTAACAACAACTGTAAGAGACTTTGTGAAAATGGCCTTTGCCGAGGTGGGCGTGGAGGTAGCCTTTAAGGGCGAAGGCGTGGAGGAGAAGGGCTACGTAGCCGCCTGTTCTAACCCGGAGTACCAGCTTGAGATTGGAAAGCAAGTTGTATGCGTGGACCCGAATTATTTTCGGCCAACAGAGGTGGATCTGCTAATAGGAGACGGCACAAAGGCCAAAGAGAAACTGGGCTGGGAGCCGCAGTATGACCTTGCAGCGTTAGTGCAGGACATGATGCAGAGCGATGTTGAACTCTTTAAGCGCGACACTTATCTGAAAGATGGCGGTCACAGAATACTCAATTACCACGAGTAGTAAATTTATTACTCATACTTTATAATCCAGTGATTTGCACTATGAATACAGGTACTGTTACAAAAAGAAAGACAAGAGAGGAAGCAGCAGCAAAGCAATTTGAAGGAGGAATAGTTGAAAACCAGTCTACTGAGGATGAGAATTGGACACTTGTGATAGAACCAAGTTCTGGTCTTCTAGATTTACAACTGAAAGAAGTTTGGCGTTATAGAGATCTATTGCAAATGTTTGTAAAAAGAGATTTTATCTCTGTTTATAAACAGACTATCTTGGGACCTATCTGGTTCTTTTTACAACCTCTATTCACTACTATTACCTTTACTCTTGTTTTTGGAAAAATAGCAGGCATTTCTACAGGAGGCGTACCTCCGCTTCTTTTTTATATGGCAGGTATTACTTGTTGGAATTATTTTTCTTCTTGCTTAACAGCCACTTCAAATACTTTTGTCGGCAATGCAAATATCTTTGGTAAAGTGTATTTTCCAAGATTGATTACACCCCTTTCTATAGTAGTATCCAATATGCTCAAATTTGGTGTGCAGTTTGTTCTATTTCTGACGTTCCTGGCTTATTATATGTTTACAGGTGCTCCAGTGCAACCTAATGTTTATCTTCTGCTGGTGCCACTGTTAGTTGTTTTGATGGCAGTAATATCTATGGGGTTTGGTATGCTTATTTCAGCGATGACAACAAGATATCGTGATCTTCAATTTTTGATCGGTTTTGGCGTTCAACTGGCAATGTATGGTTCGACGGTGATATATCCTGTTTCTGAAATTCCTGAAAAATATAAATTATTTATTATGGCTAATCCCATGTCGCCAATTATAGAAGTTTTCAGGTTTGCCTTTCTTGGAACTGGCACATTCCAGTGGTCTTACGTTGCCTATCCTACTGTCTTTGCAGCTTGCATCTTCATTTTGGGTGTAATTGTTTTCAATAAAGTAGAAAAGACATTTATAGATACTGTTTAATTGGACAAGATGAGTACAGCAATAAAAGTAGAAAATTTATCAAAACAATATAGATTAGGCGAAGTTGGAACTGGCACAATTTCGCATGACCTGAATAGGTGGTGGCATAAAATTAGGGGTAAAGAAGATCCTTATCTTAAAATAGGTGATATAAATGATAGGACTACGAAGGGTACGAGTGATTATGTGTGGGCACTTCGGGATATAAATTTTGAAGTACAGCAGGGGGAGGTTTTGGGTATAATTGGTAAAAATGGCGCCGGTAAATCAACACTGCTAAAATTATTATCTCGGGTTGCTTCACCAACTATTGGAAGTATAAAAGCTAAAGGAAGGATTGCCTCTTTACTAGAAGTTGGTACTGGTTTTAATGACCAACTAACTGGTCGGGAAAATGTGTTTTTGAATGGTGCTATTTTAGGCATGACGAAAGCCGAAATCCGCTCAAAATTTGATGAGATAGTAGCGTTTTCTGGAACAGAGCGCTACATCGATACTCCAGTTAAACGTTATTCCTCTGGGATGAGAGTGCGTTTGGCATTTGCAGTTGCAGCGCACCTAGAATCTGAGATACTTATTGTAGATGAAGTATTAGCAGTAGGTGATGTTGACTTTCAAAGAAAAGCTATTGGTAAAATGCAAAATGTAAGTAAATCCGAAGGCAGAACGGTTTTATTTGTTAGTCATAACATGGCCTCAATCAAGTCTCTATGCAACAGCGGGCTTTTGTTGAAGAATGGTACTAATGATTATATTGGTGGTATAGAAGAAACAATAAAAAAGTATTTCTCATACAATGATATAACTAGTAGATATCAGTCTATAGCACAAAGAACTGACAGAACCGGAAGTCAACAAATACTTTTTTCTAAAATTGAAATGATGAATGAGTATGGTCTACAAACGGATACATTCTACTCTGGAGATAAGGTTACTATACATGTATATTATAAGGTAAATAGTTCTATTAAAGACAAAAGAATTTACTTCTCATTACAAATTAAAGACAGCTACGAAAACATAGTTGCTAGCTTCATCAATGATGAAATGGGTGTTTATTTTAATCGAATTAATGACAATAATTGCTTTAAAATACAGATACCATCTTTTTTACTTAGATCAGGCGAATATTATCTAAAGCTAACTCTTACACATACAAATACAGCCCCTGAAAACTTTATAGATTCTATAGATAATGTATCATATTTTAGCGTTGCAGAGAGTGATTTCTGGAAAAGTGGAAAGATAAATAGATCAGGAAACTATTGCATAATTCCTGCTGAAATTGAAAATAATCTTATTGAAAATAGCAATGATTAATTCTAAATATTTGTTTACTAAGGCACTAAAGAAAGTAGCCTTCAATAATAAGAAACAGCTAAACACAGTAGTACGAAATCATTTAAGAAAATTATGCTTAGATGAAGAAATGTTAACATACACTAAGTATGGCTTCAAAATGTTCGCTTCTCCAAAGGATTATATTAGCTATTCAATTTACTTTTTTGGAGAATATGATCCTGCCATGTCTACCATCATGCGCTATTTCATTAAGGAGGGACAAACTGTTTGGGACATAGGTACTGAAAGAGGTTGGTTTAGTTTACTGATGGGGAAACTTGTAGGTAATGGTGGTCGAGTTGATGCTTTTGAGGCTTTTTTGCCAAATTATACAAAATTAGAAAAAAATATAAATTTAAACAAGATGGAATGGGTTTTTGCCCACAATTTGGGTGTAACCAAAGAAAAAGGAAGTATGTGGTTTGTACCTCCCAGTAATGAAGTTACCAACAACATTAGTTTTTTAAATGAGTGTAATGGTGTAGGCTACCTTACATCTGAGTATGTAGATAATGCTATTAAAGTCCCTACAATTTCCCTAGATGATTTTGCCTCACAAAATGAAATTAATGATTTATCATTTATAAAAATTGATATAGAGGGTGCTGAATATGATGCATTATTGGGTGCAGAAAAAACAATAAAACATCATAAACCTATACTAGCAATAGAATATAATAAGGGAACTGCGCTACGTTCTGGACATTCAGTAGAAGAACTTGATAACCTACTGGATAATTATGGTTATAAACGATATGTCTTCTTTTCCAAGTTTGTAAAATTTGATTTTAAAATGTGGGAAGGCTTAGACATAGATCAGATGGTAACTAATGTCTATTGCTTTCCTAAATAAGTAATTTGATCTAGTTAATATACAGTTTGATGAGAATCCTTTGTATGATTCCGCAGTGGGGTTTGCCTTCTGAGATTTGGGCAGTAAGAATGCTTGAGATGATGAAGGATCACTTAATTGTCATATGTACTGAACATGTTACTACTAATACAACATGGAATGAGGTTCCTATTGTCAGTTTAAAAAAACATACTTCTAAGTCACTTTTTCAAAGAATAACTAGAAAAATTTTGAACAAAGAAGTAACTATTCCTCAACAGGATAGGGTGGAAATACTAAATAATATAATATTAGAGTATAAAATCGATCTTGTTTTTATTCATTTCCTGAACTATGCTGTATCCTTTAAGAAAATATTGAATTCTTTGCCGTGTAGGGTATTTATTCATTGTCATGGCTATGATGTTCACTGGGATTTATGTAATCATCTAAATCCAGAAGAAAGAATACATAGCATTAATTATTTATCTGAAATTAGGAGCTTTGAAAAAAATGTTCATTTTATAGCCAATTCAAATTTTACAAAAAGAATATTGTTAGAAGCTGGTATAGGGGAAAATAATATATCGATAAAATATCTAGGAGTACCTATAGAACAGAAAAAAACTGTTGTAGATAAAAAACATGGTTATATAAGTATCCTCTACTTAGGAAGGTTAATTGATTGCAAAGGACCAGACATCGTTATACAAGCTTTCGAATTAGCCTGTGATAAAGGGCTCAAGGGAGAATTGATTATTGCAGGGGATGGACCTCTTAGAGTCACGTGCGAATTGTATAAAGCAAAATCAAAATATAAAAAAAACATACATTTTTTAGGCGCGATTAGCGCAGAAAAGGGAATAGATATTCGTTCTAAAGCTGATATTTTTACTGCTCATAATTGCTTAGGACCATTAACAAAGCAAGAAGAAGCATACGGTGTAAGCATTATAGAAGCAATGGCAGCAGAATTACCAGTTGTCTCTGCTCATAGTGGTGCTTTGAACGAAACTGTTATACATGATGAAACGGGTATACTTGTGGAACAGTGGGATATTGAAGCACATGCCAAGGCGTTTTTATTATTAGCTAACAATTCTGAACTTCGAAAAAGAATGGGTAAAGCAGGCAGGTTAAGAGTTGAAAAATTATTTTCTTATGAAAATGAACAGAAAACTCTACTTAAAATTTTTAATAAATAACTTTGATATATAAGACTATGATTAGAAGCGTATGATGTGACCAATAAAACTGCATGCAAATAAAAATGAGTGTATCTCGAGTGTGGTAGTCTGTATAATTAAACTAACTAAATAAAGTGCTTTGTATGGCTATGTCCGAATACAAGCTTCAAAATATTAAAATTACGTTCTTTAGCATTTACTGCCCCTAAGCATTTCAATGTCGGCTGACTCACTTTTAAAACTTATACATAAACTATTTGCAAAGAGCATGAAAATATTTTATTCATCCATAAACGCAGAATTACAGCGCGTTTAAGTATAGTAGAATCAATTTCCTCTTTCCTATATTCTGGTTAATACTAAATCGTTTTTAAAAATTTATTACTTATGTATAGTCATAGGTAGGTTAAGTAGCATGAAGAAACCTGTAGTTAGTATAATTGTTCCCCTCTTTAATCGATACACCTTGATCGATGAGACAATTTGTTCTGTCCTTAGTCAGTCAACTACCAATTGGGAACTAATTATAGTAGACGATGGCTCTACAGATGGTTCCTACGAAAAAGCACTTAAGTGGCAAGAATATTTCCCGCATTATATAAATGTTATTAAAAGAGAAAGATTACCCAAAGGAGCACCTACTTGTAGAAATATTGGAATAGCCAATGCCATTGGAGATTATTTGATATTTTTAGACTCTGATGATTTGCTTGCGCCTTATGCAGTGGCTAATAGAGTAGACTTATTACAAAAAGAAGGTCCCGAAATTGATATGTTAGTCACTCCCTGCTTTATATTCAACGATAAGATGGGTGATACAAATCTTCTTTGGAACTGTGATGACATTTCCTTTTCAGATCTTGATAGATTTTTGATGGTAGATGTTCCCTGGCAAACTACCTCTGTCACATGGAAAGCTGAATCGTTAAGAAGAATCGGTTCCTGGGATGAAAATTTACTTAGTTTTCAGGATTGGGAGTTAGGGATTAGGGCTATACTTAATGGTTTACGTTTTAAAAAAAATGGTGAGCCAGATTGTTTCTGGCGTAAAGATACTAAAGACAGGCCGTCTATTGGCAGAGATGCCATTTCCAAACCTCATTTGCGATCACACCTTAATTTGTTTAAAAAAATTGCAGATTCACTTCAATCCTCTAAAAATCTAAACCCTCAACGCCAAAAGTTGCTCACTCATCTTTACTTATGGTTATTCTATCAGTGGAAGAAAGTAGATAAAATTGAAGCGCTCATATCTTTAAACAAACTCCTTTTGCGCTTACATCTGGAATATTCGATTTTTTTTAAATTAAATATTATAGCACTTTTATCCTTTTATAAATTTACATCTCGATTAAAATATGCCATCATCAACCGCTTTCATGTTCGCAAATATGTTTTTTTACCTAAAAAAAGCACTTTGCATGTTGTAGAGTATGTAACAGAGGCTTAATATTAGGTTCTATTGCTTCTAGTGGTGTAAATTATTTAGTATTTGTTGAGCAGACTGAGATATTGGAAAGGGAGCGATTGATTAAGATATGAACAGAATTTTAGTTATTTCACATGACGCCAGCAGGACAGGAGCTCCTATACTTTTGTTGCATTTTTTAAGGTCATACAAATTACAAAACCCCAAGACCACTATAGATATAATTATAGGATTTGATGGACCGCTTACTGCTGATTTTAAAGAGACAGGAAATGTTTTTATCTATTCTCAGTTTAGAGGCATTCATAAAAGTTTTATAGTCAGGAGTTTCTTTAAACTTTTTAAGCATCTTGGTTTAAACCTACGATATAAAACGAAAACTACATTTGAATTAAAAGCTTTTACAGCCAATAATTATAATTTGATTTTTTCTAATACTGTCACGAACGGTAATATTTTAAGGAAGCTAAACCATCTCAAAACTAATTGTATCACTTATGTTCATGAGCTGGAAAATTCTATAAGAACCTTTACTACACCAGATGCATTAGCTCTTACTTTCAAGTTTTCAACCAAATTATTAGTTCCTTCTGATGCTGTGAAAGAGAACCTTCAGGTTAATCATAAGATAGATGAGCAAAAAATTTCTTTATTGAGGTACTATATTCCATTATATAACTATAATGCCTCTGTTGTAGCTACACTTAAAACGAATATTGGCGTTACCAACGAAATCTTAATAGGTTCTGTTGGAACATCGGATTGGAGAAAAGGAATAGATATATTTATTCAAGTAGCTTTAAATGTTAAGCTAAAATCTCCTGCTATGCGATTTAAGTATCTGTGGGTTGGCGCATCCCGCTCAGGGTTAGAGTATGAAAGACTTTTACATGATATAAGAAACGCTGGATTAGTTAATGATGTTACCATCATCAATTCTGTGCCGAATCCTTTAGATTATATTGCAGCGATGGATATTTTCTTGCTTACATCTAGGGAAGATCCTTATCCATTAGTTGTGTTGGAGGCAGCTATGCTTAAAAAGCCAATCATATGCTTTGCAGGCTCTGGTGGTGCACCAGAATTTCTTTCTGATAACGCCGGCATTGTAGTTCCTTATTTGGATATAAATACAATGGCAGAAGAAATACTAAGACTGGCTAACTCTAATGAAGCTTATAATTTGTTGAAGGAAAATGCATACAGGAAGTATAGTTGTCTTCATTCTGAAGTCAAAGCATTAACTGTTTTCGAAAGTTACCTTGAGTCTTTTAGTTCACAAGAAGCCTAGTCAATACTCCTGAAGTTATAAAATTAAAATAACCACTTCTAATGCAAGTTGCTGACAATTTTTTTACCGAACAGCCTTTTTTCTCTATTATCATACCTACTTTTAATTCTGAAAAGGTAATTGAAACTTGTTTAGAGAGTTTAGGTTCGCAAACGTTTACGAATTTTGAGGTTGTTGTGGTTGATGGCAATTCTAAAGATAACACCAAGCAGACTGTAACTAGATTTATAAACAAATTAAATATCAATTTTGCTTCTGAAAAAGATACTGGTATTTATGATGCCTATAATAAAGGTCTAAGAAGAGCTCAAGGTAATTGGCTTTTATTTCTTGGCAGCGATGACAGGCTCTATAATAATGATGTTTTGAACACGGTCTTCAAGTATATTTCTGAAAACAATGCTGAAGTAGTTTATGGCGATATCAAAATAGAAGGTAGTTCTGCTTGGTGGAAAGATGGACAGATTTATGGTGGTGAATTTAACCTTCGCAAAATCTTGAATCAGAATATCAGTCATCAGGCAATTTTTTATAAAAAAGCTCTATTTGATAAAATAGGGTGTTACAATCAGAAATATTTAGTATGTGCAGATTACGATTTTAACTTAAGATGTTTTGTGCATTCAAGTCCTAAATATTTAGATATTATAGTTTCTGTTTATACAGCCGATGGATCCAGTACAACAACTCACGATCCTGAATGGCTTAATAATAAGAAGTTTATCATTATAGAACATTTTAAAGACAAGCTTCATAAAAAAGAGTTTATTGGTTACAAATATCTTATAGCGCAACTCATCCTAGATAAAAGCAGAAACTATAGTTTGCAAAAGCGATTGTATTTTGCGGGTGCTTTTGCAGTATTAATGGGCCATGCGTTACTTGATAGTATAAAAAGAGAATTTAAAAATGTCAAAAGTTAGAGCTATTGCAATACACTTACCCCAATTTCATCCTATACCTGAGAATAACGAGTGGTGGGGGACTGGCTTCACAGAATGGACCAATGTTGCTAAAGCAAAACCTTTATTCAAAAATCACTATCAGCCACATGTGCCATCAGATTTAGGATTTTATGATCTTCGTCTTCCGGAGGCAAGGCAGGCACAAGCTGACTTAGCAAAGCAATATGGAATTTATGGCTTTTGTTATTACCATTACTGGTTTCATGGAAAGCGGCTGTTAGAAAGGCCAGTTGATGAAATTGTTAGTTCTGGAAAACCTGATTTCCCTTTTATGTTATGCTGGGCAAACGGAAGCTGGACCAGGACATGGGATGGTAATGATAATATTCTTATTGAGCAAAAATACAGTATAGAAGATGATGAAAATCACATAGATTATCTTCTTAAGTTTTTTTCAGATCCTCATTATATCAAAGTAGAAGGCAAACCTGTTTTTGCAATTTGCCGGACAGAGACAATGCCTTTCCCTGATAAAACAGCTCAATTGTGGAAGCAAAAGACGAAGGAGGCAGGATTTCCAGACTTGTACCTGATCCGCATGGAGATGTTTGAAGCGGGATATCCGGCAGAGAAAATAGGTTTTGATGCAGCAGCGGAATTTCAACCAGATTGGAGAAACTTTCCTTCAAGGAAAAGAAGCTTTCTTACTAAACTCCGCCTTATATTGGGTATCAACAATGACCCTTTCAATTATCATAGTATATTTAACTATGATGAAATAGTTGACAAGATGCTTCAGAAAAAGAAGGTTGATTATAAGCTTTTCCCAGGAGTCACTCCTGGTTGGGATAATACCCCAAGGAAAAAAAAGGGGGCAATAATATTTCAAAACTCAACTCCTGGTGTTTATAAAAGGTGGTTGAAAACTGTAATTAATAACTTTCAACCTTACTCGGGTGAGGAAAATTTTATTTTTATCAATGCATGGAATGAATGGGCTGAGGGTAATCATTTAGAACCCTGCCATAAGTGGGGAAGAGAATATTTACAAGCCACTCTTGATGCCCAGAAGCCATAAAATATGATATCACTTATAATATGTTCAAGAGCCGAATCTTTAAGTTCAGAGCTGGAAAATAATATTAGGTGTACAATAGGAGTACCATATGAAATTGTTTTTATAAACAATAAAGATAATTTTTATAGCATACTCTCTGCTTATAATAAAGGAGCTGAGCAAAGTTTGTATGATTTACTTTGCTTTATGCATGATGATATTTATTATGAAACTTCTGACTGGGGAAATACTATAGTAAAATCTCTCAGCAATAACTTAACAGGACTTATTGGTGTTGCAGGGGCAAAAGTTAAAACAAGGAACTATTCGCCGTGGTGGGTATCCAACTTTTATGATGCCAAGGAGTTTTTAAGGTATAATATTATTCAATACAGGAAGGGTGAGTGGATGCATGAATGCCATAACCCGGAAAATACTAAACTAGCAGAAGTAGTTGTTGTAGACGGAGTATGGTTTTGTTGCAGGAAAGACGTGTGGGAGCGGACAAGGTTTGATGAAATCAATTTGAAAGGGTTCCATTTTTATGATTTAGATTATTCGTTAGGTGTTGCTTCTCAGGGGCTGAAAAATTATGTGACATATGATATTTTGTTTAAACATGCCTCTGCGGGTAGGTTAGAGCAAAGTTGGCTTGTAATAGCTGAGCAGTTTCATAAAAAGTGGGAAAAAAATTTGCCTGTATCTGTGCATCCCATGAGCAGAAAAGATTTAGATGAATTAGAATATCAGGCAATAATAAATAATTTATTGCTCTCTATAAAGTATAGACACGGTTCTGTTCTTGCAAAATTCTTGTTGTGGAGCAAGGCTATGTTGTATAAACGCCCTTCAGTTCCTCATTTAAAGCTTTTATACAACATTATTAAATTTTTCTAAGACGTGGTTCATCCTCTCATATCAGTAATTATACCTACTAAAAATGGTGAAGACACTATTGAAAAGTGTTTAGCAGGGATAGCAAAACAAACTTATAAAAACATTGAAGTCATTGTTATTGATTCTGGAAGTACAGATAAAACTGTAGATACAGTTTCAAGATTTGATTTTGTTAGAGTACTGCAAATTGAAGCATCTGAATTCAACCATGGTTTAACCCGTAATGTTGGTATAACAGAGGCAGAAGGAGAACTTCTGTTAATGACAGTACAAGATGCGAGTCCTTCTGATGATTTTTGGATCGAGAAAATGGCGAAGCACTTTGATGATCCTGAAGTGATAGGTGTCTGTGGTCAGCAAATTGTTCCGCATGATAAAGATAAAAATCCGCATGAATGGTTTAGGCCTTATAGTAAACCAAAACCACGTTATGTGCAGTTGTCGCAAGAACAGTTACTAACGCCTTATTCTTTAAAGGAACTGCATAGATTATGTAATTGGGACAATGTGAATGCAATGTATCGAAAGTCTTCTTTGCTCAAATACCCCTTCCAAAAAGTCAGCTTTGGAGAAGATATGCAGTGGGCAAAAGAAGTTGTTCTGGCAGGTAACAAAATAGTGTATGATCCTTCATCTCGTGTTTTCCATTACCATCACGCTACTTATGATTATACTTATAAAAGAAGCCTTACGGTTTTGTATTACATTTACAAGAATTTCGGTTATGTCAGGTCAATGAAGTATAATTTCATTGACTACCTTAAAGTGATTTTTAGAAATACTAAATATAAAGCTGACAGGAAATGGATTGCCTTTAACTGGAAGAAAATGAGAGCAGTAAATAATGCATATAAAGATACAGTTGCTCATTTAATTATAGGAGAAGACGCACTGGATACTTTTCATGAGCAAATTTGTGGGCTTCCGCCACAAGGTAAACAAAACATCTAGTTTAAAATTATCTTAGAAATGAAAATAGAAAAACCGCTCGTTTCTGTTTTAATGACTGCTTATAACCGGGAGAAATATATAGCAGAAGCTATTGAAAGTGTATTACGCTCTACATATACAAATTTTGAATTAATCATTGTTGATGATAAGTCAAAAGACGGTACAGTCGATATAGCTAAATCTTATGCTGCAAATGATAATAGAGTAAAGGTGTTTATCAATGATGTTAATTTAGGTGACTATCCAAACAGAAATAAAGCTGCGTATTATGCAAAAGGAAAATATATAAAATACTTAGATTCAGATGATGTCATATATCCACATGGTTTAGATGTAATGGTTGGGAGTATCAACCAGTTTCCTGATGTTGCTTATGGAGCTTCTTCTGCATATTCATTACGTCCATTACCAGTATTGATGTCTCCGAGAGAATCATATTTAGAACATTTTTTTGGTAGTCATCATTTTGATAGATCTCCTGGATCCCTCATAATTAATAGGGAAATTTTCTGCCGAGAAGGCGGCTTCACTGGTAAACGTATGATTGGTGACTATGAGTTTTTATTGAATTACTCATTGAAGTACAATATTGTGCTTATGCCTGTACAGTTATATTGGTCTAGAAGACATGAAGAACAGGAATCTTCTCATTCAAAGGATTATAAAGAACTTCGGGAGCAAATACTTAATCAGGCATTAAATGACCCGCTTTGTCCTCTTACTATCAGTGAAAAAAAAATATTACGAAAAATTAAGATTAGAAATAAAGTAATGTCTAAGACAGCCTCTCTTATTAAAAAGTTAATCTGAGGAAAGTGTTTGTAGTTGTAAAAATTACTGGAAGTATTATTATGCCTGATTTTTGATGTTATTTTATAGAGAGCTCTTAATTAGCATATAATTATTTTTTAACTATTAAATGCTTACATACTAGAAACATCATTTTCAAATAGTTAGAAGCTTTTTTAGAACATTGGATATTCGCCTTAACCTGTAAGACGGAATAAGTGAAGCAATAATATCATATGCTTTCATTATGAATAATAGATTCAGTAACAAAACTGTCAGAGTTGCATATTTTGCAAAAGAAGTTTCTGTATCAGAAACATTTATATCTGATTTGTTTGTTGCACTATCACATATTTATGAACTAGAAGTTTATACAAGTTCTAATCTGAATGGCTTTCCCGGCATCAACCATCAGAGGATAGATTTTTATTATGCTGCTAACCGCTTTACAAATAAATTGTTGTTGACCCTTGGCGGCAAATTTAATTTTTTATTCAGCAAAAGATATGCTTTTTATAAACTTAAGGGGAAGCTACGAAAGAAAGCGATAGATGTGGCTTTCATCGAATATGGCACAACTGCAGTTTTGATGTTAGAGTATTTGATAGATCAGAACTTACCCTTTATCGTACATTTCCATGGCTTTGATATAACTTCATCTTTAAACAATTCCTTTTATAGGAATGAATTGAAAAGAGTTTTCGAGAAAGCCTCATATGTGATAGCTGCTTCTAATCATATAAAGAGATTATTAGTCTTACAAGGATGTCCTGCTTATAAAGTTAATGTAATTAAGCTTGGTATTGATTCTGAAATGTATACACCTTTACCATGGGCTCAACGTTTTAATACTGCTCCTTCCTTAGTGTTTCTAGGTCGTTTGACGCCAAAGAAAAACCCCATAGCTTTATTGCATGCTTTCAAACTTGTGCTAGATAAAATCCCAAATGTAACATTAACATTGATTGGGGAAGGACCTTTAAGAAAAGAGATAGAGTTAACAATAGAATCTTTAGGTTTGAAAGATAAGGTAATATTACTTGGTGCACTTCAAAGAAAAGATGCTATACCGATTCTGAATACTCATTGGGTTTACGTGCAACATAGTGTTACGTCATATCAGGGAGACCAGGAAGGATTTGCTATTAGTATAGCTGAAGCTGCCGCTCTCAGGTTACCGGTTGTGTCAACCTTACATAATGGTATTCCTGAAAATGTAATAGATGGTGTAACTGGTTTTCTGGTAAGAGAATACGATTATGAAGAGATGGGTAAAAAAATTATTCAATTATTAGAAGATGTACAGTTGATTAAAAAATTCGGTGAGGCTGGTAGACAGAATGTTGTCAATGGATTAAAACCATCCACGAGAATAAAAAATATAGTTAATCTTCTTAATAATTTTGAGAAATAAATAATTTAAGTGTGGTTCCAAAAGTTTCTGTTCTTATACCATTATTCAATTCTGAAAAGTTTATTGCAAAAACTATTCAGAGTGTTCTTGATCAAACATGGGAAAATATAGAAATTATTGTCGTTGATGATGGATCAACTGATAATTCTTATGCTGTTGCTAAATCTTTTGAAACACAAAAAGTAAAAGTGTATAAGCAATTAAATAAAGGTGCATGCGCTGCCAGAAACTATGCTTTTTCAGTATCTACAGGAGAATATATACAATATCTGGATGCTGATGATCTGCTTTCTTCTAATAAAATAGAAAGCCAATTGGAGTTACTTCAGAAATGCTCAATCAACTCAGTATCTTCATGCATATGGGGTAGATTCTACAGTAATATAGATGATTTTAGAATAGAGGATTCCTGCCTCAACAAAAGCTACAAATACCCCATCCAGTGGCTTATTGACTCTTGGAACGGGAAAGGAATGGGGCAAACATCTATTTGGCTAACGCCGAGATCTCTAATAATAAAGGCAGGTGTTTGGAATGAAAGTTTAAAAATAAACCAAGATGGAGAGTTTTTTTCTAGAATAATGCTGCAGGCGGATGAAATAATTTTCTGCTCAAGATCCAAGATTTACTATAGATCTTTAAATGCCAACAGCGTTTCAAAAGCACCATTTACAAACAGCAAAGCGCTCTCACTTTTAAATAGTTTTAAGTTGTATGTACAACATGTTCCGGAACATTCAATGACTATAGAAGTAAAGCGAGCTTTAGCCCGCAATTTTGCAGAAATAATCTATAGATTTGATAATTTGTATCCTCAAGTAAGCAGAGAAGCTTGGATTGAATTAAATAAATTGAAGGTAAAGAACTTTGAGCCGGTGGGGGGGAAGGTACAACGTATATTAACTCATTTTCTTGGTTTCAAGAAAGCAATTCAGATAAGAAACATTGTTAGTTTTTTTAAAGGATAAATCTATATACCTCCGCCTTAATGAACAAGATGAAGATAAATTTTATATCTACAGAAGATTTAAATATTGTAAGCGGTGGTTGGAGCGGCATAAACTGTAGACTCATAGAGCAGCTTTCAAAATTTTTTGAGATTAACTACATAGGCCCTATCAAACCTACTAGTTTTCCTTTTGAGAAATTAGTCTCCAAAATTAAGCGTATAGCTGGTTTTAGAGGCAGTTTTCATTTTTTGTCTGAGAAAAGATTAGATCTGGTGAAGAATATTGTACTACAAAAACTTTCCTCAGAAGCTGAATATAATTTTTTTTTTGGTCAGATGCCTTGGACGAATTGCTACTTCGATAAACCTTATGGTGTATATCTTGATGCCTGTTTTCCAACATATTTAGAAGTTTATTCTAAGCCCAATCAGTTTGAAAAGAAAGATATAGCACGTATAAGTGCATTAGAAAAACAATGGCTCTTAAATGCAAACCATTTATTTTTTGGTTCTTTTTGGGCTCTGCACGAAGCTGAGAAACACTACAGTTGTAAATTCAATAATGCTGAAGTGGTATGGGTAGGAGGTAACATTGCTATACCTCAGGTAGATAAATATGAAAGAGGCCTAGATTTTCTTTTTATATCTCTCAATTTTGAGAAAAAAGGAGGCTATGTTTGTGTAGAAACAATACAAAAAATTAGAGAAATTTATCCAGAGGCTACCTTGACTATTATAGGACAACAGCCGCCAGCCTCGATCCTATCTTTAGATGGAATCATTTATGCGGGGCTCCTTAATAAAAAAGACCCTAAAGATTTAGTTAAATTTATAGGGGTACTTGAGAAAGCTTTTTTTTTGATTCACCCTACGGTAATGGATACAATGGGAGCCGTTATCATTGAAGCTGGCTATTATGGTTGCCCGTCTATAGCTCCCAAAAGTTTCGGTATACCAGAATTAATAAAAGATAATGAATCAGGTATATTGATTGATGCACCATTTAATGCAGGGGATTTTGCTCAACCTTTATTAGAGTTAATAAAACACAAGAGCCGATACTCTGCAGTTAGACATGAAGTGAGAAAGTTTACTACGAATAGGCTTACCTGGAATGCAGTTGGAGATAGAATCATCAATAGTGTTTGTAACTCTTCATCTGATTAGATTCTAAAACTATTCTTAAAAAAAATGAAAGCTCTTTACATAGGTCAGTATTCATATGGAACAACCTCAAGAATGCGTGGCGAGATAATTTGCCAATCAGAATTGATCAAAAGCTTCAGCTATATAGATACAAATATTCCTTTTACCAATTCGAATAAGCTTTTCAGAACTTTAGGCTTTCGTTATAAGGTTGGTCCATTAATTAAAAGCATAAATAACTATATTGTTTACAATTTACAGGCTAGAGAGTTTGACCTTATTTGGATTGATAAAGGTATTTTTATCACACCTGAAACTTTGAAATTAATTCGATCCAAAGGAGGTAAAATAATACATTATACTCCTGATACTGCTTTTCATCAGAATAGATCGAAACTTTTTGAGAGGGGAATACCTTATTATGATTATTTGATTACAACTAAAACTTTTGAAATAGAAGAATATACAAAGTTTAAAGATAAGAATAAAATATTGTTAACGACGCAGGGCTTTCATACAACAATACATAAACCTTATTATGATTTCTCAGAGAAAGAAGTTTGTATTGCTTTTGTGGGATTAAACGAGCCAAATCGAGAAGAAGTAATTCAACATTTATTAAATAGTGGTTACAATGTAAAATTAGCAGGCTATGGATGGCAGAAATTTGTAATTAAAAATAAAAATCATAGTTTACACTATTTAGGCGAGAAATTAGTGGGAGAGGATTATGCAAAAGCGCTATCATCTTGCTTATTTGGCTTTGGTGCACTCTCTAAAAAATTTCCAGAGCTCCATACTACTCGTACATTTGAGCTACCAGCTTGTGGTACTGCGTTAATTACAGAGAAGAATTATGAAACATCATTATTCTATAATGATGATGATGTTATATTTTATAATAGTCTATCAGAGCTAACTTTCAAAGTTGCTACCTACATTAAAGATAAAAAAGCGCTGGAGGAATTGATTAAGAGAGGTAAGAATAAAGCACAAAATTTTAGCTATGAGATTATTATAAATGATTTACTCGATAAAATATTTTCATAAAAATGCGCGTAGCTATTCTTCATTACCAACCACTCGAGTATTATCCCCCAATTATGAATACGCTTAATTTCATTGGTGATACTAGTGATTTAACTGTTAATGTCTATACTTCACGAAATTCTAAAAGAGGTAGATTTTCCCATCAACAAATCAAAGTTAGAAGATTTCCTCTTCCTAATTATAATGACAGTAAATTTGTAAGTTTGGTAAAACAGTTACTGTATAATATAGGAACTTTGTTTAGTTTGATTGTTCTCCGGCCAAATGTCTTATTATATTATGAGTCTTATTCTGCTCTCCCAGCTTATTTATATGCAAGGTTCATAAATAAAAATGTTAAATTGTTAATACATTTTCACGAATACTCGGCTCCTGAATGGTACATTAATGGAATGAAGCTAGTAAAATTTTATCACAAATTTGAACGAAAATTTCTTTTCAAGAAAGCCAGTTGGATATCACAAACCAATGCAGAAAGAGTTAAGCTTTTTTACCAAGACTTTCCGTTTATTAATCAAAACGTACTCCATGAACTACCTAATTACCCTCCTCAGAAATGGGAATTAAATAGTACTAAGCGTGATATGATTAGTAAGCCCTTAAAAATTGTTTATGTAGGGTCATTATCACTTTCCTCAACTTATATAAAAGAGTTCTGTGAATGGGTGCTTAGTAAGCAGGGTGATGTGAAGTTTGATATATATTGTTATAATATTGAAAAAGGAACAAAAGATTATATTAATTCTATATCTAATACGAATATAAAACTTTACTCATCAGGTATAGATTATGATTTCATTCCTGATGTTATCAGTAAATACGATATTGGCGTAATTTTATACAAGATATATAATGCAAATGTAAAGTATAGTGCCTCTAATAAGCTATTTGAGTATCTGTCTTGTGATTTAGATGTATGGTTTTCTGATGCTATACTAGGTACTCATCCCTATATTGTTAAAGATGCATATCCAAAAGTACTAAATGTTGATTTTAATAGTCTTGTAAATTTTGATCTTGAAAAAGCTATATGTAGAAAATCTTTAAATCGAAGAAGCTTGAAATTTAATGCTGAGGATGTAAACAAGCTTCTTTTACAGGAACTAGACAGTTAATTATCATATTCAATGTTAAAAAAAGAATTACAACCTTATGATCAAGGTATAAATCCTGCTTATGAGAAATCTAGTTATTTTGTATTCTTTGCCTGGTTATTAGTTTTCATATTCATTTATTATGGAGTAAGTTTTATATTTTCTTTTTCGGATTATAATGATTACAGTATATCAATTACATTTTTTACTCTTCTTCTGTTTATTTATAATTCAAAACATTCTATTGCTATAAAGGAATTAATTGCACTTATATATACCTCACAGTTACTCTTAGGGCCGGTACTTAGCTATATTTTTCTAGAATTTGATTATTATAGGCAACCGGTAGAACAGGAAACTTATTTTTCTTTTGCTGTTCCGGCTATTGTTTTTTTTATCATGGGTATTTTTTTTCCATTATCTTCAGCAAAAAGGAAAGTCATTTCTTTAAATTTGATCAAAGCTGAGCTGCAAGGGAAAGAAAGAACAGCTTATATTTTAATTGTAATAGGTTTTGTATCCGGTTTTGCAAAATATTTTGTGCCTGGAGGACTTGCTTTCTTTGTATTCCTGTTAAGTAATTTAAAATATATTGGAGCGCTATATTTATACTTTACCAATTCTGCCACTAAAAGTTTTGTATTGGCTTTTATAGTTGGGTTACTGTTTCTGGATGCCGTAGCCTCCTCTATGTTTCATGACTTTTTCTTATGGCTTACCTTTATCGTGCTTTTTCTGGCTTATGTCCGGAAGTATAATTTTTTTATAAAGCTTTCTGCCATTTTCATGGGGTTCATATTTTTGTTCGCTATTCAGGCTGTAAAAGGTGAATACCGTAGTGCCATTTGGTATGGAGGACAGGTAGAAGATAATACAGGCTACTTTACCAGTCTTATAGATGCACAACTTAATAGTGAAGCAGGACTTTTTTCTGATAATAATATAAAGAGATTTATTTACCGAATTAATCAAGGGTGGATTGTCGCTCATACTATGAACCATACGCCTGCTGTTGAGCCCTTTGCGGATGGTGAAACAATTGTAAGGGGAGTAACTTCAACTGTACTCCCGCGTTTTTTGAATACAGATAAATATGTTGCAGGAGGCAAGGAATATTTTGAAAGATTTTCGGGCTTGGTTTTGGTTGGAAGCACCAGCATGAATTTAAGTTCATTAGGAGAGGCTTACGCAAATTTTGGCGTAGGGGGTGGAATTATTTTTATGTTCTTTTTTGGCTTGATCATTAATTTCTCGTTTCATTCAATCATGACAATCGCTCAAACCAGGCCAACTGTTATTTTATGGTTACCCCTCATCTTCCTGCAAGTCGTTAAAGCCGAAACGGACTTCACAACGGTATTTAACCATTTAGTAAAAGCAGCATTTGTAACATGGCTGCTGTACTGGTCCTTTCAGAAGTTTTTCAAAATCAGATTATAGGTTCACGCGTGCACATCACCTACTTCTTTCGAAAGCCACGCCCCGGAGCATTTAGTATCGAGAATTTGTTTCTGAACCTTCAGAAACAAATTCCAGCAAGTGTTTCCTATACAAACTGTTTTTTATCCAGGCATAGTAGGGGTTTTACAAGCAGGTTGTTGCTTTCCCTGGAGGCCTTTCGGCTACAGAGAGAAATCAATCATATTACGGGTGATGTCAATTTCATTGCACTGCTGCTAAATAAAGAAAAAACGATTCTCACCATCCATGATATAGATTCGTTGTACCGTAAGAACCGACTCAGTAATTTTCTGCTAAGTTTTTTTTGGCTTACAATGCCAATCGCGAGGGTTAAAAGGGTAACTGTAGTGTCGCAAGAAACAAAGAATAAGCTGGTGGCACACCTGCAGGTTAATCCGAATAAGGTGGTTGTTATTCCTAACATCATATCGCAGGAATTCAAGTATGTAGCCAAGCCTTTTGCTAAAGCAAAGCCTGTCATACTGCAGATAGGTACTAAGTATAATAAAAATATTGAGCGTACCATAGAGGCGCTTTATCAAATTTCCTGCAAATTTGTAGTAGTAGGTCAGCTTTCGGAGCAGCAAGCCCTGCTTTTGGAGAAGTATAACATAGACTATACGAACAGGGTTGGTGTAACTGACGAAGAGCTTCGTCTATTGTACGCACAGGCAGATATTGTTACTTTTGTGTCGCTTTTTGAAGGGTTTGGTTTGCCGATTCTGGAGGCCCAGGCCACAGGCAGACCAGTAATTACCAGCAATTGTAGCTCCATGCCAGAGGTTGCCGGAGAAAGCGCCCTATTAGTTAATCCTCATAATGTATCAAGCATCAGGCAGGCTGTTTTATCTCTTATAGAAAACGATCAGTTGCGTGAGGAACTTGTTGCGAAAGGCCTGGAGAATTGTAAACGCTATAGCAATAAAGCTGTCGCGCAACAATACCTTAATCTATACAAAACAATGTGATGGAAGTCTGTAAACCTCGTATATTAATTTCCATTGACTGGTATTTACCAGGTTATAAAGCAGGCGGCCCTATACAATCCTGTGCCAACCTCATTGCTCATTTAAAAGGCCACTATGATTTTTGGGTAATAACACGTGATACAGACTATTGTTCCGATTTACCATATGCCAATATTGAGTCGGATGCCTGGAATCATACGGAAGAAGGGGTGCAGGTGTATTACTTCTCCTCCTCAGCTATGTCTGCACTTAAGGTGCATAAACTTTTAAAAAGTGTAAAACCTGATCTCTTATACATTAATGGGGTTTATTCTTTTTACTTTTCAATTGTACCACTTCTGTCAGCTAAACTGCTGCAACTAAATCCTGTTATGATAGCCGGTCGTGGTATGTTTGCGGCAGGATCTGTAAATGTGAAAGCTGGCAAGAAAAGACTCTTCTATCAATTGGCTAAAAGTCTGGGCTTATATCAGCGCGTTATATTTCACGCGACGAACCAGGAAGAAAAGGAAGATATCATAAAGTTACTTGGTGACCGGCATGAAATCAGAGTTGCACCTAATCTGCCTAAGTTAACAGTTCATGCCGCTTCAGCCACTCGTTCAAAAAAATACGATGAACTAAGATTAGTAAGTATAGCTAGAGTATCGCCTGAAAAAAACACGAAATATGCACTCGAAGTTTTGCAGGCATATAGAGGCGAAGGGTTTATCGTGCTTGATATCTTTGGTCCCATTTATAATGAACTCTACTGGAAGGAATGTGAAGCCGTGATAGCCGCAATGCCAGCCACTGTAAATGTAAATTATTTCGGTAGTATTCCGAATCATGAGGTGCAAGCTACCCTTATGAATTATCATGCTTTGTTTATGCCAACCCGGGGCGAAAACTTCGGACATACTATACTTGAAAGCCTGACAGCCGGCTGCCCGGTTATTATAAGTGACAAAACCCCCTGGAGAAACTTAAAAGAAAAAGGTGCTGGCTATGATCTCGCATTAGATAATAAAAATGCATTTTTAGAATCAATTGAGGCTCTTTTGAACATGGATGAATCGAGCTATACGTCTTTGAGTAAGAGCACGATGCAATTTGCCCAGGAACATCGGGCTGATCCGCTTGCTCTTGAAGCAAACAGGCGTCTCTTCACTTTGTAGAATTTCTTCAGCAGTAACCAGGAAGCCTATTCAACTTTATTGTCTAAATTCGTGCTTCTTATAAATCAAAATACCATTATATAATATATTGTCAATTCTTAGATTATGTACATACTAGGACTCAACGCATATCACGGAGATTCATCAGCCAGTATAATGAAAGACGGGCAGTTAATTGCTGCCTCAGAAGAGGAACGCTTCAGAAGAATTAAGCATTGGGCGGGCTTCCCAAGTGAGGCAATAAAATTCTGCTTAAATGAAGCCGGTATCTCTATCCAAGACGTTGATTATGTTACTATTTCACGTGATCCCTCTGCCAATGTTCATAAGAAGCTGCTGCATGCTGCCAAAAACCTGGTAAGTGCTAAAAGTCTGATGGACCGCCTGGCTAACACAAAAAAAGTAGCCAATGTAAAAGAAGAGTTAGCTAATGCGGTGAATGTTCCTATAGGCGAGATCAAGGCAGAAGTTAAAAACATAGAGCACCACCGCAGCCATATGGCCAGTGCTTTTTTTGCTTCTCCATTTGAAGAGGCAGCTATTCTTTCCATTGACGGATTTGGCGACTTTACCTCCACCATGATTGGTGTGGGCAAAGGAAAAAAAATAGAGGTTTTGGATGCAGTAATTTATCCACACTCCGTTGGTGTATTTTATACGGCTTTTACGCAATATCTTGGTTTTGACAAATATGGTGATGAATATAAGGTAATGGGGCTGGCACCTTATGGTTCTCCGACCATGGTGGACCAACTGCGTGATGTACTTATCTTTAAGGACAATGGCTTGTTCGAATTAAATACGAAGTACTTCAATCATGTGAAGGAAGGGGTGCAGATGAGCTGGGAGGGAGGAGAGCCTAACATCGGACCAGTGTTCTCTGGCTATATGGTAGAAAAGTTTGGCCCTGCGAAGCAAAAGGCAGATGAGTTGACACAATATCATAAAGATCTGGCTGCTTCCGTACAGCGCATTACAGAAGAACTTATCTTTCATATACTGAATCACCTGCAGAAGAGGACAGGCCTTAAGAGGCTATGCTTAGCAGGTGGTGTTGCGCAGAATTCTGTTGCTAACGGAAAGATCCTTATGAACACAACCTTCGAAGAGGTCTATATTCCATCTGCAGGGCATGACGCAGGAACAGCTTTTGGATCAGCACTCTATTTGTATAATCACATACTAGAACAACCTCGTATTGAACCAGTCTATTACGCCTCCACTGGTAGCCGCTTTAGCAATGAAGAAATAGAATTTTTCCTGAATGAACAAAACATCAGTTATACCCGTCTTAGCGATGAGGAGCTGTATGAAAAGGTAACGGAAAAGTTATTGGATGCCGGGGTTATAGGATGGTTTCAGGGTAGAGCCGAATTTGGCCCCAGAGCACTAGGTCACCGCTCTATTATTGTTGACCCTCGTAGAGCTGATGCGAAAGAATTACTAAATGCTAAAATAAAAAGAAGAGAAAGCTTCCGGCCTTTTGCACCTTCTATACTAAAAGAACATGTTTCTGAATTTTTCGAGATTACAGATAATGTCCCTTTTATGGAGAAAGTGTTTCCTATTAGGAAAGAGAAGCATGCTGTTATTCCTGCTGTTACCCACGTAGATGGTACTGGACGCTTACAGACAGTCGATAAAGAAAATAATCCACGCTATTATAATTTGATTAAAGCATTTGGAGAAAAGACGAATGTTCCTATCTTGTTAAATACTTCTTTTAATGAAAATGAGCCGATCGTAAATACTCCGAAAGAGGCGCTTGATTGCTTCTTAAGGACGAAGATGGATATGCTCGTACTTGAAAATATAGTTGTAGAGCGGTAATCAATAGTATATATTTTATTCAAGCAGTCAGTACTGTTTTCGTAGCAGAACTGACTGCTTATTTCTCATGAAAGTCTCCATCATCACCATCGTTTACAACAACCGCGCAACTATAGCCGATGCTATCGATTCGGTGCTGGGCCAATCTTATCCTGACATAGAATACATTGTGGTAGATGGTTTATCTACAGATGGTACTGTGGATATCGTGCAAGGGTATGGTGATCGCATCTCAAAGTTTGTCTCAGGCAAAGACGGTGGATTGTATGATGCCATCAATAAAGGCATTCAGATGGCAACTGGCGATGTGATTGGGCTGCTACATTCTGATGACATCTTTTATTCCAAAGATGTCATTACAGCCGTGGCAGGTGCATTTAAAATCTGTGGTAGCGACAGTGTTTACGCTGACCTGGTGTATGTGGATCGGGAGAAGCCGGAGAGAGTTATCCGCAACTGGAAGTCTGGTAGCTATAAGCGAAATAGTTTTATCTATGGTTGGATGCCGCCACATCCTACTTTCTATGTGAAGCGGGAGGTATACGAGCGCTTAGGATTATATAATACGCAGTTCAGGAGTGCTGCCGATTATGAGCTGATGTTGCGTTACCTGTACAAGCACGGTATCAGCACGGCGTACGTACCGGAGTGCCTGGTACGGATGCGTGTGGGCGGGAAGAGCAATGTGACCCTCAAAAACAGAATCAGGGCGAACAAAGAGGATTATACAGCTTGGCAGATCAACGGCTTAAGGCCTCGTTTTTATACCCGCTACTTAAAACCACTCCGGAAGCTGACGCAGTTTCTGTAATGTTAGTTTTACGTGTATTTTGAAACGCTACTTTTATATAGAGTTTTTTAAAAAACACTGTTTCTTGTATGAACCTTATTCTTTGGCTGTAGGCTTTCCGCGCAAAAACCGTCTTTTATTAAAACAGAAATTTCTGCACTACTAACCATTGTGAGGCAAAAGAGGATCTTATTTTTTCTCCAAAATTTCTTTACCTATTGCCATATATTAATACTCATTTCTATTCCTGAACTTTAGTTGTTTTTAAAGCTAATCCGGTTGCAGACAACATAAAAACAAGAGGTAACAAGGGTACAACAAAGCGGTTATCCCAGTCTACAGAAATAAACATGGCCATAAAAGTCTGTAAAAATAAAAAGGTAGCAATAAAAGTAACTATAGGAAAAGGTATCTTGAATTGATTCATACCTCTCAGAGCCATGAAATAGACTGGTAAAAAGAAGAGTACAATTAAGATATTATGAAGGGTGGAGTAGTAGGGTCGAAATTGCCCCCAAAAGAACAGGAACCTAAGTAGTAAGAGCCTGAGATAAGCAAAGGGCTGATGCAAAGAGATGTTGAGTATTTGCAGGATCACAGGTTGTTTCGTAGTGGCTGCTGGTGGAGTATCAATAGATACAGTAAATTTTGTATATCCTTGTATTATCTGCCCTTGAAGAAGATACTGCACAGGGGAAAACACTTCAAGAATTTGTGAGGCTATGATTATCAATAATAACAGGACTGGAAAGGCACAAAGCAGTATGAGGTATTTGTTCTTACCAGCGACGTATCCTGTTACATGACTTAATAGGACAGATAATACATAGGCTATAAGAAGGAAAAAACCGTTTGGGCGTAGAAAGGTCACTATAAACAAGAGAGCCAAAACAGCTAAACTAAAAGGACTTTTCTTGCACCTGTAGTAACGCACCATGAAATACAACAAGAAGATAGTAGTACTTATAAAAAGCGATTCTGTATGAATGTACAGGTTCCATTGCTGTAAATCCGGCCACAAAACAAAAAGAAGGGTGGAGACAAAAGCAGCTTTTTGACTATTTGTAATCAAAAATGTTGACTTATATAGACAAATGGCAGCAAGACCAGAAATAATAATCTGGAACAATATAATAGTAAAAGGTGCTAAATTCAGGCTATACAGAAAAAGGAAGATAACTAGTGTATATGAGGAATATAGAATACTACTACTTTCATACCAGAGGCCAGTTCCCTCTGCAAATGAATAAGCATATGCCAGATAGCGATGACTGTCATACACTATTTTGATACCATATTTGAAATACAACGCTACTTGTACTATTAGCCAAATCGAAAAAAGAACAGGAAAAGCCTTATTAAGGAAAGCTTTAAAGTAAAAATCAAAGCCTTTTTTGAATAACATAGGTATGTACTGCAGAAAATAGATCCTTCAAACCAAAAACATAAAGCTACTTGCATAAAAAAAGCCTGAGGTTTTCACCTCAGGCTTTTGCGGTCTGGACGGGACTCGAACCCGCGACCTCCGCCGTGACAGGGCGGCATTCTAACCAACTGAACTACCAGACCAATAATTTAACTAAATGCAGAGTCTTTGCTCTTTTGCGTGTACCGCAGTATTACCTGCGGTCTGGACGGGACTCGAACCCGCGACCTCCGCCGTGACAGGGCGGCATTCTAACCAACTGAACTACCAGACCGTTTTGTTTTCCTTTAACTTCGTCCGTTAAAGTGATGCAAATGTATAGCGTTAATTTGGAATGTGCAAGCCTGGAGCATCTTTTTGCCTCTATATTTTGCGTGAATAGCTTTAAAAGGTTCATTTACAAGAAGATTATTTTTCAAGGACACAGAATTTTCTTTCTTCTTACCTATCATGAGCAGATTCTCTTAAATTTGTAACCTAAACAAGGAAGAACCTATGCTTTTAGATTTCGAACAGCCCATTGCTGCCCTCGAGGGCAAACTAAAAGAAATGAAGAAGCTGGCAGATGAGAGCCAGGTAGATGTTTCGGAGGCAGTAAAGGCCCTGGAAGAGAAAATCAAGAACCTTAAAAAGGAGACCTACGCCAACCTGACCCGCTGGCAGCGGGTACAGTTGTCACGTCACCCGGAGCGCCCGTATACCCTCGATTATATCCAGGGCATAACGGATAAGTTCGTGGAGCTGCATGGCGACCGCACCGTGAGCGACGACAAAGCCATGGTAGGCGGCTTTGGTGAAGTAGATAGCCGCAGCATCATGTTCATCGGGCAGCAGAAGGGGCGCAACACCAAACAGCGCCAGCTGCGCAACTTCGGTATGGCGAACCCGGAGGGGTACCGCAAAGCACTTCGCCTGATGAAGATGGCGGAGAAGTTCGGTCGCCCAATCGTGACGCTGATTGACACACCGGGTGCTTTTCCGGGACTGGAGGCAGAAGAGCGCGGACAGGGAGAGGCGATTGCCCGTAACCTGAAAGAAATGTTCATGCTGAAGGTGCCGGTGATCTGTATCATAATAGGAGAGGGGGCCTCTGGTGGTGCCCTGGGTATTGCCATCGGCGACAGGGTGATGATGCTGGAAAACACCTGGTATTCTGTTATCTCACCGGAATCCTGCTCCTCTATTCTGTGGAGAAGCTGGAACTACAAGGAGCAAGCTGCAGAAGCCCTAAAGCTTACCGCCAAAGACATGCTGCAGAACAAGCTGATTGATGGCATCATCAAGGAACCGCTTGGAGGTGCGCACCTGGACCCTGAGAAGATGATGCGAACGCTGAAGAAGGAAATCATCAAGCTATTGGATGAACTGGAAACTGTGGATGCGGAAGAGCGTATTATGCAGCGAATAGAGAAATTCTCTAACATGGGTGTGGTACTGGAAGGGTAATCTTCTATTCATTACATTTCAGCAAAATGAACTGGAAATACAGAGTTCCTTCTGTATTTCCAGTTCATTTTGCGTTTCTGGAGGATGCAATGGAAATAAAGGAACCTACTTCCAATGTCGTCAGCTTAAGAAAATGTTTGCTGCTACTACCTCCCTACGCCCTTGCCGTGTCTCTTGACCAGCGAGCTTTTGTTGGTGAAAACACACAACAAAGGCAGTATTGTTCTTATTTGACGGCAGCGCTTCGCTAGTGCGAGCTTATAGCTCGTACTTTCATTCTTCTTGTTAAATAAAATAGCTTAAAGTGGCTACTTCAGGGTGACTCTTTACATTCCTGTGCTAATGAGAATATGGTAAAAGCTACTAAATCGCATCAGCGGCTTTTTTTGAACAGCTACCTTTAAGTAGTTTTCCGTAGGTTTGATTCATCCCCCGGCCCCCTTAAAAGGGGGACAAATGATTGTCGATTCTATTAAGAGGACAAAAACAAACAAGTAGAACATCCGTTACTCACACAACAGAAAAATAAAACACATGAAGCTACACGTAATTGATACAGGTTTTTTCAAATTAGATGGCGGCGCTATGTTTGGCGTGGTGCCGAAGTCGCTTTGGCAACGCACCAATCCGGCCGATGAAAATAACCTTTGTACGTGGGCGATGCGCTGCCTCTTGATTGAAGATGGTGACAGGCTGATCCTGATTGACAATGGCCTCGGCGACAAGCAGGACGCGAAGTTCTTCAGCCACTATTACCTGCATGGGGACGCAACGCTGGAGAAATCGTTGCATGCGGCAGGCTTCTCACACCAGGATGTAACCGATGTTTTCCTGACACACCTGCACTTCGACCATTGCGGCGGAGGCGTGAAGTATAAAAACAGCGACGGGGCACTGGAACTGACCTTTCCGAATGCCACCTATTGGTCTAACGCCGACCACTGGGAGTGGGCCACTAAACCCAATGCACGGGAGAAAGCCTCTTTTTTAAAAGAGAACATCCTGCCCATGCAGGAGAGTGGAAACCTGCAGCTTATTGACCCTTCTGCGCCGTCTCCTTTCCCGCAGTTTGATATCTTTTATGCCGATGGCCACACCGATAAGATGATGGTGCCTATCATCCCGTACAAGGGGCGCAAACTGGCTTACATGGCCGACCTGTTGCCATCCACGGGCCATATTCCCTTGCCTTACGTGATGGGCTATGACACGCGCCCTTTGCTGACGCTGGATGAGAAGGCGGCTTTTCTGAATAAAGCGGCGGATGAAAATTATGTGCTGTTCCTGGAGCACGACCCGGTGAACGAGTGCTGTACGGTACAGCATACGGAAAAGGGCGTACGGCTGGCGGACACCTTTACCTTAGCAGCAGTATAAGGTATGCGGATAGGCTTGGCTTTGTCGGGTGGCGGTGCCCGTGGTATTGCGCATCTGGGTGTGTTGAAGGCGCTGGATGAACTGGGCATCAAAATAAGCATGATCTCAGGTGTGAGTTCCGGGGCAATTGCCGGTGTGCTGTATGCTTATGGCTATAGCCCGGATGAAATCCTGAAAATGATAAAAGAGCTCAGCATCTTTAAGATTATGCGTCCTACTTTCGGAAATGCGGGCTTGCTGCACCTGGAGGAAGTAGAGAAGCTGTATCGGAGCCATCTTGGACAAAATGCCTGCTTTGAGGATTTAAAGATTCCGGTCGTGATAGGCACTACGGACATGAACGAAGGTATCAATGTCTACTTTTCCTCTGGAGAGCTTATCAAACCCTTGATTGCCACTTCTGCGGTACCGATACTGTATAAGCCGGTAGAGTACAAGGGAAAGCTACTTAACGATGGTGGCCTGCTGAACAACCTGCCTGTAGAACCGCTCCACAATAACTGCGATGTTAAGATTGCCGTGCATGTGAATCCAATCAACCACCAGGCACAGGTCACAAGTTTGCGTGGTATGATAGAGCGCACGGTACTGCTGGCCATCAACAATAACATCAAGCTCCGCCTGCCCTTGTGCGACCTGTTCCTGGAGCCACAGGAGTTACGCTATTACCGGCTTACCAACTTCAGGAAGGCAGATGAAATTTTCAACGTGGGCTATGAATACACGATGCATATGAAAAAGCATCTGCGGAATCTGATAAACAAGTAGTAAGTGACCATAAAAGACGAGCAGTCGCGTAAAAGAAACCTCCTGGACCTACTGTTCTTTATGTGGGAGCCAACTGGCGGAAGTATCACTGTTCATTTCCTGCCTCATAGAACGCTGTGGTACGTTATTCTAAAATTATGCCTCTGGTTTATAAAGGATTGTATATTTTTTTATAATTTCACGATACCTTTAGTCGTTTATACGTATAACGGCAGCGAGCCCTTAAACCTAACCTAAACCCTAACCCTTATGCGACGACTTTTACTAGTTGCCTTTCTGCTTTTTTCTTTTTCAGTTTCTGCTCAGGAAAACCAAAGCTGGATGGTTCCTGCCAAAGTAAAGCACGGTTCTATCTTACTCGGAGGAACGCTCAGCGCCTCAGCTTATAAAACCACCAATCAGTTCAACTTACCTCTGGGTGCGGAAGAAGGCACAAACATCCTGGTAAACCTTAGAGCCAAAAACGGCTACTTTATTGATCATGATATTGCTGTTGGCCTTGGCGTAACACTGGAACATGATAATTTCCGCTCTGTCACGGAAGAGGAAGAAAGGAAATTCAGGAGAACAAGGTTGATGTTCGGCCCTTTTGCACGCTACTACCTGGACAACGGCATTTTCGGAGAATTATCGGCAGAGGTTGGTTTGCTGAACTTTTCCACGGGGCAGAAATCTAACCTTTTAGAAGGAGGCATTGGCATAGGCTATGCCCATTTCATTAACCAAAGAATTGCCCTCGAGCCCCTCCTGACCTTCCGCTATTTCCGGGAATTTAAAGATGGATTGGCTAATGTGACCTTCGGCCCTATGCTGGGCTTTGGTGTACAGGCCTATATCTGGCGTAAGCGTGCCCACGTAATCAAGGAAGCCTTGTAAAAGCGGATATTTGTGTGTATTTATGTGGCTTCAAACGCTGCGAACCTATACCACGGGTAGTTTTATGCTGCCTGCCTGCAGCTTTCGCAATTTTTCTTAGATGATAGCCAAACTTCTTGCCAAAGCCCTTTTTGCCGTTTCAGGTTGGAAACTGAAAGGGAACCTGACACCTGAAAACCGCCGCTGCGTGATGATTGCGGCACCGCATACCAGCAACTGGGATTTTGTATATGCCCGTGCCGCCTTCTACCTGATGGATGCCCCTATCCGCCTCACCATCAAGAAAGAGTTTTTAGATTACCCGATTGTGGGTGGTCTTGTAAAAAGAATGGGTGCCTTACCTGTTGACCGCTCTAAAAACACGAAGATGGTGGATGCCATGATTCGGATTATAAAGGAGACGCCAGGGGATATGTGCGTGATGGTGACACCGGAAGGTACCCGCAAGTACCAGCCGCGCTGGAGGAGGGGCTTTTACCATGTAGCCATGGGAGCAGGTGTGCCCATTGTGCTGGGATACCTGGACTATGCTAAAAAGGAAGCCGGTATCGGCCCTACCATTTATCCCTCCGGCGACATAGAAGCAGACCTGGAGAAAATCCTGGCCTTCTACCGAACTAAAACAGGCAAATACCCGGAGCAGGGAGTACGGTAGTTAGTTACGAATTCCGAATTTTTTCTTGTTCGGGTTAGAGGAAGTATTTCAATCTTCATCTTATAAGCGAAAGGCGGCTGTATCATAAAGATGCAGCCGCCTTTGACTTTTTACCTCATTCGTAATTCCCTTACGCTATCTGGCGCAGGTCTACCGGGATGACCCTGGAGATGCCGGCTTCTATCATGGTGATTCCGTACATCACGTCTGTAGAGGCCATGGTGCGCTTGTTGTGCGTCACGACGATAAACTGCGAATCGTTGGAGAACTTGCGGATGATGTTGTTGAACTTGTCTATGTTCGCATCATCGAGCGGCGCGTCTACCTCATCGAAGATACAGAACGGCGCAGGCTTCAGCAGGTAAATAGAGAACAGCAGCGAGATGGCTGTCAGTGTTTTTTCTCCCCCTGAAAGCTGGTTGATGGTTAAAGGCCGCTTGCCTTTTGGCTGCGCCATGATCTCAATCTTCGACTCCAGCGGGTTCTTCGGATCTGAAATCACCAGGTCGCAGTTGTCTTCTTCTGTAAACAGGCTGCGGAACACCAGTTTGAAGTTGTCCTTGATCTGGTTAAAGGCATCCATAAACTTCTCCTTCGCCACCGTATCGATTTCGTTGATGGTGTCGATGAGCATGTTTTTGGCGTTGATGAGGTCGTTGCGCTGCTCTGTGATGAAGGTATTGCGTTCTTCGATTTCAGCATAGGCGTCGGCGGCCATGGCATTCACCGGTCCCATCTTGTCCAGCTGCCCCTTTACAGTAGAGATATGCTGGCTCAGTTCATCAGCAGAAAGCGGTATTAGTAAATCCTCTTCCGGAACAGGTGTGGCGAAGTCTTCATCCGAAATGCTGAACTCTGCCGCCAACCGCTCTTTGATGGCTACCAATTTGAGCTGCGTATCGTTTTTGGCCTGCTGCATGCGCATCAGGAGCTCGTCTGAGTTTTGGCGCTTGCGCTGTAGTTCGCGTATGGTCTTCTCTTTCTCATCCAGTTCTCCGCGCAGGCTGAAGTATTTTTTCTCGATTTCCTCCAGTTCCTGGCTGAAAGCTCTGCGGGCTTCGTTCATGGTTTCCACCACCGCCTCGTTCTCCTCTACAAAATTATCTGCCGAGGCGATTTCTTCCTCTGCCTTTACCAGTTCCTGCTTCAGCTGCGTAATGCGCTCCTGGTTTGTCTCTACCGTTTTCTGCTTATAGCTGATTTCCTGCTGCAAGCTGGCGAAGCGGTTCTTCAGCTGGTGAAACTGGATGTTTTCCTGGTTATACCTGCCGGAGATAATGGCGATCTGTTCCTGCTGGCGCTCTATGTAGGACGTATGCACGGCCAATTCCTCCTCCAGACGCTTCAGCTCCTGCTGGTCGGCGGCTGCCTGTGGCGATACCTCCTCGCTTTGCTCCCGCAAAGCCAATAGCCTTTCCTGCAGCTCGTCTTTCTTCTGGTCGAAGTTGCGGAGGTTCTGCTGGTGCTGCTCGTGTTTGATCCGCACAGTTAGTAAATCTTGCTGCAGCTTTGCTACCTCTTTTTCCAGTTGCTTGATGGTGTCTTTCTGAGACTCATTTTTGTGGTTCTGCAGAATCTGGTTTTGCGTGTTTACGCGGCCCTGCATCAGGTCCACCTGCTTTGTCAGTTCCTCCACTTCCTCCGCCAGTTTCTCCAGGCTTTGCTTGCGGCCCAGGCGGTTGCCGTCGAACAAACCTACCGAACCTCCTGAAAGGCTCAGCGGCTTGCGGATGGCGCTGCCGTCTTTGAGGATGATGGTTTTATAGTCGCTGCCGTAGAGTTCTTCTCCGCTGTCGTCGGAGATGTACACGTTACGCAGCATGTACTTCATCAGGCTGCTGTACTTTTTCTCCGCTGATACCACTTCGTAACCGGCCTTCAGGTTGCCCTCGCTGTAGGTAGCGGTTGGCTCTAGTTCCTCTATCTCCGAAAGGATAATGAAGTTTGCACGTCCTTTGTTTTCGCTCTTCAGCAGGCTAATCGCTTCCACGGCATCCTGCAGTTCGTCCACCACAAAGAAGTTCATGTAGGGCTCGAGGTAACTTTCGATAAGCGGCTTGTAGTCAGGCTCACAGATCAGGATGTCGGACAGGAGAGGAGCAGGCTTTTTCCAGCTGTCAGACTTGCTCAGGTATTTGATAGCCTCCGGAAATCCCTCCATGTTCTCCACCAAAGATTTGGTGAGGTTGTACTGGTTTTTTTTGGCATCCAGGGCACGGTTCAGCTCTACCCGCTGTGTTTTCAGCTCCTCGATGTTCGCCTCGGTGGCTTCTATGTTCTGCTGCAGCGTTTCTTCTTTTGCCTGCAGGCGTACCAGTTCGGCAGTGCTTTCCTCAAGCGCTACCTGTGCCTCCTGCAACTGCTCCTGCAGCACACGGCCATCTTCGTCGGCTGTCTGTTGCTGCTGATGCAGGCGCTCAAGTTCCTGGTTGATGTTCTGAATCTGGACCTGGCTTATCTCCAGCGATTTGCTCAGCTGGTACACTTCGTTCTGCTTTGCCTTTTGCTTTTGTGTCAGGTCCTGGAAGGTATCCTGCAGCGTTGCCTTCTGCTCGTTGGCTTCCTGCAGCTGCTCTTTCAGCTCACCTACCTGCTCTTCGGCGCTGGCAAACTGGTCCTGCACCTCCAGCAACTCATCCCGGAGCGCCAGGATGCTTTCCTGCGTGTGCTCCACATTGGCGGTGTCCTGGCTTATCTGCTGGCGCAACTGCTGCATGCGCTCCTTCAGGTAGGCGCTGCGCTCGGCCTTCATTTTTATCTCGCTTTCCAGCTGGCGCAGTTTGGCTGTTTGCACCTGCATGGTTTTCTGCATCTCGGCCAGCTTTTCCTGCGTCACGTTCAGCTCTTCCTTCTGGTCGGCAATGGCGTCTTCGGCTTCTGTTACAGTCGCAACATACTGCTCTTTCAGGTTGTTCTCCTGCTGCACATCCTGCTCCAGGCGCTCCAGGGTATTCTGGTACTGGGAGATATTGCGGCGGGCAAAGGCGAGGCTGTGCTTCTTATAGTCTTCCTTTAACTGGAAGTACTTAATGGCCTGTTTTGCCTGTCGCTCCAACGTCTTCATGTTCTTGCCGATTTCGTGGAGTACATCCTCCAGGCGCTCCAGGTCGGCATCTGTTTCTTCCAGCTTTTTGAGGGTTTGCTTCTTACGTACCTTGAACTTGGAAATACCGGCAGCTTCTTCGAACAGGAGGCGGCGGGAATTTTCCTTGTCGTTCAGGATCTCGTCCACCATCTTCAGCTCAATAATGGCATAGGAGTCTGAGCCGATACCTGTATCCAGGAAGAGTTCGTTGATGTCTTTTAAGCGACATGGCACGCCGTTCAGCATATACTCGCTGTCGCCGTTGCGGTAGTACTTGCGGGTAACAGTTACCTGGGAGTACTCTGTTGGCAAAATGCCTTTGTTGTTGTCGAAGGTGATGGACACCTCCGCCAATTGTACTGGTTTTCTGGTTTTGGAGCCGTTGAAAATCACGTTCTCCATTTTGTCGGAGCGGAGGTTACGTGTTTTCTGCTCGCCCAGCACCCAACGTATGGCATCCACAATATTGGACTTCCCACAACCATTCGGCCCCACAATACCTGTAATGCCATCATCGAAGTTTATAACGACCCTATCGCCAAAACTCTTAAAACCTTTGATTTCTAATTTTGATACCTGCATTCGCGTGTGCGGAAATTCTAACTAAACTCAAAAATAAGACGTTTTTTGATATCATCGTATTTTGCACAGGTATATAAGTGGAGTGACAGAAGAATTCAGAAATGCAAATAAACGAGGTGTTTTTATAAGCTGCTGTTCTATTGGTTTTTGTAGCAGCTGAAGAAAAGGATGTGTTTATGCCGGAATTTTATTCTACTGTTATGGGGGCTTTTCGCATAGATGGGCAGCGAATTTGTCTGAATCAGGATTTCTAGGATTGAAAATGATTGGCAGGATTGCAGGATGAATATATATAGTGTCCTTTCTGAGCATACAGATGCATCTACCTGGAATTCTAATTCAGGATCTAAGGGATTGGCAGGATTGTAGGATGGAAGTATATGGTGTGATACCGTACATAGAGAGGGTTCTACGAGGAAAGCTAGTCAGGCCACTCCCTGTTGATGAATGGATAGCTTCGGTTGTTTGAAGCTTCTTCGCGGCTGCATTCCGGCAAAGAATAAAATTTCCTTATATTTGATTACAAAGAGACGCCATGGAAGATTACATGATTATCCTCTATGCGCTGGCTGCCGTAGTTTACTTTATCTATATGCAGTGGCGTAAAGCTTTTAATTCGCCTAGCGAAGATGCTGATGTAGACGTGCCTAAGCAGGAGGGACGGCCACAGTCGCCTAATAGGCCAGCGACTTCTTTTGAAGATATTCTGCGCGAGCTGCAGCCGAAGATGGAGCGCGCAGGGGAAAAAGGCAAATCTGTTGTAGAGAATGCAAAGGAGCAGGCCAGGCAAGTAACAGGCCCAATAGCTCCTCCGGCAACTGAAGCGGTTCCGAAGTACAGGAACTACGAAACGGAAGCACCCAAATTCATGTCGTGGGAGAAGAAAGCCGAGGAAAGACAAGCCGCACGGCAGTCGGAAGAGGTACGAAAGCGGCTATTTCAGGCGGAAGCAGAGCAGGCAAAGGAAACTAAATACGCCAAACTTTTGCGAAACCCTAACGCTGCTCGCGAAGCTTTTGTCCTGACAGAGATCTTTAAGCGGAAATACGACTAAATTCAGTTTTGAATAACTGAATTCTAAATAACAGAATGTCGTAAAAGTACTTGGTAACTTGCTTTTTATTCATTACTAGTGATAACAAATGGAGTGAAAGTACCTCATAAAGCCATATTCTTTTCTATTTGTAGGCATAGAGTGAAAGTCTTTCCAGTCTTTGGGTTGTAGCACTTGGGGGAAAGGCCCCTCTATTTTCCGCGGTTTGTTCGCCGTTGTTGGTGTTTTCACCAACAACGGCGAACAAACAAGGTTGAGCTGCTAAACGACCGCCTTAATGGCAACATCAAGAGCGGAAGGCTAAAACTTATCTCGACCAGCCTTATTACGAATTCCTCAGGCTCTCATATGGGCTGCGTCAAAGCGAAGGTGACAATATTGGCGCCCATTCGCAGTGCCTGCTGCCTGATTGGCTCCGGATCATTATATATTACCTGATCTTCCCAGCCATTACCTAAATCTGTTTCATAGGAGTAGAAGCATACCAGCCGGCCTTCGTGTATGATGCCGAAGCCCTGCGGGGGCCTGTTATCGTGCTCATGCACTTTAGGAAGTCCGTTGGTGAAAGTGAACTTCTGCCTGTAGATGGGGTGATCAAACGGCAGTTCTACAAACTCATACTCCGGGAACACCTTTTTCATTTCTTTCCGGATGTACTGATCAAGCCCGTAATTGTCATCGATGTGCAGGAAGCCTCCGCTGAGGAGGTAGTTGCGGAGGTTTTGAGCCTCTGCATCTGAAAATACTACGTTGCCATGACCTGTCATGTGCACAAAAGGATAGGTGAACAACTCCGGGCTGCCTACTTCCACCACAGCTTCCTCACTCGCGATGTTCATGTTCAGGTTCTGGTTACAGAACCGGATCAGGTTAGGTAAGGAGGTCTTGTTGGCATACCAGTCTCCACCTCCGTTATACTTTAACTTGGCAAGCCTAAAGCTATGTCCCTGTGCTTTTAACCCATTCATGCTGAAGAGCATGCATGTTATTGCGAGCAGGAAATATTTCAATTTGTTTTGGTGCATCTTCCGTCCTGTGTCTAATGTTTTACTGGTCTTCTTTTCATTACCGTACTTAGAACGGCGTGTAGATATCGTGTAGTACATTCAGCGTATGGCATGCCACTAAAGCTGCCGTTTCGGTGCGCAGCCTGCTTTTGCCGAGCGTAACCGGGCGAATGCCTGCTTCATAGGCGGCGGAAATTTCTGCGGCAGAAAAATCTCCCTCCGGTCCGATCAGGATGCAATGTGGCTTGCCATGCTGATAGTATTCCTTTATGCTCTTCGTTGCATCGTCTTCCAAATGCGCAATAAACGTATGCTCCGGGAGTGACTTTTGTATAAAACGGTGGTAAGGTGTCAGTTCGTTCAGTAGCGGAAGGTATCCTTTCTGCGACTGCTTCATGGCACTCACTGCTATTTTCTCCAACCTGTCCAGCCGAAGCTGCCGGCGCTCAGAATGCTCACAGAGCAGGAACGTGATTTCACTCACCCCAATTTCAACGGCTTTCTCTATAAACCATTCCATCCGGTCCATGTTTTTGGTAGGAGCCACCGCAATATGCGTGGAGTAGGGTAATTTGCCATACTCTATTTGCTTGTCGATAACCTGGAGCTGACACTTTTTCTGGTTAGCATCCTGAATAATGGCCGTATACATTCCTCCAACTCCATCTACCAGATACACAGTGTCGCCCTGCCCCAGGCGAAGGACCCGGGTACAGTGTTTTGACTCCTCTTCACTTAGAATGTAGAAATCCGAGTTAACGTCAGGTGTGTAAAATAAATGCACTTTCTAATTTCTTTTATGATCAACTGAAATGATTTAATGCTTAAAGGTATTTTCTGTTTTAGCAGGTTAAACTACTGCAATGGTGCATGTTATAACACATGGGCCAGCTGCAGATAATACACACAACAAAGGCTGTTTGTTTTGGCTGAGGCTGGTACAGACAACACCGTGCCACCCTTTACATACGAAACTATACATTTTGCGCCTATTCCGGAAGCTATAAAATAAAAAGCCTCTCTGCGGGGTGGCAGAGAGGCTGAAAAAGGGTAAAACTTTATCATGCAGTTTCTTCTACAAGGGGGGCCCCCGCCAGGATTTCCTCATTGGCGAAGTCTGCATACTTCTGGAAGTTGGTAACAAACCTTGAAGCCAGTGTAGTGGCTTTCGCATCATATTCTTCCTTATGCTCCCAAGTATTGCGCGGATCCAGTATTTCGGATGGCGCGCCGGGGCAGGAGGCCGGTATTTCAACTCCAAAAACAGGGTGCTGTGTGTATGCCACATCATTTAACTGCCCGTTCAGCGCTGCAGTCACCATGGCGCGTGTATATTGCAACTTCATGCGGGAACCTACGCCGTAAGGACCACCTGTCCAGCCGGTATTAACCAGCCATACGTTTACGTTGCCTTTCTCCATCTTCCTGCCGAACATCTCGGCATATTTGGTTGGGTGCAGCGGTAAAAAGGCAGCACCAAAGCACGCTGAGAATGTGGTTACCGGTTCTGTTACGCCCACTTCCGTTCCTGCTACCTTCGCCGTGTAGCCTGAGATGAAGTGGTACATGGCCTGGCTTTTATTTAACCTGGAGATAGGAGGGAAAACTCCGAAGGCATCTGCTGTCAGGAAAAAGATGTTTTTTGGTATGTCTGCCACAGAAGGGGTAATGGCATTCTCTATGTGATAGATGGGATAGGCGGTGCGTGTGTTTTGCGTTACTGTTCTGTTGGTGTAGTCCACTCTTCGGGTTCCTTTGTAAAAGCGGGTGTTCTCTACAATGGCGCAGAACTTAATTGCATCCCAAATCTCCGGTTCCTTCTCGCGGGTTAAATCTACTACTTTGGCATAGCAGCCGCCCTCAAAATTAAAAACACTGTCAGCTGTCCAGCCATGCTCATCATCACCAATCAGCCCTCTGTTGGCGTCAGCGGAGAGCGTTGTTTTGCCTGTTCCCGAAAGGCCAAAGAAAATAGCGGTATCTCCTTCTTTGCCAACATTGGCGGAGCAGTGCATCGACAGGATGTTCTTTTCGTGGGGAAGCAGGAAGTTCAACACAGAGAAAATTCCTTTCTTCATTTCCCCGGCATAGCCTGTGCCGCCAATCAGGATGATGCCTTTCGTGAAGTTGATGATGGCAAAGTTTTTTTGGCGTGTTCCGTCAGTTGCAGGATCAGCTTCAAATTCGGGGGCACAGATAATGGTAAAGGCAGGAGTGTGGTTTTCAAGTTCTTCTTCCGGCAATCTTAAGAACATGTTGTGGCAGAAGAGATTGTGCCATGCCTGCGTATTGATGATGCGCAGGTTCAGGCGGTGATCCGGATGGGCGCCTGCGTAAGCATCCCGCACATACAGCTTCTGATCTTTCAGGTGTTCCACCATCCTGCGCTGCAGGTGGTCGAACTTCTCTGGAGCAAATGGGATATTGATGTCCCCCCACCAGACAGCATCCTCTGTTTTGGCGTCTTTCACAATAAACCGGTCCTCAGGCGAGCGACCGGTAAATTTACCTGTATCACACATCAGAGCCCCTGTATCGGTTAAAACTCCCTCTTTATTTTTAAGAGCTTCTTCCACTAATTCTGCCGGACTCAGGTTCCACAGGATTTCTTTTGCCGCTGTTATACCTAAGGATGCAAGGCCTGCTGTATTTGGTTTTTCTCCAGATTCTTTCATGAGCTTTATTTATATAGCGTGATTATGTAGTTAGATTATACAATTTAAGTGAGTGGTTACTTTCTCGGTTCAAAAGTAGCTAATTATTACCAATCTCATAATATGAAAACCAAAATTTTATCTGATATTATGATATTGGCAATAGTGCTGTTGTCAGCGCCATATATAGTGTACGTGATGTACTAAAGCTTGTATATGCTGTTTACAATGAATAGCCTTGAATGAAACACTGACAGCGCTTTTCGGAATTGTATTATCGCTTTATCATGCATAAAGCTTTTTCCACCTTAATAAATAGCAGGGTTTAGAGTTGGAGGAGGGGGCGTGAATCGGAGAAAGAAACTTTCGGCAACTGAAGCGATGGCAGGTCTCTTTATACAGGCGGCTGTGAATTCTATCTGAGTACCGTGTTATGTCACCGTAGTTCTGTTCTGGAATATATCTGCCTGAGTTCAAACATGCTGCAACTAAACATGCTGAAATATTCAACAGGAAGTACTCTCAGGTGCCTTAGGGGTGCAATTGAAAATTTGTTTTAGAGGATACAGAATCGTATTTTTAATGATATTTGCGCAACCCTTTTAGTTAAATAAACCATTTTATATGTCAACATCACAAAATATTTCCGGTGGGAGGGCACCAAGCTTTGTAGATACACAAGGCAACCTTTTCGGGCATCCCAAAGGATTGATGGTATTGTTCTTTACAGAAATGTGGGAACGCTTCAGCTATTACGGCATGCGGGGTATCCTTGTGCTGTTTCTGGTGTCTACCACAAACGGAGGCTATGGCTGGTCAAATGAAGAGGCCCTGGAGCTTTATGGTACCTACACCGCTTTAGTATACCTGATGTCGATTCCGGGCGGTATTCTGGCCGATAAATTCCTTGGCCAGAAGAAAGCGGTTATCATTGGTGGATTCACACTGGTGGCTGGTCACCTGCTGATGGCTTATCCACCTGTATGGGCTTTTTACACGGCCTTGTGCCTTATAGTGGCTGGTACCGGACTCCTGAAACCAAACATTTCAACCATGGTAGGTGGCCTGTACCGGGAGAATGACAACCGACGCGATTCAGGCTTTACCATTTTTTATATGGGTATCAACCTGGGTGCTTTGCTGGCTTCCCTCATCGTCGGGTACGTTGGCGAGACGTATGGCTGGCACTACGGCTTTAGCCTTGCCGGCTTTGGAATGGTGCTGGGTCAAATTGTCTTTATCTGGGGGCGCAAGTTCCTGAAAGGGGTAGGTAACCTGACTACAACAGAAAAGAGCGAGGACAGGATATTTACAAAATCTGAACCAGCGCCTTCTCATCGTGGTTTCCTTGGCTTCAACAAGCAGGAGTGGGACAGGATTATCGTTATCCTTATTTCTTTCATTATTGTACTGGTATTCTGGGCTTCCTTTGAGCAGGCAGGCGGTCTGATGAACCTGTACGCGCTCCAGTACACCGACCGCTATGTGTTTGGATGGGAAGTGCCAGCCAGCTGGCTACAGGGACTGAACGCTTTCTTTATTATTACGCTTGGTGGTGTGGTGGCTGCTATCTGGGTGGCGCTGGCAAAACATGGCAAAAACCCACCTTCCATATTCAAGATGGGGCTTGGTACTGCTATACTTGGTATAGGCTTTATCTTTATGGTGTTCGCCTCGCTGCAGCGCAATGCCTCTGCCGATGGTTTATCTTCTCTGCATTGGCTTGTATTCGCTTACCTCTTTCATACAATTGGTGAGCTGGCGCTGTCGCCTGTGTCGCTTTCCTTTATCACCAAGGTAGCCCCGAAGCGCATTGTAGCTTCTATGATGGGCTTGTACTTTGCAGTAACAGGAGCTGGTAACTACGTAGCCGCGTGGATTGGTATCTGGGCACAACGCCTGGGTGAGCTGGAGATTTTCATGTCTATTGCCGGTTTCACGATTGTGCTGGGGATTATCCTGATGCTGCTTACGCGCAAAATCAACAAGCTTACACATGGCCTGGAAGAACAGAAACAGGACGAAGAAGAAGCGCAAACAGGACAGCTACTCGAGAAGTCAGCTACTTAATAAGGATTCAATTAAATGTAAAGGAAGGCCACAGGATAAGTTCTGTGGCCTTTTTGTTTCTGGAAGGCAAATACACTGCTGCCGGATATTTCTATAGCAGCACAAATTTGTAATGTTCCAAGGGTTTTGCTTATTTGGCTAAGGTGCTTTTGTTTGTATAGTTCTATTTATGATATTGCCTTTCTATAGCAGGTTGCCCCTTTAAGCCTGTTAAGGGATTATATAGTAATATCCTTATTTTACTTTTATACAAACTGTCTTATTTTGCAGATGTTGCTTTTTACTAAGATGCGCTGTCTTGCAGCAGCTTTTATCTTTTGCTTTGCCCTTCCATCCTGCCATATTGTTCCGGAGTCCCTGAAACCAGATGAGCAGGTACAGGTAGTATCACCTTCCACCACTTATACTATCCGGAAAGGTTCTCATTATGCGGATTATAATGCTTTCAGGCAGCGGAGCACGAGCAAACTTCGCTTTTCCGTTACCTTCGACAGTACTGCTGTTTATGCCTTCCAGGATACTGCTAACCAGAGAGACATGAACAAACTCTATGGCCTTGCCGATTGCAATACCAGCCACCACTCCAACAGCGTGCGTTTTGGATGGCGCTGGTATAAAAACAGGCTGGAAATCCATGGCTATAATTACTATAACAAGACCTTGCAAGCCGGTTTTATTGGCCTCGTAACAATAGGTAAACCATCTGTCTGCGAGATTAGCCTGGAGGAGCAGGCTTATGTTTTAACGCTGGACGGGAAGTCAGTCAGCTTACCAAGAGCCTGTAGTGGCATAGGTAAGGGGTATCAGCTGTATCCATACTTCGGAGGAGATGAAGTAGCCCCGCACGACATTACCATCGTCCTGCAGGAACTACTTTAGCTGATCAATTTCCTAAGCGGCCTTAACTTTCCTTTTACCTGCTTAAACAAAGGGTTGTGTGAAAAACAGAAATTGATGTTATGCCGAACCAGAATCAGCCTGAATCAGTTTACAGAAACTGATTAGCCACAGGAGAGCCGTTAAAAAAAAATCCCTGAGCCGTTATGACCCAGGGATTTCTTTTTAACTATGGGAATGATTACATCATGCCGCCCATGCCGCCCATGCCACCTGGCATAGCTGGAGCACCTTTCTCTTCTTCCGCATCTTCAGAAACCACACACTCGGTAGTTAACAGAAGACCAGCGATAGAAGCAGCGTTCTCAAGGGCCAGACGCGTTACTTTAGTTGGGTCAATGATACCAGCCTGGAACATGTTCTCGTACTTGTCGTCGCGGGCGTTGTAACCGTAGTCAGTCTTGCCTTCGCGAACAGCCTGTACTACTACTGAACCTTCGCCACCAGCGTTGTATACGATAGTTCTAAGCGGAGCTTCCAGCGCAGTTTTGATGATCTGCACACCTGTCTGCTCATCAGCATTGTACACATCGATGTTGTTCAGGGCATCAATCGCACGGATAAGGGCAACGCCACCACCTGCTACGATACCTTCTTCAACGGCAGCACGGGTAGCGTGCAGCGCATCGTCTACGCGGTCTTTCTTCTCTTTCATCTCTACTTCAGTAGAAGCACCGATGTAAAGGATAGCTACACCACCAGAAAGCTTCGCAAGACGCTCCTGCAGTTTCTCTCTGTCATAGTCAGATGTAGTAGACTCCATCTGAGACTTGATCTGGTTCACGCGCGCTACGATATCATCTTTCTGACCAGCACCGTTAACAATCGTAGTGTTGTCTTTGTCGATGATTACTTTCTCAGCCTGACCTAAATAGTCGATAGTGGCATTCTCCAGTTTGTAGCCACGCTCTTCAGAGATAACAGTACCACCTGTCAGGATGGCGATATCTTCCAGCATTGCTTTTCTTCTGTCGCCGAAGCCAGGAGCTTTAACAGCAGCAATTTTCAGGGAGCCACGCAGTTTGTTTACTACCAGTGTCGCAAGAGCTTCACCGTCTACATCCTCAGAAACAATTACAAGGCCTTTACCAGTCTGAACCACTTGCTCCAATACTGGAAGCAGTTCTTTCATAGTAGACACTTTCTTGTCGTAGATCAGGATGTAAGGGTTGTCAAACTCCGCTTCCATTTTCTCTGGGTTCGTCACGAAGTATGGAGACAGGTAACCGCGGTCGAACTGCATACCTTCTACAGTTTTCACCTCAGTTTCAGTACCTTTTGCCTCTTCTACAGTGATCACACCGTCTTTACCAACTTTGTCCATCGCGTCGGCAATCATTTTACCGATTTCAGCGTCGTTGTTGGCAGAGATAGTACCTACCTGGGAGATTTCAGATGAGTTTTCGATTTTCTTAGACTGAGAACGAAGGTTCTCCACTACCGCATGAACGGCTTTGTCGATACCACGCTTCAGATCCATTGGGTTAGCACCAGCTGCCACGTTCTTAATACCGGCAGTGTAGATAGCCTGCGCCAGCACAGTAGCAGTTGTAGTACCGTCACCAGCCTGGTCTGCTGTTTTAGAGGCAACTTCTTTTACAAGCTGCGCGCCCATGTTCTCGATAGGGTCTTTCAGCTCAATTTCTTTTGCAACTGAAACACCGTCTTTTGTGATGGTAGGGGCACCGAATTTCTTGTCGATGATCACGTTACGGCCTTTAGGACCCAGTGTCACCTTTACTGCATTTGCTAATTTGTCAACGCCTGACTTGATTTTAGTGCGGGCGTCTGTATCAAAATTGATGTTCTTAGCCATAGTTTATCTTAATTTGGATTAGATTTAAATTTTGTGATTAAAGGACAGCCAGGATGTCAGACTCGCGCATGATGAGGTAGTCGTTCCCGTCTACGGAGATCTCAGTTCCTGCATACTTGCCATACAACACTTGGTCGCCAACTTGTACCTGTGGCTTCAGCAGGGCGCCCTGCTCAGAAGTTTTGCCTTCGCCTACGGCTACTACCTCGCCACGCTGTGGCTTCTCTTTGGCAGTGTCAGGAATGATGATGCCTGATTTTGTTTTCTCTTCTGCTGCAGCAGGAGCTACGATTACTCTGTCTGCTAATGGTTTAATGCTGATTGACATATGTTTTTGTTATTAGGTTATATTGTTTTAAAATTAGTTAATAACACTACTGCTCTAACATTTCCTGTGCCAAGACTCGAAAACTGCCATATTAAGCCATTTTTTCAGCCTCCAGCTTCATTTTTTCTGTCATGTTTGGCAGATTCTGCCACAAGTAGGGAACTTTTTTTGAAATAGCTGACAAGAATGGCACCGGTGTAAACAAAAAAGCCGATCTGGTATGATCGGCTCTTAAGTTATGATGGGATATATAGGCAACGCTTACTGCGCGTTGGCTGTGTCTATCATTTCCGGAATGTCAGCTGCATCCGGAATAACCGCGGTGCTGTCTTCACCAGCAGTACCAGGGAAAGCGGCAGGACCAGGAAGCTGCGACTGACGCGCACGCTCTTCGTTCACGCTTCTGTTTACAGTAGAATCACCGGCAGTGTCAACCATCATGTGCGTACCTAGTGTGAGTACAACCAGTCCGATAGCAAAGCCCCATGTCAGTTTTTCTAACAGGTCTCCGGTGCGTTTCACACCCATCAACTGGCTGGCACCACCACCGCCGAACTGGCTTGATAGTCCGCCTCCCTTAGGGTTTTGAGCAAGTACAACTAATATCAGCAGTACGCAAATAAAGATAATGATACTGATAAGGGCGATATACATCTTAGTTTAAGTTTTGTAATTTTTCTATCTGTTCGACAAAGTAACTCTTTTTTTCCGGATTTTTCAAAATGAGTTGCTCATATATTTTGATGGCCTTTTTTACCTTTCCTTGGTTCAGGAAGATAGTAGCAAGGCTCTCTGAAGCAATGCCTTTTTTGATCTTAGAGTTCCTTAAAGACAAATCTTCCTGCGGCTCCTGCTTCATTTTGATGTTATTCATGGTTTTTAGGCGCGGGTTCAGCTTCAGGAACTGGTCAATGATATTGAGTTGATGGTGCAGGGAAGGTGCTTTTGGCTCCTCCGGTTTTTCCTCCAGTTCATGTGTCTTCGTGTACTCCAGTATCAGTTCCGGGTGAAAACCTTCCGGACGCTGCCGGGTAACTTCATCTTTTAACTGCAGTACTTCTCCCATGCGGCTCGACGACATCCAGTATCCAATAGTGTCTTCGGCATACATGCGGTCTATTTCGCTGAAAGCAAAGTTAACCGGCGCGTTCTCAGGTTTCTCGGGTGCTGCTACAGCAGGTTCTGCATCATTGCCGGCAACAGTTGCAGCATCCTCATCTTCTGCATCTGAAAAAGCGGCCTCAACAGCAGGAGCAGGGGTACTTTCTTCCAGCACATACACCCCGTGTGCTGCAACAGGGCTTTCTTCTGCTATAAGCTGCGCCAGTTCGTCATCCGCCTCCCTGAAATTATCGGGAAAAGTAAGGTGTTTAGGCTGGGCCTCGTCTTCAGCTATTGCCTCAGGAACCTGATTATCCGGCTTTTGTGCCAGAAGATCGGTAAAGGTGCTGTTCAGGCTATTGATAGTCAGTAACTGCGCCAGTTCAAAAGGTATTACTTCTTCGGCGTTTGGTGTTGTCGCCGGCTCTTCTTCAGCCGATGCATGAACAGGATAAACATCATCCTGGGATGCTGCTGCTACTTCAGCTTCGCCTGAAGCTTCCTCTTCGTAATAGGCCTCCTCTGCAGGTGCTTCTTCAGAGGCGTAGTCTTCTAACACTGCTTCGTCCTCGAAAGCCACCTCAGGTAAAGTTTCCGACTGCACAACATTACCGGCAACAGGTTGTACTGTCAGAGCCTCCTGCTGCTGTTCTGCTGATTCAGCTACAGTGACAGGAGTTTCAGGGGCGGATGCCTGCTGTTCCTCTACTACCGGTTCATCGAAAACAGGGGCAAAGGCAGGAGAGGTGTAGATGATACGTTTCAGTACCTGCCGGTTTGTGGCATAGGCTGATGCCCGGCGCAGGCGCTGCGTGGAGAGCATGCTGCCTTTGTCGTACGCCGATTTTGCCAGTAGTAAATGAGCCGTCTGGCAATACGGGAAAGTTGCGGCCATCTTTTCCAGCTCCTCAGTCTGCTGGTCAGAGATGTTCGCTGCCTGTTGGATCAGTTCTAGAAATGCTGACTTGTTCATGCTGGCTAAGCTACTCAAATAATCGGGGCATTACCAATCTGCCACTGTTTTGTTGAAAACATCTGTTACCAGGCGTTCCGTCAGCTGCTCAATCTGCGCCGTCGACAGCTGCGTGATGTCCAGGTCCTGCGGAAAGTCCTGTGAAATAGTGAAAGCTCTGTCGAAATCCTTTTCCGGTTGTTTTGTATTTACAAACCGAACCTGCACACTTAAGGTCAGGCGGTTCAACCCGGCAATATCATTCTGGCCTTCCCGCTGGATGGCGGCCGGGGAGTAGTTAAAAGAAACTATTTGCCCCTCCAATTGCAAGTCGCCTTCCGTCTGTTTTACAATCAGGTTCGTGTTGCGGCGGTAATAGTCTGTAAAGTTGTTTGTTACTACCTGTGTCAGGTTGGCAGGACCTTCTCCTGTCAGGTTTTCGAAATTCTGGATAGAAATGCTCTTTACATCCGGAGGTATGGTGGTGCCGGTAAAAGAATAAATGCCACAGCCACTGCATACCAGGAGGAGCAGTGTTAAAGCAAAGCTTACAGTGTGCAGGTTAATCTTCAATGTCATACTGTTTTAATTTGCGGTAAAGGGTACGCTCCGATATTCCCAGATCCTGGGCTGCATACTTCCGCTTGTTATTATGTTTCTTCAGTGCTTTCAGGATAAGTTCTTTCTCCTTGTTTTCCAGGGAAAGGCTTTCTTCTTCATACTCGTGCGGAATATCCTCCACTTTATGCTCTTCATAGTCCTGCACCTGTGGCCGGTGGTGGTGGTTCACGGGCAGGTAAAACGGCTCCTTGTGTACTGCCGCCTCCTGCTGCTGATAGCTGCGGCCATTACCATTAAATTGTTCAATATTCTCGAACAGGTGGCTGTGCTCCTTTAACAGTTCCTCATCATTGGGCTGGTGCGTGATCATTTCAAACACCAGCTTTTTCAATTCCGAGACATCGCGGCGCATGTCGAACAGCACCTTGTACAGCAGGTCGCGTTCAGAAAAGCTCTGCTCACCAGACTGCTCTTTTGCCAGCACGGCCGGAAGGCTGCTGTGTATCTGCTCCTGCGGCAGGTACTGGCGCAGTTTTGGTGCGTCTACTTCCCGGTCATATTCCAGCACCGATATCTGCTCCACCATGTTTTTCAGCTGGCGGATGTTTCCAGGGAAGGGAAACCGTATCAGCTCCTGCACGGCATCCGGGGTAAGCGTGATAGGCTTTACCTTGTATTTCTCAGAGAAATCTGCTGCGAACTTTCGGAATAACAAATAGATATCATCTCCTCGTTCACGCAAAGGTGGAACTGTGATAGGCACCGTGTTCAGGCGGTAATACAGGTCTTCCCTGAACCGGCCACTCTCCACCGCTTTTATCAGGTTCACGTTTGTGGCAGCCACTACACGCACATCAGTCTTTTGCACCTTAGAGGATCCTACTTTAATAAACTCCCCGTTTTCCAGTACCCGTAACAGGCGTGCCTGCGTACCCAGTGGCATTTCCCCGATCTCATCCAGGAAAATGGTGCCGCCATCGGTTACCTCGAAATAACCTTTTCGGGCTTCCTGAGCTCCTGTAAAAGAGCCCTTTTCGTGTCCGAAAAGTTCCGAGTCTATTGTTCCCTCTGGTATGGCACCACAGTTAATGGCAATGAACTGTCCATGCTTCCGTGGGCTGAGCTGGTGGATAATTTTAGAAAAAGATTCTTTACCACTGCCGCTTTCGCCCGTAATCAGCACCGTCATGTCAGTTGGCGCCACCTGCACCGCCACCTGGATGGCATAATTAAGCAGATGAGAATTGCCTATGATACCGAAACGCTGTTTTATACTCTGTATATCAATATTGCGCATTCTTTTGATTTGTAAATTTGAAGATGTGCAGATTTGAAAATGGGTTTGAAAAAGTTCAGTGAAGCACCATTTTCAAATCCTCAAATTTTCTAATCTCCAAATCTAATCCACGGCTTGCCCGAAAAGGGTGCCTACGCTACAGTCGTGCACGAACACGTTCACGTAGTCGCCTTTTTTATAGTGCTTCCTGTCGAAGATGACCACTTTGTTCTGATCGTTGCGGCCACTCAGCTGTTCTTCTGACTTTTTAGAGAAGCCTTCCACCAAAACTTTATGCACCCTGCCCACATCCAGCTTGTTGCGGTTCAGGGAAGTTTCACGCTGCTTCTCTATGATCTCTGCCAGGCGGCGTTTCTTCACTTCCAGCGGAATATCGTCTTCCAGCTTGCGGGCAGCAAGTGTGCCCGGCCGTTCAGAGTAGAAGAACATATAGGAGTAATCGTACTGCACATAATCCATCAGGGAAAGTGTGTCCTGGTGCTCTTCCTCTGTCTCTGTGCAGAAACCGGCAATCATATCCGACGAGATACCGCACTCCTGGCCAAGAATCCTGCGGATGGCATCTACACGGTTCAGGTACCATTCCCTGTCGTAGGTACGGTTCATCAGTTCGAGCACACGGGAGTTACCACTTTGAGCCGGCAGGTGAATGTATTTGCAGATGTTGTCGTACTTTTTCATGGTGTACAACACTTCATCTGTGATGTCTTTTGGATGCGAGGTAGAGAACCTGACGCGCAGGTTGGCATCCAATACGGCCACTTTCTCCAGCAGCTGTGCAAAGTTTACCTTCTCAGTTCCATCCTCAGAGGCCCATTTGTAAGAGTCCACGTTCTGGCCGAGTAGCGTCACTTCTTTGTAGCCCTGATCTATCAGCGCCTGCGCCTCCCGTACAATGGAGGAAGCATCGCGGCTACGCTCACGGCCACGGGTGAACGGCACCACGCAGAAAGAACACATGTTGTCGCAGCCCCGCATAATAGAAATGTAGGCACTTACCCCATTGCTGTTTAAGCGGATAGGGTTGATGTCAGCATAGGTTTCCTCACGTGACAGCAGCACGTTGACAGCTTTCTGCCCGCCATCTACCTCATTTATCAGGTTCGGCAGGTCGCGGTAGGCGTCCGGGCCCACCACCAGGTCCACTATCTTTTCTTCTTCCAGCAATGATTTCTTTAGGCGCTCGGCCATACAGCCCAATACACCCACCATCATGGACGGCTTCTTCTTCTTATAATAATTGATCTGGCCCAGGCGGTTTCGAACCGTCTGCTCTGCCTTTTCACGAATGGAGCAGGTATTCAGGAATACCAGGTCAGCCTGTGCAATGTCAGAAGTGGTGTCAAAACCCTGCTCAAACATAATGGAAGACACGATTTCGCTGTCAGAAAAGTTCATCTGGCAGCCGTAGCTCTCGATGTAAAGCTTCCGCCCTTTTCCAGTGTTTGTTTCTGCTGATATTTTGGTATCACAGGCCGCAGCTTGCTCAGGTGTACGGTTGTCTATAAAATCTAAATCTACTATCGGATCCATGCTAAAACTGTTACAACTGCAAATATACTATAATCTCCTCTAAAAACGTGACAGAATGACAGGAGGAAATTGATTTGACGACTTAAAGAACCAAAGATTGGAAAATCAAGATACCCCAACGTGGACCGGCATTCAGTTTCAGGTTCTGAAGAACAGGCTACTATCCTGCATTAAAACGCCGCAACAGTCGCAGCCACCCTTATATTCCCAATTCTTTAAAATTCTAAATCTCAGACTACTTTTTAACCCGCCAGCACCTTAAACATCGCTTGTGCTTTCAAAAGGCATTCCGCGTATTCCTGCTCCGGGTCGGAATCATAGGTGATGGCACTTCCGACCATGAAGGACAGGTACTTGTTGCTGGCGTTGTACTGTATACTTCGGATGACTACATTGAAGTCGCAGTCGTTGTCGGGTTTTATGAACCCGAACGCACCAGAGTATAAGCCTCTCCTGGTCGCTTCAAGTTCTTCAATGAGTTGCATGGCGCTAATTTTAGGTGCTCCCGTCATACTGCCCATGGGGAAGGCTCCTTTCAGAGCATCTACCAAGTCTTTTCCAGGCCGCAGTTCCCCAACAATGGTAGAAATCATCTGCGACACCTGCCGGAAGCCGTAAATGCCGAACATTTCCTCTACCTGCACAGTTCCGGTGGCACAGGAATGACTCAAATCGTTTCGCACCAGATCCACAATCATCATATTTTCGGCCAGTTCCTTTTCATTGTGGCGCAACTGGTGCTGCAGGAGGGCGTCTTCTTCTGGTGTTTCGCCACGGCGTATGGTTCCCTTGATGGGCTGTGAGATTAATTTCTGATGCTCTTTCTTCAGGAACCGCTCCGGCGAAGCACACAGCAGGTACTTGTCGTGGCACTTTAAATAACCGGAGAAAGGAGTGGGGGAAGCCTCATTCAGCGCCAGGTAGAGGGGCAACGGCTGCAGTGTCACAAGCTCTGCAAAAAACTCGATGCAGTAGTTTAGCTCATACACATCACCCTCCAGTATATGTTGTCGGATATGCTCCACGGCTTCCACATAGCTTTTCTTTGTCACCCGCTGCTTAATGGTAACTCCTTTGGGTGAGGCAGGAACAGGAGTGGGCGCAGCTATAACTTCAGCTATAACTGTTGTGATGCTTTCTTCTTTACTATAGATACTTAAGCTTTCCTGCTTAAAGTAGATGTAGATATCAGGAGAGAAAAAGTGCAGGAGCGGGAAATTAATATAATCCGGATGCTGGCTTTGCAGTTTCTCGATCTGGTTTTTCAAATCATACGTCAGGAAACCGCAGAGAAGGGAGTGCTCCTGCTGTAGTTCCTGCCTTAAACTCTCAAAAGCCTTCCCGGAATTAAGTTTTAAAGCCGCACCATAAGACACTGCCAGCAGATGCTCAAAGCCATCGTGCGGGTAAGGGATGCTGTTCGGGTTGTAGTAGGCTGCATGCGGATGCTGATTGGCCCATACCAATGCCTTTAACCTGAACTCCTCCAGAGATACAGGTAAATCAGCGGCCTTTATTTCTGCAGTATACATTTAGTGTTAGCAGTCGGTATCAACGCGGCAAATTTAAGTGATTCTGCTTTGCCAATACGGACTTTCTTTTCAAATACTGGCTTAAACAAAGCACTCAGGTAAGCATTTGCCCTTGTAGCATGTTCTTACCGTGCGGGAAAGATGTGTGCGCTAAGGGCAGTCAGGTGATGTAGCGTACAGGCACAGGCACCTGTATCTTTCTCATAACGCTGAAAGCGCCAGCTTTGCTTTTGTGTCGATGCTGTTTTTATAGGGATGCCCTTTGTAGTTCATGGCTTGCCTGAAATATGCTTTAGCCAACGTGGGTTGCTTTGCTTCCTGGTAAATATAGCCTAGCTGCAGCGCAGCGTTTGGAGCAAAGTATAAATCTGTAGCACCAGAGAGGTCAATTGTTTTTTTGTAAAAGGTGATGGCATCCTGCATGTCCTCGAGGCCGTGGTATATTCTTGCCTGCCGGTACAGGTATTCGGCGCGTACAGGCAAAGGGGTGGCCGTCGTTATCTTCATCTGTTTCAGGTCCTGCAGTGCTTCCTGGTAATAGCCTCCGTCTGCGTGCAGGCGTGCCTGTAGCAGGGGCACTACAGGAGACTCAGGACCTTCTGCATAGCGGGCGGCGTATCGGTCTTCCTCCGTGTCGGCTATACCTATTTCCGGAATTCTGCTAAAGTACCACTTTGCCTGTGCAGGCTGATTGTCCAGTAAATAAGCCAGATATAACTTGAAATGCACAGCTTTCAAATAATGCTGCCCCTTGTGCTGCTTCAGAAATAGCAGGTTCTTCTGAATGGATTTGTCATAGTCCCCCCGGAAAAGGTAAAGGTCGGCTGCCATGTGGTGCATGTAAGGGAAGTGAAGGTATTTTTTACCTGTGGGCCTGTTGCTATAAAACTCCAGGGCTGCGTCGCTCTGTTTTGTTTTCTTTAGCAGGTGCATGGCTGTAAACTGAAAAAGCAGGTTGTCAGGCTGTGCCCTGGCGAGGCTGGTGACCTGTGCTACTGCCTGTTCGGGTTCTTCCTGCTCGAGCAAGTGCAGCACCAGGGCATGCAGCAACTGGGCCTCCTCCCTGAAAACACTTGGCTGGTTGGCAGCAGCTTCCAGGTTCGCCATGCCTTCTTTTACATTCCCTTTCAGCCCGATGATGTTCAGGAACCACTTGTATTGATCTGGCACAGATCCGAGCAGGATTTGCAACACACCCAGGTTCTTCCTGTTAGGTACAAAGCCGGGCCAGCGTCTGGCGTTTTCTGCGTAATGCAAATACGCTTTCCTGAAGTCCCAGGCGGCAGCTAAACGGTTGCCAAACAAGAGTTTCGTCATGGCCAGGTGCATCCTTACTTCAGCTGCAGCATATCCGTCCCAGGCACTGCGGTTGCGCTTATTCTCCAGCCTTTCCAGCCTTTGCTCCTGGGCCTGGAGTAGCTGATCATACCTTACCTGGTCTTGCTGTACGCAGATCTCCAAAAAGTCAGCATAGTTAGCCACCAACAATGCTGCTGCGTTATCGGCATCTTTCTGAAGCTCAGGCTGGAGCAAAGCACGACCGCTGCCTACCCGGAGCTTTAGCATTTGCTGATAGGCTTTGTTTGTGGCCGGGGTAAAAACAGAAGTGGCTGATACGGCACTAAAACCCAGAAGAAAGCTCAGCAACAAAAAAAAAGGATGGGGTTTAGCCATCCTTTTTAAGATTATGTACAAGTGCTTATCGCCCAAGGTCAATTAAAATTAGAACACACGCTGCTCTACGCCAGCCAGAATACGGCCGCAGTGCTCGCATACAATAACTTTTTTCTGAGCTGCGATGTCAGCCTGGCGCTGAGGCGGTACTGTGTTGAAGCAGCCACCACAGGCATCACGCTTTACAGTAACAACTGCCAGGCCGTTGCGCACGTTGCCGCGGATACGGGTATAAGCGCTTAGCAGGCGGTCTTCGATGTTCGTAGCCGCTTTGTTTCGCTCTTTTTCCAGCTGTGTTTCTTCTTCTTCGCTTTCGCCAACAATTTGGTCCAGCTCTTTCTTCTTATTTTCGAGGTCTTTGCGACGCTCTTCCAGGCGGTGCTTCGTGCCTTCTATCTCGTTGATCTTCTGCTCAATCTGGTAGTGCGCTTCCCTGATTTTCTTCTCGTTGATCTGGATTTCCAGTTTCTGAAGTTCTATCTCTTTTGTGATAGCGTCGTACTCACGGTTGTTGCGCACGTTTTGCTGCTGCTCCTCATACTTGCGAATCAGGCCTTCAGCATCTTTCGTTGCCTGCTTACGCTGTGCAATAGAGTCGTTCAGGAAAGCTACTTCATCATCAAACTTACGTACCCGCACCGCATACCCTTCAATTTCGTCTTCAAGGTCCTGAACCTCTTCAGGGAGATCTCCTCTTACTCTTTTGATTTCATCAAGCTGTGAATCGATGGTCTGAAGCTTTAAAAGTGCTTCCAGTTTGCTGGCTACAGTACTTTCCATGTATTAAAAGGTGTATCTGACAGGGTTTGTGTTTACTTCTGATATTAAGACTGCAAAATTAGAGAATATTTTTGAAATTGTGTCATAAAAAATCTCCTTTGTAAATACCTCACTTTCATAGTGCCCGATGTCGGCAATCATTAGCTGGCCTTCGGCATCAAAAAACTCATGGTATTTCACATCGCCCGTTACAAGGGCATCGGCGCCCTGCCGGACAGCGTCTTTTATAAGGAAGCTGCCTGCTCCGCCACATACTGCTACCCGCTTAATCTTCCTGCCGCTTATAGGGGTGTAACGCAGGCCCTGCAGCTGCATTTTCTGCTTAAGGTATGTCAGGAAACTTTCCTCTGTCATTTCATCTTCCAACTCTCCAAGCATGCCAATACCAACTTCCTGGTTCTGGTTTTCGAGGCTGTAAAGGAAATGAGCCACCTCCTCGTAAGGGTGTGCTTTTTTCAGGGCTGCCATAATGCTGCCCTGGAGGTAGGCCGGGAAAATAAGTTCTATCCGGTCTTCCTGCACCTCTTCTGCCTTGCCAGCCTTTCCGATAGCAGGATTGGCATTTTCAGAGGGCATAAAGCGGCCGGTGCCGCTCACCTGGAAGCTGCAGTTGCTGTATTCCCCTATATTGCCGGCACCCGCCTTGTGCAGGGCCTGCAATACTTCTTCCGTATTCTCAACCGGCACAAAGGTGACGAGCTGCATCAGCGTTTGGGGCTTATTCACCAGTATCCGCTGCTGCTGCAGTTCCAGCTTGTCGGCTATTTTGGTGTTTACCCCGTGCAGCACATTGTCGAGGTTGGTGTGGCTGGCGTAAATAGCGATGTTGTTTTGAATCGCTTTTATGATGGTGCGCTCTACATAGTTGCGCCCTGTAAGCTGCTTTAGCCCTTTAAAGATAACCGGGTGGTGGGCCACAACCAGGTTGCAGCCTTTAGCCAGCGCTTCGTCAATCACTTCTTCGGTGCAATCCAGTGTGAGGAGGACGCCTTTTACCTCTGCGTTGGCATCACCTGCCTGCAGACCTGCATTGTCGTAGCTTTCCTGGTATCGGAGGGGAGCCAGGTTTTCGAGTAGGTTCGTTATATCCTTTATTTTTGTCATCGTTTCGTCTTTCGTTCCTGCTTTAGCGCCTTGGCTTTAAAATTAATTCTAATTTTACTCCGCTACATCATAACAATGAAACATTTGAAATTGCTGCTCTGGCCTTTTTCACTCCTTTACAGTGGGATAACAGTAGCGCGAAACTATTTGTACGACAAAGGCACCCTGGCCTCCACCAGCTTTGAACTTCCTGTTATTGCCGTAGGAAACCTGACAGTCGGCGGCACGGGCAAAACCCCACATGTAGAGTATTTGCTCCGCCTGTTGCAAGACTATAAAGTGGCCACCCTCAGCCGGGGGTATAAGCGCCGGAGCAAAGGGTTTATACTTGCAGACAAACAAAGCACGGCAGCGGTGTTAGGAGATGAACCGTTCCAGTACCACCGCGATTTTCCCGGGGTGGCTGTGGCTGTTTCTGAAGATCGGGTAGCGGGAATTCAGAAGCTGCAGCAACTGGTGCCTGATGTAGCGGTAGTGGTGCTCGATGATGCTATGCAGCACAGACCGGTGCAACCTTCCCTGAATCTCCTTATCACAGACTATCTCCGGCCTTTCTATCATGACTTTGTGCTACCGGCCGGCTTGTTACGGGAGCCCAGGCAGGGGGCGGCAAGGGCAGATGCCGTGATTGTGAGCAAATGCCCCCAGAAGCTCACCTTGCAGGAGCAAAGCAAAATAGAAAAGCAGGTACAAAAATATACAGCGCCGGACACACCTGTTTTTTTCTCCACCTTTGTATATGGAGCACCTGTTGGCATCGGATTGCCCGTTGTGCCTTCGGATAAGGTTGTGCTGGTAACGGGAATAGCTAATGCGCAGCCTTTAAAGGATTACCTGGAGGCGGCGGGATTTGAGGTGGTGCAGCACCTGGCTTACCCGGACCACCACCAATACAGTGTGCAGGACCTGCAAAAGCTGAAGCAAATGCTGCTGCAGCCTCAATTTTCGGGGGCAACTATACTAACTACCCGTAAAGACGCCGTTAAACTGGCAGGCCCTGGATTAGGGCAACTTACCAGGCAGCTGCCGGTTTTCTACATTCCCATTGTTGTAAAGTTACTGAGTGAGCAGGAAGTATTTGATGAGTTGGTACTTACGCATGTGAGGCAGTTTCAGAAGCAACCTGGAAGGTAAAAAATGCAGTTCTGTTCCCAGATAATGTGGTAGCATCAGAAATAATATTAATTCGCTAATTTTGCGACGTGAAAAAAAAGATAATTGCCCTTCTTCCTTTTCTTGGTTTGCTTCTCTTAAGCCAGGTGGCGTATTCTCAGATTATAGATGATACTACCAAGCTTTTCTATAGCCCGAAAACGACCCTGCAACTCTACGAGCAGGATGTGCTGAGAGGCCGGTACATAGAGCAGCCAATTGATACTTTGCTGAACAATATTCAGAATGAACGTTACTGGTACAACGACACCTCTTTTTACCAGCATCTGGGCAACACGGGGACTGCTGCGCAGCCACTTTTTTACCATCCGCCACAAAAAATAGGGGTGAGGCTGGGGAAGAACGTCTTTGACCGCTATGCCTACAACCCGGAAAGAATTAACTATTTCAATACCCGTTCCCCTTATACGCACCTCTATTATGTGCAGGGGGCACGGGGAGAACAGGTATTTGAGGGGCTGCATACCCGTAATATTTCTCCCCGCTGGAATGCCGGTGCGGCTTACCAGATTATAACAGCCAACCAGCAGATTGGCCCGGCAGCCGGAGACAGAAGAGCGAGAAGCTTCCTGGATAACCAGGCGATAAAGGTTTTCACGCACTACCGCTCTGAAAATGAGAACTACAGCCTGTTTTTCAATTATACTTTCATGGGGGTGGAGCAGGTGGAAACCGGGGGTATTGTGCCGGATACTGCTGTGCAGCCTGGAAATACACGTCCTGCCATCTTAGAACGATATGAGGAGGCTCCGGTGCAGCTCACGACAGCGCTGAACCAGGAAAGCCGCAGCAATTTTCATGTGCTGCAAATTTACAGGCTGGCCAGGGAGAACCTGAAGGTTTACCATGTTCTGGACTGGAGGAGACAGGAAAACAGGTACGAAGATACCAATCCTGCTACTTACAGAACGGCGCTGGCCTCTTACGTGCAATCCAACAATGGAAAACTGGATGCCGTGTTCAACCTTTACCCGAACTATTACTTTACCAGCAGTCGGACGAATGACATCACCAATTACAAGGAGCTTCAAAACACGTTCGGCGTAACAGGTAACTATAAGCTGTCTTCCTACAATGCTTACGCCAAGTTGCGAAATGCCACCATGGCGTACAGCGTGGAGGCACCGCTTGCTACAGATTCATCCCAATTTGGCACCATAAGTCATCAGGATGCCTTCAACCAGGTGTTAGTTGGAGGCGATATCCGGCTAATCTATAAAAATCTAGCCGAACTTTCCGGAGAGGCAGAGTACCAGATCGGGTCAGATTACCGCATAAAAGGAAGGGCTCGCATCAAAGGAGCTACTGCTACCCTTGAACGTACCTTGTTTTCACCTTCGCGTGTACAGGAATATATGCTGAGCAACCATTTCAGGTGGAACAATGATTTTGAAACATCCGTGACGGATAGAATCGGCTTAGGGTATGAAGGCGCATTTGGAGCCCGGCAATTCGTGAAGCTCAATGCCCACTACACCAACATCAAGCGCCACATTTTCTACAATGAAAGGGCCGTGCCACAGCAGCTAAATGGTAACCAACGCCTGTGGGGTGCTGACCTGTCGCATCACATTCGGTTCGGACCGGTTCATTTCAAAAACATTCTGGCCTATACCAACACAGATGAAGCAGACAAAGTAAGGGTGCCGGGTTTTTTGCTGGAGTCAACTGCCTACATCGAGGGTTACATATTTAAGCAGGCACTTTTTGGCCAGTTGGGTGTGCAGACTACCTACACCTCAAGCTATTATGCTGATGCCTATATGCCCGTTACGCAGCAGTTTTACAACCAAAACAACTTCCTGGTACAAGGCTACCCGGTGGTGGATGTCTTTCTGAACGGTGATATCAAAACGGTTAACTTCTTCCTGAAGATGAGCCATCTTAATTATGATATACTGGAGCCGGTTTATTTTGTAACACCCTATTATCCGGGGATGCGTCGCAGCTTTACTTTCGGTCTGAAGTGGCTGTTTTTTGATTGATTTATATTTACACCTCAAATTACCTGTAATACCTTCATTTTATGTCTACCCAACCCACTAAAACCATACTTCGCTTAGAACTGCCTACTGATCCGCGTTGGGTGAACATAGCGGAGAAGAACATAGAAGAGATACTGGTTGACCACGCCTATTGCGAACAGAAGGCCGCCACGTCTGGTATATCGCTCATCGTGAAATACCCTGACAAAGAAAAGCTGGTGGAAGAGATGACAGACCTGGTGGCAGAGGAGTGGAGCCACTTTGAGCGCGTACTGGCGGAGCTCAAAAAAAGGGGATACAGCCTTGGCCGCAACCGGCCTGATGAGTACGTGGTGCAGCTAAGCAAGCATATCCGGAAAGGCGATAAACGCGAGCGCCAGTTGATGGACCACTTGCTGGTGAATGCCCTGATAGAAGCCCGCAGCTGTGAACGCTTTAAACTCCTCTGGAAAAATATAGCCGACGAAGGCCTGCAGCAGTTTTATTATGAGCTGATGGTGTCAGAGGCGGGGCATTATGTCAGCTTTGTGAAGCTGGCCAAAGAATACATGCCTGCCGATGTTGTAGACGCCCGCCTCAAAGAACTGCTGGCGATAGAAGCCGACATTATCCGTAGCCTGAAACCCCGACACGACCGGATGCACTAGTTCAATCAACATTTTTCATTTAACAAAAAGAGGATCGGCTGAAGATTTACTTTCAGCCGATCCTCTTTTGCATCAAAGCAGGCACAACAACTACTTATTGATACATGATATCACGTCTTCTGCTTTTTCTTTTTGGCAGCCGGGAAGAGGATGTTGTTCAGGATAAGGCGGTAGCCGGGGGAGTTCGGGTGCAACGCCAGGTCGGTAGGATCTTCTCCTACCAGGTGCTGGTAATCCTCCGGATCATGGCCGCCGTAAAAGGTCCAGGTGCCGCGGGCGTAGGTACCATGCATATACCTGATTTCTGACAGCTCGCTGTTTTCTCCCATCACAATTACTTCCGGCTTTACCAGTTTCTTTCTGAATGCTGTTGTCTGCCCCATAAACCCTTTGATGGTTTTGGCATGGTTTTGCGTCAGCATCGTTGGAATCGGGTCCCACTTGGCCGAGAAGGTAAATAACTGGAAGTAATCGTTCGCCTCCGTCACCGGCCGTTCCTGCGGCTGTACGTCGATGTTGGAGTACTCATATTCCAAAGGGTTGCGCGAGATCCGGAAGTCACGGAAGGCGAGTGTTTTTTCAAAGTCCAGTTTCTGCTGTGCCTGTGGGTCTGCTGCGTCGCCATCAAACATCGCTTCTACTATATCCACCCCTTCAGCTGCCAGGGCGATATCGTAGGTATCGGTGGCGGAGCACATGGCAAATAGGAATCCACCTCCGGCACAGAATTCTTTGATGCGCTTCACCACTCCCAGCTTCATTTCTGATACTTTTTTGTAGCCTAGCTTGGCAGCTGATTCCTCTAGCTCACGCTGCTGCTCCTGATACCAGGGATAGTGGCGGTAACTGGCATAAAACTTACCATACTGGCCGGTAAAGTCTTCGTGGTGCAGGTGCAGCCAGTCATACTTCGGCAGTTCACCATTCAGAATTTCTTCGTCATAAATCACGTCGTAAGGAATTTCGGCATAAGTCAGCACCAGTGTAACGGCATCATCCCAGGGCATTTTAGACTTTGGGGAATATACCGCAATTTTAGGCACCTTTTCCAGCTTCATGATGTCCATGTTTGCCTCTGGGTTGCTGATTTCTGTCAGGATGCTGTTGTATTGCGCATCAGAAATAACCTTGTAGCTAACGCCCCGCACAATCAGCTCGTTCTCAAGCGCCGGCGCATGCTGAAAGGCAAAGCTGCCGCCACGGTAATTCAATAACCAATCAACAGAAACGTTTTTACCTAAGGCCCAATAGGCAACGCCGTACGATTTTAGGTGGTCTTTCTGGGTCTCATCCATCGGCAGCAGAATTGTGCTGGCGATAGAAGAAAAAGAAAGTAAAAAAAGCGACAGAATAAGCGTGGTAATACGGAAAAACATGCGGTTCGTCTTTAAAAAATGGCTTAATGTATAATTGTGTCTTTTATTTCATAAAATGACACTAACTTAGAAGCAGCGCCTTTATAAATATACATAACGTAAAATAGTAACAAAGCGCACATCTTCCAAGCACATGAATCTGATAGAAAATATAATGGAAGGCCTCCGGTCGATACAGGGCAACCTGCTTCGGACAATTTTAACCGGCCTGATCATCGCCATCGGTATCATGTCTCTAGTTGGAATCTTAACGGCTGTAGACAGCATGAAACACTCTCTGACGCAGACCTTTTCGAACCTGGGCGCAAATTCTTTTGATATTCGCCGTGCCGGCATGAACAACAGGGGCAGACACCAGGGACGCACAGAGAAAGTGTATCCGGCTATTACCTACCAACAGGCTGTCATGTACAAGGAGCAGATGCCGGCAGATGCCCGTGTCAGCCTTTCGGCCCATATTTCCGGGGCAACGGTGGTAAAAAGCGCCACAGAGAAAACGAATCCGAACATCAACATTGTGGCCGGCGACGAAAACTACATGCTCAACAATAATTTGAACCTGGCGAAGGGCCGTGATTTTTCAATGTTTGAGCATGAGCAGGGCGTGAATGTAGCGATAGTGGGGGATGAAATTGTAAGCACCTTGTTTAAAAACAGGGAAGCTATTGGCCAGGATATCACTTTCCTGGGGCGGCGTTTTAAGATTGTGGGGCAACTGGAGAAGGAGGGAAGCAGTATGGGGGGCAGTGGAGACCGCCGTATCATTATTCCGCTGGAGACGGGCCGCCAGATTCCGCGTGCAGGGCAGGAGACACTAAACTATAACATTAAAACCGCCATCTACAGAGCGGATGAACTAAATTACGTGATGGGAGAGGCAACCGGCTTAATGCGAAAGATCAGGCAGGATGCACTGGGGCAGGAGGATTCTTTTGAGATCAGGAGAAGTGACTCGCTGGTGCAGCGCCTTGATGAAATTTCCGGTTACCTGAAAATAGGAGGGTTCCTGATTGGCTTTATTACACTGCTGGGTGCCTCTGTCGGGTTGATGAACATCATGATGGTGTCGGTAAACGAGCGTACCCGTGAAATTGGCGTGCGGAAGGCTTTGGGGGCTACCGCTTTTCAGATACGCCAGCAGTTTCTGATAGAAGCTGTCGTGATCTGTATATTGGGCGGCTTTGTGGGCGTGATGCTCGGAATTATAATGGGCAACGGCATTGCTTCCCTGATTGGTGAGGGAGGGTTTATTGTACCCTGGTTTTGGGTATTCGTGGGGATGGCCATCTGTGTGATAGTGGGAGTCGTATCCGGATACTATCCTGCCTTCAAAGCCTCCAAGCTTGACCCGATAGAGTCGCTCCGGTACGAGTAGCAAAAAAAGATGTCAACCAATAGCATTAAAAAAGCCCGCTGCTTTACCAGGCAGCGGGCTTTCTCTTTTGAAAACAGAATGGGTGCTTTTATTTTTTAGTGGCAGTTGTGTCAGCTGCTGCTTTCTCGTTTGTGTAAGCCTCGTTCAGGGCATTTACTACTTCAGTGGTAATATCACGGGAAGGGTCGCTGTAAAGAATAGCGCTGTTGCCGCGAGAGTAGGTTAATACCATCTCATAGCCTTTTTCTTCACTGAGCTTGCGGAGGAATTCCTCCACGCGGTCGTAGATTTTCTTCATCTCTTCAGACTCTTCACCAGCCAGTTCGTTGCCGGCAGTTTGCTGCAACTGCTGCAGTTGCTGCTGCTTTTGCTGCAGGCGCTGCTCTGTTTGCGCTCTTTGCTGTTCGCTCATGTTCTGGCCAGTCTGCTGATATCTTTCAACTTCTTTCTGGAATGCTTCTGCCTGGGAGCGAAGGTTCTGCTCCGCTTTCTGGCCTTTGCCTTGCAGGCGGGTGCGCACATCCTTAAAATACTCGTAATTCGTTAGAAGCGAATCAGAGTTAACGTACACGATGTCTGGAGTAGTACCGGCTTCGCGGGTAGCGGTTGTGTTTACTCCCTCTACTTTAGGCGCTTCTGTGCAGGCTCCCAGGAAGGAAGTAGCCATTGCCAAGCCTAAGGAAATCTTTAGAACTTTCACTATTTCTTTAGTTTTGATTTGTTGAAAGAATTATCAGTTTAAATATAATACTAAACTTAACCAATTACCTAATGCTTTAGCACTTCCTGGTAAGTTTCTTCGGCCTCCATTAACCCGGAAGCATTCAGCTGGGTCAGTCGCACGTGTTTCGTCTCATTCACCAGTACCGGGTCATACTTCACGGCCACGCGCACATAGTTTTCTGTCCAGCCCTCCATCATGCCGTCTTTCACATCGTCTTCGAACAGCACATTAAACTCACTGTTTATATTCTGCTCATAGAAAGCACGCTTCTTTTTCTCAGAAAGGATGCGGAGCATATCAGCCCGGCGGTTGCGGTCTTTGTTGCTTACCTTTCCCTCCAATTCAGGAGCAAGTGTATTTTCCCGCTCAGAGTAGGGGAATACGTGCAGGTAACTTACATCCAGTTCATTCAGAAAATTATAAGTTTCCAGGAAGTCTTCCTCTGTTTCGCCCGGGAATCCGACAATCACATCGACCCCGATGCAGCAGTGCGGCATCAAGTTCTTGATTTTAGCAACGCGGTCGGCATATAGCTCACGCTGGTAACGCCGGCGCATCAGCTTTAGTATTTTGTTTGATCCAGACTGCAGCGGCACATGGAAGTGAGGCATAAAGCGCTGGCTCTGCGCCACAAACCCGATGATTTCGTCTTTTAGCAGGTTGGGCTCTATGGAAGAGATGCGAAAACGCTCTATGCCCTCCACTTTGTCCAGTTCCTGTACCAGCTCATAAAAAGTTTCTACCCGCTTGCCATCCTGCAAACCGAAGTCACCGGTATTTACACCGGTCAGCACAATCTCCTTTACCCCCGATTCGGCAATCTCATTGGCCGAGCGAACTACATTGGCGATACTGTCAGAGCGGCTGTTGCCCCTGGCAAGCGGAATAGTACAGAAGGAGCAGGAATAATCGCAACCGTCCTGAACCTTCAGGAAGGTGCGGGTACGGTCTCCAAAAGAGTAGGAATTGTGAAAGGTATTAGCCTCGGAAATGGGACTGGCAAAGATTTCCGCTTTGTCCTTTTTCTCGAAAGTCTCGAGTATGTCTACTAACTGAAATTTTTCGGCAGCGCCTAATACAGCATCCACGCCGGGAATCTCAGAGATTTCTTTGGGTTTCAGCTGCGCATAACAGCCTACTATCGTAATAAAGGCATTAGGAGAATGCTTCAGCGCCTCCTTCACAATTTTCCTACACTTCTTGTCCGCATTGTCCGTGACAGAGCACGTGTTGATGACATAGATATCAGGCGTATCCGTGAATTCCACCTTCTCAAAACCGCGCTCCTGGAAAATACGACCAATGGTGCTGGTTTCAGAATAGTTAAGCTTACAACCTAAGGTATAAAATGCTACTTTTTTCATAATCAGGCTGCAAAGGTAATCATTTTCTATCTTATCCCCGCAATCAGAATCCTAAAAGTGTGGATTGTAATAGGTTGAAAGCTAAAGGTTTGAGTACTTGAGTTAGTTGAAGGCAGACGTAGTTCTTAAAGTTTTGAATCATTGCGCTAACAACAGGACATGCTCTTCAGCCGCAGTGGCTCATTTGGGCTCCTGTGTTGAAGCGCATAATCTTTCTTTCCAGAGGGGTAACCTGCATAGCTGTTTCTTTTACTGCTTTGGCCTTTTTGATAAGGCTACCTTAGACTGATACTCATACAACACAGTATCGCTGCATTGATAACAATTTCTCAATCAAACAGCGGATATTTTGAGACTCGTTTAATGACGAAGTTAATCTGTTATAACAGAGGATAATGTTTCAGCTGTTTTGATAAAATAATGTAATCTAACAGGTTATGAGCCATCTCTAAAACAGGAGGGTTAAGTATTTTAAAGGGTGTTTTCGATAATAATGGTAGTTTTTTTTCTGATCACTGTCGAATTTAAGGCAGGTATGAAGATTTGTGGGCCAAAATTCATCAAACCCCCTTTATTTTTTATAGATAAGTTTGGAAAATGTTTTTTCTGCCTATATTTGCTGCACCTAAAAACAAATTACTCTCATAACCCATGGCAACACTACGATTTAAAGCGTTGGATCTGGTAAACCAGCGCAAAACAGGTGATGTAACCTTACCTTCAAAAGACATTTCCACTTATTATGGCGAGAATGTGTTCGGCTTTGATGCTATGCGAGCCACCATGTCGTCGGATAATTTCAAACGCCTGCGCCGCATTATAGAAGCTGGCGAAAAAGTGGACCGCAACCTGGCAGACGCTGTTGCGGCTGCCATGAAGTCCTGGGCCATGAACAAGGGGGCCACTCATTATACACACTGGTTCCAGCCACTAACTGGTACAACTGCTGAGAAGCACGACTCTTTCTTTGACCTTACTTCTGATGGTGACGCTATTGAAGCTTTTAAAGGAAGCGCGCTGGTACAGCAGGAGCCGGATGCTTCTTCTTTCCCAAGCGGCGGTATCCGAAACACTTTTGAGGCCCGTGGCTACACGGCCTGGGATCCTTCTTCTCCAGCATTCGTTATCGAGGGTACAAACTCTAAAACACTGTGCATCCCGACAATCTTCGTTTCTTATACCGGCGAAGCACTGGACTACAAAACGCCATTGCTGAAGTCTCTGAAGTTTCTGAATGATGCGGCTGTACCGGTTTGCCAGTACTTTGACAAGGACGTTTATAAAGTTATTACTACCCTTGGAATTGAGCAGGAGTACTTCCTTGTAGACAAGGCGCTGTATGCTGCCCGCCCTGACCTGGTAATGACGGGCCGGACTTTGTTCGGACATGCTCCTGCTAAAGGCCAGCAGCTGGAAGATCATTATTTTGGCTCTATCCCGAGCCGTGTGCATGCCTACATGGTAGATTTCGAGAAAGCAGCACACAGACTGGGTATTCCACTTCGTACGCGCCATAATGAGGTAGCTCCAGGACAGTTTGAGTGTGCTCCAACTTTTGAGGATGCCAGCCTTGCTGCTGACCACAACCAGTTGCTAATGGATATAATGGATCGCGTGGCTGACCGTCATGGGTTCAAAGTGCTACTGCACGAGAAGCCTTTTAAAGGTGTAAATGGTAGCGGCAAGCACAACAACTGGGCAATGAGCACGAACACAGGCGTGAACCTTCTTGCCCCAGGTAAAAAGCCAAAAGAAAACCTGCAGTTCCTGACCTTCTTCATCAACACTATCAAAGCAGTACATAAGCATGCAGATTTGCTTCGTGCCAGCATTGCTTCTGCAAACAACGACCACCGTCTTGGAGCAAATGAGGCTCCTCCGGCTATCATGTCTGTTTTTGTGGGCCAGCAGTTGACGGCAGTTCTGGATGAACTGGAGCGTACTGCCAAAATACCAATGGAGAAAGGCGACAATATGTACCTGAAGCTGGGTATCGACCGTATCCCTGAGGTTCTACTGGACAATACAGACCGTAACCGTACTTCTCCATTTGCCTTCACGGGTAATAAGTTCGAGTTCCGTGCAGTTGGTTCTTCTGCCAACGTGTCAAATCCAATGACTGTTCTGAACACCATTGTAGCTGATCAGCTACTGGAATTCAGAAAGTCTGTTGATGAACTGATAGATGGTCAGGGCATGAAGAAGGAGATTGCCATTATTCAGGTACTGCGTGAGTATGTGGTAGACTCTAAAGCCGTTCGCTTCGAGGGTAACGGATATTCTCAGGAGTGGGAAGAAGAGGCTGAGCGCCGTGGTTTGTCAAACGTAAAAACTACGCCGCGCGCCCTGGACGTGTACCATAACAAAGAAGTACAAGAGTTATTTAGCAGAAACGGTATCTTAACAGAGATAGAACTGAATGCCCGTCATGAGATTCTTCTGGAAGAGTACATCAAAAAGATTCAGATTGAAGCTCGCGTATTGGGCGACCTGGCTGTTAACCACGTTATTCCTACGGCCATTGCTTATCAGAACAAGTTGATCAACAACGTGCGTGGTCTGAAAGAACTTGGCCTGGAAGATGAGTATACCGCCACTACGATTGACGCTATCAAGAAGATGTCCCGTCACATCACCACTATCCAAAAGAATGTGGATGAAATGATTGAACATCGTAAAATAGCCAACAAGATTGAAGAGGCTCGTGAGCGTGCTATTTACTATCAGGAGACAATATTCCCGTATTTTGACACAATCCGTTACAGCGTTGATAAGCTTGAATTGATGGTGGATGATGAGGATTGGCCACTGGTGAAATACCGTGAACTGATGTTCAACAGATAATATTTTCTTGTTTCATAAACAGCAAAGGCACCTTTAATGGGTGCCTTTGCTGTTTTAACGGTATGAAAGAACAGCCATACTTCACGTACCTATGTAGGTAAGCATAAGGTAACACTGACTTCTTTAGTGATTTAAAACTACTGCTTTACCTTATGCACCAGTTGCCCTGCTACTTTGGCAAGAATAAGCGGCAGCAACACGACCACCAGCCCGGCGGCTATTACCTTCCGCAGGCCTAGCCGTATAATCAGTTTGGAAACAACACTATCCCGCAGCTCTTCCAGCAGGAATTTGCCGGCTGTTGTCATTGGCTTTCCCCGGAGCACTTCCTGTACCTCTTTCCAGTTCCCGCGCTCAATCTGCCGCTTCAGGAACTCCGACACCGTGTCTTTTGTCACTGAAACAGCTTCTGTTAGCTGTTCCTGCCGAAGTCTGCTCCAGGCCAGCAGGGCGTTCATTTTCTGCGGCGCGTCTTTTGGCAGGAAATTACGCATATGTATCATGTTCTGTATATTCATCTGATTAGGCATAATGGTGTTTTCATTTTATTTCTTATAAAAGCCGCACGCTTTTGGGTGCCTGCTCAGAGCAAACCCTGTAATTACCTGTAATCATATAGATTTCTACCATTACGGAGTTAGCGGAAAACAGAACCTCCACACATTTTTTTGCATCGCCTTTTGAGCGCGCACTGTCCATAATTATGAGCGCGCCCTTCTCTTTTCCTGAAGCTAGTGACGTTACGGGTGCGATATAAAGATAATGCTTATAATTTTACGTAATTTGCCTTTGAACAAAGCAAGTATAACTTTAGTTAAAGAGACAAGCTGACGCATTTCCTTTATGAACAAATCTTATTGCCCTAGCCTCACAACATATAAACGCAGAAAAACCCGCGTGGTGCACATTGGCGGTCTGCCGATGGGTGGTGATTACCCTATCCGGGTGCAGTCGATGACAACCGTTGACACCATGGACACTATGGGTTCTGTGGAGCAATGTATCCGCATGATTGAGGCGGGCTGTGAATATATCCGGATTACAGCGCCAAGTATAAAAGAGGCTGAGAACCTGAAGAACATCAAAGAGGAGCTGAGCAGGCGGGGTTATAATGTACCCCTCATTGCTGACATACACTTTACACCTAATGCTGCGGAGGTAGCAGCTCGCATCGTGGAAAAGGTGCGTGTGAACCCGGGAAACTATGCCGATAAAAAGAAGTTCCAGGTAATTGAATATGACGATGCTTCCTACCAGGCAGAACTGGACCGAATCAGAGAGCGCTTTTTGCCGCTTGTTCGTATCTGCAAGGAGCACGGAACTGCCATGCGCATCGGTACAAACCATGGCTCTTTGTCTGACCGTATCCTGAGCCGCTACGGCGATACCCCGCTGGGCATGGTAGAAAGTGCACTGGAGTTCCTTCGTATCTGCGAAGACGAGGGCTATTATAACATTGTCATTTCCATGAAAGCTTCCAACACACAGGTGATGGTGCAGGCTTATCGCTTGCTTGTGCAGAAGCTGGAGGAGGAGAACATGCAGCCTTACCCGCTTCACCTGGGCGTAACGGAGGCAGGAGAGGCGGAAGATGGCCGAATCAAATCTGCTGTTGGAATAGGTACCTTACTGGAAGATGGCTTGGGTGACACTGTCCGTGTTTCGTTGACGGAGGCACCCGAGGCAGAAGCTCCGGTGGCAAAAGCTCTGATTGACCGCTATACTCATCGTGCGGAGAAAGCTTCACCGCTGAAACCGATATGCCATGTTCCTTTCAACCCCTTCCAGTACCAACGCCGCGAAACAACGGAGGTCGAGAACCTGGGTGGGACGAATGTGCCCCGCGTGGTGGCTGACCTGAGCCGCCTGACAGCGGTACAGTATGCTGACCTGAAGTGTGTGGGGCATTTGTACTCCATGCTGCTCGACAAGTTTAATATGAATGACCTTGGGGCAGACTTTATTTATACCGGAGACAGTCCCATCAGCTTTATGCTGCCGAATGGCCTGAAGGAAATCGTGAATTATGATGCCTGGCTGACGGCGGAAGAAAGAGAAGACCGACATCCCTTGCTGCAGGCAGCACAATACAGAAGCAATACAGAACGCCATGCTAAACTAAATTTCGTTTTACTTTCTATCAGTGACCTCACAAAAGAGGTCCTGGATAGATTGAAGGAGGATACCACGGCGGTGCTGATGCTACAGACAGACAATGAGCATGCCATGCCGGAACTGCGCAAATGCTTCTTCCGCCTCATGAACAATGATATCAAAAACCCCTGCATCATCAAGCGGTCCTATGGCCAGCTGACAGCTGATGAAGTCCAGTTATATGCTGCTACAGATGTGGGAGGCTTGCTGATAGATGGATTAGGCGATGGTATCATGCTCGGCACTGAACTACTCCCTGAGCAGGAAAAAGAGGAGTGGCTGAGAACAATTGGGCAGTTCAATAGCCTGAGCTTTGGCATTTTACAGGCAGCCCGTACCCGCATGAGCAAAACGGAGTACATCAGCTGCCCAAGCTGTGGCCGCACTTTGTTTGACCTACAGGAAACAACTGCCATGATTCGCAAACGTACCGACCACTTGAAAGGTGTGAAGATCGGAATTATGGGCTGTATTGTAAACGGCCCGGGCGAAATGGCTGATGCAGATTATGGCTATGTGGGCGTTGGAAAAGATAAAATTGCCCTTTACCGCGGGCAGAATGTGATAAAAAAAGCAGTGCCCGCCGATCGTGCCGTTGATGAACTTATTGAACTGATACGGGAGGATGATAAGTGGATAGAACCTGTGCGGTTAGAGGAATAAACCCCCTGACCAGCAGGAGTAAAACAGGTGTAATTAGTTTGCTTCATTCGTGTTTCAAAGCAATCTTTTTGCATCGGTTTATGTTTATTTTATAGTAGCGCAGGGACTATAAACCAGCAGTTGCGTTACTGGTTTTTAACAATTATAGAGATAAAAACATGAAGGGATTATTTGATTTCTCTGAGGTAGCAACCTACTTCTTCCGCAAAAAAAATCCGAACCGCAAGTCTAACTTTAACCTGCGCGCCATGCACACTATCAACAAGATTTCCATGCTGATGTTCCTGGCGTGTATTATATACTTCATCATTACGCACTGGTAACAGTGCATATAGAGGATTTCAGAACCAATTACCAGTTTATCACATGATCAAGCTGCACTGGAAAACTGTATTGCCAGAAGCAGGGCTGCCTGAGCCAGTTGCTTCGTAGCTGGATAGTTGATTCTTGCCAGCTTGTTAGGCAAATCTAACTGGTTAGGCAAAGAAAGAGATGGGTTTAACAATAGATATATGGAGGAAGGCCGCTGTAAAGCAGCCTTCCTTTTTTTACTGCGTTCCGGTAATGGATGAGCAAAAGAGTGTTATATTTTTTTATGTAGGTACATCTCTAAAACGGGCGTTTATGGGAAGGGAGAAGCGATAATCTACTTATTCTTCATTTTTTTATGAAAGAAGAACCCAAAAAAGGATGATTTTTCAAACTTTTTAATTATACTTGATAAACTCACCTGATAACACGTATGATTTTAGAGAACGAAATTGGCATCGCCTCCTTTCGGAATGAATGGCAGAAAGCTAGCATCAGCATACTGTACACCTATGGTTTCCTATCAAATTGCTATGAAACCTTTCATAAAAGTCATGGCCTTACCACGCAGCAGTACAATGCGCTTCGTATTTTAAGGGACCAGTATCCTAAACCTGTTTCCACCTCTTTTCTTCGCGAAAAAATGCTGGATAAAATGTCAGATGCCTCACGTCTTGTGAGCCGGCTTGGCGCGAAGGGTTTAGTGGAAGTAACGCAAAACGCTGCAGATAAGCGTTTGGTTAATATTGTAATCTCGGAAGAAGGACAAAAGGTGATAGGAGATATGGATAAAGATTTACACCAGTTAGACAACTTAATGAAAGGGATTACGGAGGATGAAGCAAAGACTTTGGTAGAACTGCTTTACAAAGTAAGAGAATCATTGAAAACAGCGGATGAAAGGATTGCTGCTGCAACAGAACAAGTTAACGCAGAAGCTTAAATAACGCATACTACAAAGGTGTTGTTAGAAGTGTTGTCTTCTAACAACACCTTTTTGTTTCTGCTGTTTTTGAGTCAGGCATTGCAACCACCCTTATCTAAAAAGTAAAGCCGCTAAGCTGGGGAGCTTAACGGCTTCGAAAATCAGTTGGTAAAACGGTGATGTTTATACCACCACGTTGATAATTTTGTTTGGCACAATGATGATTTTCTTTGGAGATTTACCTTCCATAAACTTCAGTACCTGTTCATCTTTCACAACCTCTTTTTCCATTTCTTCCCGTGGCGTGTCCAGCGCAAAAGTCATTTTTGCACGCATTTTACCATTGATGGATACCGGGTATTCAAAAGTGCTTTCCACCAGGTAATCTTCTTTCCACTGTGGGAACGATTCATAAGTGATGCTCTCGCTATGTCCCAGTTTTTCCCAGAGTTCTTCTGTGATGTGGGGTGCATAAGGAGACAGAGTAATGGTGAGAGGCTCCAAGATAGCACGCTTGTTCGTCTTCAGCTGCGTCAGTTCATTTACGCAAATCATGAAGGTGGAAACAGAAGTGTTAAAAGAGAAGCGCTCAATATCTTCCTCTACCTTGCGGATGGTTTTGTGTAGCGACTTCAGCTCCTCAGCAGTTGGTGCGTCATCTGATACTGCAAAATTGCCGGCGTTGTCGTGGAAGAGCTTCCAGAAACGCTTCAGGAACTTATTTACTCCATCCATGCCATTGGTGTTCCAGGGCTTAAACTGCTCCAGCGGCCCCAGAAACATCTCATACATCCGCAGTGTATCTGCACCCTGGCGCTCTACAATGTCGTCCGGGTTTACCACGTTGTACTTCGACTTCGACATTTTCTCTATCTCTACACCGCAAACATATTTGCCATCTTCCAGTATAAATTCTGCTGTTTCGTATTCAGAGCGCCACTTCTTAAATGCATCCAGATCCAGCACATCGTTGTCTACAATATTCACGTCCACATGCAGGGCAGTAGTGTCATACTGATCTTTCAAGCCATGCGACACAAAGGTGTTGCTGTCTTTAACACGGTACACAAAGTTTGACCGGCCCTGGATCATTCCCTGGTTGATCAGTTTCTTAAACGGCTCCTCCTCCACAACAAAGCCCATGTCGAACAGGAACTTATTCCAGAAGCGGGAGTAGAGGAGGTGGCCGGTGGCATGCTCTGATCCACCTATGTACAGGTCTACATCACGCCAGTACCTGATGATATCTTTGTCGGCAAACGCCTCCTCGTTTTTAGGGTCCATGTAGCGGTACCAGTACCAGCTGGAACCAGCCCAGCCCGGCATGGTGCTCAGTTCGTATGGGTACTGGTTCTCATACTTCCAGTCTACGGCACGACCTAGTGGGGGCTCCCCGGTTTCAGTTGGAAGGTAAGCATCAATCTTTGGCAGCTCTAGCGGCAGATCGCTTTCTTTCAGCAGTTGCGGCACCCCGTCTTTGAAATAAACAGGTACAGGCTCCCCCCAGTAACGCTGGCGGCTGAACACAGCATCACGCATCCTGTAGTTGACCTTGCTTTTGCCAATGCCGTTGTCTTCCAGGTACTTTACCAGCACAGGCAGCGCTTCCTGGTACGTCATGCCGTTAATCATTCCAGAGTTAACATACCGCCCTTCCTTGGTCGCATCAGCCTGTGTTTCCAGCTCTTTCTGAGCATCTGAAACCTGCACAATAGGCAGGTCGAAATGCCTGGCGAAGTTCCAGTCGCGCTGGTCACCGGACGGTACAGCCATCACAGCTCCGGTGCCATAACCGGCCAGAACATAATCAGCAATGTAAACAGGTATCTTTTCGTTGTTGTAGGGGTTAACAGCATATGCTCCCGTGAAGGCACCGGAAATAGTCTTTACGTCCGTCATACGCTCCCGCTCCGAACGGTTCTTGGCTACATTCACATAATCTTCTACCGTTTTGCGCTGCTCTTCCGTTGTAATCTGATCTACCAGTTCGTGCTCAGGAGCCAGCACCAGAAATGTGACACCGTAAACAGTGTCAAGGCGGGTGGTAAACACTTTTATTTTCTTATCGCTGTTTTCCAGCGGGAAAGACATGATGGCTCCAACAGACTTACCTATCCAGTTGCGCTGCATTTCTTTCACAGGCTCCGGCCAGTCTATATCTTGCAGGCCCTGCAGCAACCGCTCAGCATAGGCTGTAATACGCATCATCCACTGCCGCATAAGCTTGCGCTCAACCGGGTACCCCCCTCGTTCTGATACACCACCCACTACCTCATCGTTAGCCAGTACTGTCCCCAGGGCAGGGCACCAGTTTACAACAGCTTCCGCCACAAAAGTCAGCCGGTACCTTAACAGCATCTCCGACTGTTCCTGCTCGCTCATCTGCTTCCACTCTTCAGCTGAAAAAGCAGGTGTTTCTTCATCGCAGGCAGCATTGACGTGTTTATTTCCGTGCTGCTCAAACGCTTTAACTAGTTCTTCAATCGGCTCAGCTTTGTCGGTGTTGTGGTTATAATAGCTGTTAAACAGCTGCATAAATATCCACTGCGTCCATTTATAATAGCTGGGGTCAGAGGTGCGTATCTCCAGATCCCAATCGTAAGAAAAGCCCAGGTTCTTGAGTTGCTCCACATACCGTTGAATATTCTGTTCTGTGGTGATGGCAGGATGCTGACCTGTTTGGATGGCATATTGCTCCGCCGGAAGGCCAAAGGAGTCAAAGCCCATCGGGTGCAGCACATTGTGGCCCGTCAGGCGCTTGTAACGGCTCACAATATCAGAGGCAATATAACCGAGTGGGTGTCCCACGTGCAGACCGGCACCAGACGGATAGGGGAACATATCCATGGCGTAGTACTTTGGTTTGTTGCTGTTGGCAGTGGCTTTGAAGGTGTGGTTCTCTTCCCAGTAACGCTGCCACTTTTTCTCAATTTGATTGAAATTATACTCTGACATTGTTTATTTCTGTGTTCGTTGGATCTCTATTAAACTGCTAAGATAATTGTTTAATCTCTTAATTGTTGAATGGCTGCATTGCTAATTGCGCAGTAAGTCCGGAATCTTATGCCAAATGCATAATTGGTATCTGTTTAACTTGTCATACCTGGATGCTGCACTACCTGCAGAGCAGTTTACCCGTTTCACAAATTAGCATACCTTTGTAAAAATTTAGAAGACGATGGAGAAGAAACACGACCTGCTCGACATTCTGCACCTGATTTATGTCATGGACCCGATGTGCTCGTGGTGCTATGGCTTTGCACCCGTTATAAAGCTCCTTGTGAAGGAGCAGGAAGACAACATGCAGTTTAAACTGGTAATGGGTGGCTTAAGGCCAGGCACTGAACAGCCACTGGATGAGCAGATGAAGGAATCTATTAAACACCATTGGCAGGATGTAGAGAAGGTATCTGGCCAGCCTATTGACTATGGCTTTTTTGATCGGGAAGGATTTGTGTATGACACAGAACCTGGCTGCCGCGCTGTAGTCACAGCCCGTTACATAAAGCCGGAAATAGAGTTTGAAATGGCGGAAGAAGTGCAAAAAGCATTTTATGCCCTGAACCAGGATATTACGAAGGCTGAGGTGCTGGCTGCTATTGCAGGAAAATTTAATATAGAAGCAGATGATTTTCTTGAAAGATTCAACTCGGAGGAGATGAAGGAAAAGACACAACAGGATTTCGTCATAGCCCGGCATTTACAGGCAAACGCATTCCCGAGTCTGTACCTGCTTAACGGCACTAACATTCATTTACTTAGCCGTGGCTACCGTACCTATGAAGGCATGGCTGCCCATTTAAATAAGGCCCTGGAGAAAATAAACCAGCAATAACAGGAGATGCCTTTTTCTTGTTTGCTGGCAGAACCTGGCTTAGGAAGAAGGGCTTTCTGCTTGTAAAACTCCTTTCACCGGATCTGTGCCATTCCAGGTGCCCAGGGAGCCGACAGGTTTGAAGCGGGCAAAAAGTTCTTCGCTATACCACTTCTCAGCCCTCGTGCGCCGCATAACCTCCTGGTGCTGCGGGTCTTTGTAAGCATACTGCCTCATTGCATCCACCGACTCCCAGACACTAAATGTAGCCTGGCGAATAAAGGGCAGTTCTCCCAGGCCAATAGAGCAGAGCAGGCCTTCTGCCTGATCCAGTGCAGCACTGGTACGCAACCCAAATTTAACAAAGTTTGGTAGCCGCCGCAGGTTGATACTCGCCCGGGTTAGAACGGCAACAGGGCCATCTGTATATTTTTCTGATAAAGCAGGAGCAAAAGGTTCCTTTCCATCCCACAGGCCGTGCGACTGGTAGGGCAGCAGTTTGATAGTCCAGCTTTCATTTATGTGTGGCCGGTACTCCTGCATTAGGTCTGAGTGTTGTAAAAAGGCGTCTGCAGCGACTTCATTTTCCCAGGTACACATGAGTCCATAGCGCCTGAAATCTGGCTTCAAGCTAAAGCCTTTGCCTTGCCCACTGCCTAATAGTTTGTAGAACCGCAGACCCGGTACTTTGTCCAGTTTAGCACCGGAAGTGCCCATTTGCGCTAAGCCCCAGCGTCCGTGTCCACTCCGGATGCCGAAGAGGGTGAGGGTGGTTAACCTGGCAGAAGGTGTATGAGATATTTGGGTCAAAGCTCCTGGTGTATCTGATGTACAGGGTTAAAGATAAATTTTTATGCGCGATGTTCAGCTGTAGCGGAGTATAAAATTATGAAGGATGCTATGTAAAGAAAAACACCTGCCAGACAAGAATGTTCAGCAGGTGCTTTTTATACCTTATTGCAGCGCCTCTAACAAAGAGGCGTTTCTGTATTTACATGTTTATCTTTTTGTTTTCGCCGGCGTCAGGTCTTTCTCCTGTGATAGCGGCTTTTACTGCACCATAAAGGTGTACCACCGCGCTGTTAGGAGCATCCCAATACTCCGCTTTATCTATTGTAACTTTAATCAAGCCGATGTTTGGGTCGTCTTTTCCCTCAGGAAACCAGGTGGTCATAAACGGATTCCACAGTTCCTCAATTTTCTGTTTGTCACGCAGTACTCTTGCTGTGCCGGAAACAGATACATACAGTTCGTCACTCGGTTTGGCATAGCTTAAGTTCACATGCGAGTCGTGTGCAATTTCATGGGACTTACCTGACTCATAGCCGGTAAAAAACCAAATTTCACCGTCTGCTTTCGTTTCCATGGCGCGCATGGGGCGGCTGCGCAGGCAACCGTCATCGTCCATTGTCGTCATCATGGCTACTTTGATATCTTTAATTAAATCTACCAGTTTCTCCAGGTTTTGCTTTGTATTTAAGTCGTTATTCATAGTTTTACATGTTCGGTTTAGTCTTAGATTACGGGTAGCAGCGCCTAGGGTTTATTCATGCAGACTGCCGGAAGAAGCCCAAGTCAGGCGCTAAAACATTAAGAGCAGCTGTTTGTTGTTTCTATTTGCCCTAAGTTTCTCTATTGAATTTTTTAGCACATATCTATTTATCCGGAGAGGATGAGGCCCTGCTGATAGGCAACTTTATAGCTGATTCTGTAAAGGGAAAGCAGGTGGAATTATATAGCCCCGGCATAGCCAAAGGCATCCGGCTGCACCGGCTGATCGATGCTTATACAGATACGCATCCCATCGTAGCGGAAAGTAAAGCCCGTTTACGGCCAAAGTACCGCAAGTTTGCCCCGGTTGTTGCCGATATATACTACGACCATTTTCTTGCTGCTCAGTTCGAGCAGTATGCACAACAACCGCTGTCGGTTTATGCGCAGGAGGTTTATACGCTTATACAACAGCACTACAGCATGCTGCCTGCCCGCGTGCAGCACCTTTTTAAATACATGCAGCAGCAAAATTGGCTTTTGTCTTATGCGCAGCTGGAAGGTATAACGCAGGCCCTCACGGGTATGAGCCGCCGGGCAAAATTTGAATCGGGTATGGAGACTGCAGGGGAGGAGCTGCAGGAAAATTATACTTTCTACGCGGCTGAATTTGATGCTTTTTTCCCGGAGCTGGTGCAGTTTGTGGAGGAGGTGAAGGGAAATTTGTGAGAGTAGTGCAGGAACAGCTTTTTGCAGACAGACTAACTATTCAGAGGCTACCGTATGGTGCTTAATATACGCCTTTCCGGAAGTTGGTAAAAGGGAGGGAAATCGGGGAGAGCGATAAAGGGTATATCCTCAGGAGCTGGAAACCAGGAGGAGCGGAGCTGCAAACTTCCATTATTGGCTTCAGCATGTTGTTATTTAAACATAAACAAAAAAAGGAGCAACCTTTCTGCTGCTCCTTTTCTACTTGATCTATCTTTTCCTAATGGTGGTGTCCGCCCGGCCCATGTACATGCCCGTGGTCCAGTTCCTCTGGTGTGGCATCCCGTACATCCTGTACTTTGCCTTTGAAAAACAAATCTTTGCCAGCCAAAGGATGGTTAAAATCCATTGTAACGGTATCTTCTTTAACTTCCTGCACACGACCCTGCAGCTGGTTGCCTTCACTGTCTGCCATCGGGATATAATTGCCTTCTTCCAGCATGTCGTTAGGAACAGAGCCATCCACTTCAAAAACATTTTTAGGTAGTTCTACCACGGCTTCCTGGTTGTATTCGCCATAACCGTCCTCTGTTTCCAGTTTAAAGTCAAAGCTGTCGCCCTTGCTAAGTCCTTGCAGGCTATCTTCAAACTGATCAGGTAAACCACTCATGCCGTAGATAAACACCATAGGCTGTTCTTCGGTGGCTGTTTCTATAAGGCTTTGCTCCCCGTTCTCGTCCAGTATCCGGAGCTCGTAGGTGAGCGTGACCACTTTGTTTTGTTCAATCTTCATGCTGTATCGTTTGAAGGTTATCGAAGTGAATATCTTAAAGTTAAGATTTATGGGTTAGAATGCCATAAAAACAGGTATAAAATACCTAACCCGTAAAATACCTATCTTCTTTTACCTTTCTGTTAACAATTTTGTTGTTTTCTCTGCCCTAAGGCATACACTCGGTCAGCTCCCAGGCGCTGCGGTAGGAGTTAATACTTTCTACGTACGTAAGAAACGCGGCATAGTACGGGTGCTGGCTTAGCGTGGCACTGTCGCCTACAATAACCAGCTTTTTCTTTGCCCGCGTCATCGCTACGTTCATGCGCCGGATATCCGCCAGAAAGCCGATCTCACCTGTTTCGTTGCTGCGGGTCATGCTGATGTAAATGATGTCCCGTTCCTGCCCCTGGAAACTATCTACCGTACCTACAGACAATAGCCGCTTCTGCTTCAGTTCATGCAAATCCGGCATATGCTCCACACGGTCCTGCAGGTAGTTGATCTGGGCACGGTAAGGCGCTATCACGCCAATGCGCAAAGGCTCGCTTTCATCTTCAGCAGGTGCATAATCCTTTAGCAGCAGCGACAGGTGGTTAAGCATCAGGTTGGCCTCATCGGGGTTAGCAGAACTGGCGCTCTCCGGCGTTTCCACCTCATTGTAGCCACAACCCGCTGTATCTATAAACTCTACCGCCATGCCTTCCGGAAATTGCGGGTCAAACTGGTGCAGGTCGCTGTGGCTGACACTCTCATGCGCCTCCAGTTCTCCCTTGTAAAACTGCTGGTTCGAGAACTCCATGATGTTGTGGTGCATGCGATACTGTGTTTTCAGCATGACCGATACCTCTGGCTGGCGCTCCACACATTTCTCGAACAGCGATTTACCCAAGCCTCCTTTTTCTGCTTCAAACGATTTTACGGTAGGCGGTAACTGGCAGTGATCGCCAGCCAATACTACCCGCTTTGCCCGGCTAATAGGAATCCAACAGGCCGGCTCCAGGGCCTGTGCGGCCTCATCGATGAACACCGTTTCGTACTCGAGATGGCGAATGGCCTTGTTTGCAGCACCCACCAGCGTACACGTTATCACCTGCACGCTGTTCAGCAGGTCTTCTGTGATGTACTCTTCCACGCGATCTGCCTCGTCCAGCAGACGCTTGCTCTCAGACTTGAAAAACTGGCGTTGTGCCCGCTCCTCATAGCCGAACTTGCGCTTATACTGGCCAGCCATGCGCTTGTATTCTTCAGCGGTCTTGCGGTAATCTTTCAGGCTCTTATAGGAGCGATGCTCCATAATCTGGGCATCCAGCGTATGCTCCAGCAGCACGTCTGACACACGCGAGGGGTTACCAATGCGTATAACATTCACACCCTCCAGTGCCAGCTTCTCTGTCAGCAAGTCTACAGCAGTGTTAGAGGGAGCAGTAACCAGCAATCGCTTTTGTGTTTCCAGCGTCTTCAGGATAGCCTGCACCAGGGTGGTGGTTTTACCCGTTCCCGGAGGACCGTGTATAATGGCCACGTCCTTTGCCTGCACAATTTTGCGCACCGCGTCGTTCTGTGATGGGTTCAGAGAAGGAATATCCTGCATCTGCTCTTCGGTAAACCGGGGGGCGGCCTCACCCAGAAGAATATCACGCAGCTCAGCCAGACGGGTCTTGTAAGCTTCTATTGTCTTTTTCATTGCGATTTCCATCTCGCGGTAGCTCATCTCATCAAAGGTGAGGTCTATCCCGAGGCGGCCATCATCTATCCAGTCCGGTAAATCTTCTTTGTTGGTGGCCAAAAGTACTTTGTTGCGCTTCAGGCCAACTATCACCCCATTCAGGCTCTGGCGCTCTCCCTGGTTAGTGAACAAAGCCGCAGACTTACCTGTCTGAAACAGGTGCAACTGGTCGCGATCCTTTGTTCGCTCCAGTTCCAGCACGACCTTATTGCCAAAGCCTATTTCTTCTTTTGTTATCGTAACCGGATACCAGCAAAAGCCCATTTCCTTGCGTTCTGCAATGGTGCTTTTCATACTCTTGATTTTGTATTGCTGGCGATCCTCTTCCTGTTCTATCTTCAGCAGTTCCTGTACCTGCTTCAGTTCATATAATATTTCGCTCATGTATATCAAAAAAAGGCTGGTGTTTATGCTCCAGCCTTTTGTATTTTTAAATTTATTTTACCAGGCTTTGTATATTTGAACTATCAAGCCCGGGCTGTACCAACTTTACCTGCAGCAGGAATATAACAATACTAACACTTCTAAAAATTCCTGAATAAAGGGCAAATGCGTTAAAAGACAGAAATTTAAAGTTACTGATACCCAAATTTATTTTGCTGCTTTCTTTTTACGTGGTTTTGCAGGCGTACGGTTCAGCCGCACCTGCAGGAACAGGGCGTACAGCAGCAAAATAAAAGAAGCTACTGCCAGCACGGATATTACTTTGTCTTTACCGTAGCGCAGGTTTGAAGATTCAGCCACCTGTGCTTCCAGGTCTTTTATGGTGCGCTCCCGCTTTTTGATGTTTGTTTCAAGGGTTCTGATCTGGCTTTGCAGTTCAGCTATCTGCGCACTGACTATGCGCTGGTCCTGTTGCGTTATCTTGCCTTCGCGCTTTATCTCTACGGTGCTTTCCGCCACTTTCCGGATACTCGCCTCTTTGATGGCGGCAATCAGCTCGGAATCTTTGTTGATGATTTTTTTCAGAGTCTCAATAATACTGAGCAGATCATTCTTCGACTTCTTCCCCCAGAAGTTACTGTTTTGCTGATTATAGAAATGGTATTCCAGCACCAGCTGTTCCCGTTCACTCATCAGCTCCGTCAGCTTATCCTGATTCTGGGCCTGTGCACCTGCAAACCAGAGGCAGAGTACGGCCATTGCCATTAATCTTTTCATCATCGCTCCTAAACTTTACACACAATTTACCCGCAAATATGGCCACCTTCTGCTACAAGCGCCAATTTATTTTTGTGGAACCTTGTAAAAAAGCAGTATAAGAACCGGCAAAAGGAAAAGGTCGGCTATCACGGCAAACACCAGCGTCAGGCTCACGAAGAGCCCCACGTAAAACGTCGCATCAAAGGTAGAGAGCACCAGGGTCAGGAAACCAGCTGCAAGAATACAGGATGTGATGATGATGGCTTTGCCTGCAGAGATGAAGGTCCGCTTTATGGCGTAGGGGAGCGACTTACCTGCCATTAGCTCTAGCTTCAGTTTACTCAGGAAGTGAATGGTGTCATCTACCGCAATACCAAAGGCAATGGTAAAAATAATAGAGATGGACACATTCAGGTTAATACCGAAATAACCGATGAGTCCGCCAATCATGAGCAAAGGGATGATGTTTGGCACCAGCGAGATGAGCACCATCCGTAGGGAACGGAATATAAGCCCAACAATGACGGCTATCACGCCAAAAGCAATCAGAAGCCCCTGCATCATGTTGGCCGTCACGTATTCGTTGTTCTTGTCCAGCAGGATGGAACTGCCGGTAAGTCGGGTGCGTAAATAGGCTGTATCTGTGTTCCTTTCCATGAAGCTGCGCAGAGAGTCGTTCAGCACGGTTGCACCTGCACTACCAATGTCTGTCATCTTGCCGGAAAGGCGCCCTTCTTTGGCATCGGCTGTCACGACTCCCCTTAATTCGCTGCGCCCCTGAAAGGCCTGCAACCGCCGTTTGATGGCCTGCATCTCTCGTTTGCTTTCAGGCAGAGTGTAGTGATTGCTGCTCCCCCCGTTTTGCGCCCTGTTAATGGTTTTAACGACTGTAGCGGGCGAAGAGATGAAGTTCAGGCCATAGGTGTTATAGAGATACTGCTCTAGTTCTTCAATTTCCTGCAGCACTTCCAGGTCGTACATGCTACGGCCTTCTGCTGCTATCAGGTGCATCTCAAAGGGGCGAACCCCTGAGAACTTCTCTTCAAAATACTGGAAATCCTGCAGAATAGGATCATCATCACCTAAATCCTCCAGAAAGGTAGTATCCACTTTCACCTGGCTGATACCTGCCAGGCTTATCACAACAACTACCGCACTGGCAGAAAGAATGGCTTTAGGATGTACGAGCACGTAACGAAACATGCTCCGCAGCAGCAATGGCCAGGAGAACCCTATCCGTTTATTTTGTACAGGTTTTGGCTTCTTTAGCAAAAGCAGCATAGCCGGGAGCAGCGTGAAGGCAAGCACAAATGCCAGGAAAATAGCTACCGCAGTATACAGGCCAAAGTCCCGGATGGGCACAATGGCGGTGGTGAGCAGCGTAAGGAAGCCGATGGCTGTGGTAAGGGAGGTGAGGAAAGTGGCCAGGCCTACTTCTTTGATGGTAATTTTCAGTGCCGGCACCTTTTCCTTGCCCTGTCCAATCTCCGTCAAATAGCGCGACAGAATGTGAATGACATCAGACATACCCACCACAAAAAGAATGGTAGGCAACAGCATCGTCATCACATCAAGGGGTTTGTTGAAAAGCCCCATAACCCCCATGGCCCACAGTACCGACAGCAGCACCACTACCAGCGGCACAATAACACCCCAGGCCGTCCGGAAAGTAATCCAGAGGAACACGATAACCAGTAGAATGGAGGCAGACATAAACACTGCCAGTTCCATTTTCATCTTCTCCACAAATACAGACTGTGCCAATGCCTTCCCTGCAATGTGGTGTTCCGTCAGCCCGAGTTGTTCCAGTTTAGTATATAGGGCTGCCATTAAGATATCGCTGGCTTCTTTTCCCAGGTCGTCTTTTGTCTGCATAAACAGCGAGACAGCAGTGGCATCTTCTGAAAACAGCGTGCCAACCAATTCACGGGAATTGTAAATGTTGATGGAATCCTGATAGTAACGCTCCGGTTCGTCTATGTGCAGGTACGGAATCTCGAAAAAGCCGAACTGCTCAATCACAGGGCTGCTCACCGTAGTGGGAGAGAGCACAGCCTCTACATTCGGCTGCCGCTGCATATAGGCTGTCAGGCTGTCAACCCGTGTCAGGAAATCCTGTTCGAAAATGCTGTTCCCATTATCCAGGCCTATGAGGAGGTAATCGTTGTCGTTGCCGAACTTGTCGCGGAAGCTAAAGTAATAGGCCAGGTCCGGATCTCCTTTCGGGAAGAAATTGTCGAAATTATAATCGAAGCGCAGGCGGCTGGCGAAATAAATGCTGCATGCTGTCAGGGTGGCTATCAGCAGCAGGACAAGAAAGCTTAATCTTTTGTAGTTCAAGATACTAAAGGTACTATACCAAAAGGATTTATGTTTGCAAAGATACAACTGCAAGTTGTACTTTTTGTTTCAGCTTCAGAGCGGAAAGCGAACTTCTGTCACTTTGTGTTACGCAATTCAGCAATTCATTCTATCTTTAACTCTGGACAATAAATTGAAAGCTGACATTAAAAGCCCATGAAACAATATTTAGACTTGATGCAACACATCCTGGATAATGGGGTGAAGAAAGAAGACAGAACCGGAACGGGTACACTGAGCGTGTTCGGCTACCAGATGCGCTTTAACCTGGCAGATGGTTTCCCGATGGTCACTACAAAGAAGGTGCACCTGAAGTCCATCCTGCATGAACTGCTGTGGTTTCTGAAAGGAGATACAAACATCCAGTACCTCAGGGAGAACGGAGTGAGCATTTGGGACGAATGGGCAGATGAGAATGGAGACCTCGGACCAGTCTACGGCTCTCAGTGGCGCAGCTGGCCTACACCGGATGGCCGGCACATCGACCAGATAAGCCAGGTGGTAAACCAGTTGAAGCACAACCCGGACTCCCGGCGTATCATTGTGAGCGCCTGGAATGTGGCAGAAATTGAAAACATGAAACTGCCCCCTTGCCACGCCTTCTACCAGTTTTATGTTGCCGAAGGCAGGCTGTCGTGCCAGCTCTACCAGCGTTCTGCAGACGTTTTCCTGGGTGTGCCTTTCAACATTGCCTCTTATGCGCTGCTGGTGCTGATGATGGCGCAGGTAACAGGCCTGCAGCCGGGCGAGTTCATCTGGACAGGTGGGGACACCCACCTTTACCTCAACCACCTGGAGCAGGCCCAGCTACAGCTAACCCGTGAGCCACGCGACCTGCCCACCATGAAGCTCAACCCGGAGGTGAAAGACATTTTCGACTTTACCTATGAGGATTTTGAGCTGGTAAATTACAACCCCCATCCAGCCATTAAAGCGCCGGTGGCGGTGTAGAACCGGCCGTTACACAGCTGGTCAGGGAATATAATGCTTATTATAGGTTGAGAAGTGAACGTATAGGGTAGTAGACGCCTAAACTTCTGATGTTCACGTATGTTCTACATAAAAACCCGGAACTATGAAATTACTTTACACCTTAGCAGCGATTTTTGTCCTTGTTTTAACGCAGGCCAATGCACAGCAGCGTGATTCACCAGACCAGATAAAAACAGACAAAGGTACCCTCACCATTCAGCCAATCCAGCACGGCACCCTGGTGTTGATCTGGAATAACAAAACCATATATGTGGACCCTACAGGTGGAGCAGAAGCTTTTTCCGGGATAGCTAAACCTGATGTGATACTGATTACGGACATACATGGCGACCACCTGCATAAAGAAACACTGGATGCCATTGAAACGGAAGGCGCTGTGATGGTTGTGCCGCAGGCGGTGGCAGATCAGCTGCCAGGAAAGTATAAAAGCCAGCTAAAGGTAATCAGTAACGGAGACAGCACGACACTGGCAGGTATTCTTATCAAGGCCGTGCCCATGTATAATCTGCCGGAAAGCGAGGATGCCAGGCACACCAAAGGCAGGGGCAATGGGTATGTGCTCAGGTTGGGGGGCAAAAATGTATACATTTCCGGCGATACGGAAGGTACACCCGAAATGCGTGCGCTGAAGGATATTGACGTGGCCTTTGTGTCTATGGCCCTACACCATGGATGTGTTCCAGGCGGCCAGTGCTGTGCTCGATTTCAAGCCCAAAGTGATATACCCCTATCACTACCGGGGACAGGACGGCCTGAGTGATGTGCAGACATTTAGGAACCAGGTAAGCAAGCAGAATAAGGAAATAGATGTAAGGCTGAAAAACTGGTATCCGACGCAGTAGGTTAGTGGCAGGAAAAGCGTGATTGCTTATAAAAGAAAGTACAATAGGAAAGAGGACCGAAACGTAAATTCCGGTCCTCTTTTCTATCCTTCTAAAGATGCTGTATTAGCAGCTTAAATTTTCTTTTACCTTTTAGATATTTACCTGCTCCTTGTTTCCTGTCCGGGCAGCTTGGTATATCGCCATCAGAATCTTAACATCCCGTAGCCCCATCTCGCCGGGAGTTTTTGATTTTCTGTTTTCCCTCGCACTCTGCGCCTGGCCGTCCATCTGGCGGGCCTGCTGGTTTACCTGCGGGTAATCCATGTCACCCTCACTAGTTTCGCCATCAATGCCGGAGTAGCTGTAGGAGGGTTCCAATTCCCACCAGCCGTTTTCCGCTTCGCCTCTTAGCTTGCCGGCCTGCTCGTTATAGCTGCTGCGGCAGTGTGCTACGGCTCCATTTCTAAAATGCATCTGCCAGTCAATGGTTTCTTCTACTTCATCAAAAAACTCAGGCTTTGTAACTTTTCCAAATTGTGCCGTAATAGCCACAGGTGGTTCCCCCATGGTGTAAACTCCTCCCTGTACACAATAGATGCCCATATCCATCAAGGGACCACCGCCAGATAACTCTTTGTCCAATCGCCAGACATCAGGGTCGTTTATCACAAAGCTGTTGGCAGTTTCAATTTTTTTCACTGGGCCGAACACCTGCTGTTGCCCCAGTTCCATTACCCGGAGGTTATGTGGTTCATAATGCAGGCGGTAACCGATGGAAAGGGTTACGTTGTTCTGGTTGCAGGCGTCAATCATGCGCTGGCAATCTTCTACAGAAGTGGCCATTGGCTTTTCACAAATCACATGTTTGCCGGCCTGGGCTGCCCGGATAGTATATTCAGCGTGCATGCCATTCGGTAAAACCACATAGACAATATCAATGTCCTGGTTATCTTTTATCTGGTCGAAATTTTCGTAGTTGTAAATGTTTTTTTCTGGAATGTTGTATTTCGACTTCCACTCTTCCGCCTTCGAAGGGGTGCCAGTTACAATACCGGCGAGGTAACAATTTTCTGTTTCCTGAAGGGCTGGTGCCAACTGGTTGCTGCTGTAGTTACCAAGCCCTACCAAAGCAATGCCCATTTTCCTGTTCTGAGTAGCGTTCTGGTTTGCCTGCTCTGGCTGATCCTGGCCGCCGGAGTTGCCCGATTGGCAGGAATTCAGCGATAGCAATGGCAGACCGAAGGCGGTGGTACCAAGTGCAAGAGAGAAACCTCTTAAAAATTTCCGACGGTTGTGCTGGCTGGGGATGTCTTTATTTTTCATAGATCTGACAGCTGTTAGAGAAAGATATTTTCTAACCTATATAAGGGAACTATAGCAAAAGGTTGACCTGACATTTAAATAACGGCTTTCGTATCAGCGTAACTCTTACAGGAAAGGAGTATTTCATTTATATGTCTGATAAACTGTGAAACAGCTCGCGAAGGTGGCATTATTATATAAGGCTGCGGCAAGATGCTTCTATGAAAGCAGTGTAAACGGCACGCTTTTCATATCACCTAATTTTTTATATATTTAGGTAGATGTAAAGGTGCCTGTGGGTGTTAGCAAAAAGTATAGAAGCTGATTAGTGCCAGCAGATACCTCCTCCTTTTATCTATGAACGTAACTTACCATGGCCAGTGCTGCTGGCGCATTAGTCACACCCTATAACCTTTTTGCATTCGTATGACAAGAAAATTTTTAGTAACAGCATGCTGCATGCTTTTTGTGTGCTGCTCATTGCTGGCACAGACAGGTGCCAACAGAGTAAACCCAAAAGAAATCAACCTGGTATGGGAGGTAGTGGAGGAGGGTTACCAAAACAAGAACCAAACACTCTCAGCCATCACCCTTAAGAACACAGGCCAGAAACCATTGCCGGCAACAGGATGGAGTCTTTATTTTCATGCTTCGCCCTCTTTCAAAACAAGAGAGAAAAGTGCTCCTGTTAAAATAGAGCACGTTAACGGGGATCTGCTCCGCATGGTGCCGACCTCCGGCTTCAGCGGCCTTGCTGCCGGAGCTTCTGCCCGCATCGAACTGGTTTCTGCCGGGCAAATGGTGAATGAGTCAAGAGCACCGGAGGGATTTTACCTTGTCTGGAATGACAATACTGCAAAGGGATATGCCATTGGAGAAGCAGTAAATAAAAAGCCTGCGGAAAATAAAATCGGCTGGATACAACCCAGCGAGATTTATGAGCAGAATAAAGTTATCAAAGACATTCCGGCTGAAAAGCTAACAAAAATCTTTCCTACGCCTGCACAGTACAGCGAGACGGGCCAGGCGTTTACGCTGACCTCTGCCGTGCCTGTTATTGCCGACAATGCCTTTACCCGCGAGGCGACGCTACTTGCTGACTACCTCTCCACTGTATTTGGACAGAAGCCGGTTGTAAAGACTTCAGGCACAGGCAAAGCCATCCGGTTGCAAAGGAAAAACGGGATGGGAGAAGAAGCGTATGAGCTTCAGGTATCGCCACAGGAAGTAATTATCACCGCCTCAACTCCAGCTGGTATCTTCTATGGCACGCAGTCGCTGAAAACGCTGATGCCCCCCTCAGCCTTGGCTTCAAAACAAAGCTCTGTGTCGCTGACAGGTGTTCATGTGAAAGATGAACCACGCTTCGGGCATCGCGCATTTATGATGGATGTAGCCCGAAACTTCCAGAAAAAGGAAGAAGTGCTGAAGGTGCTGGACCTGATGGCACTTTACAAGCTGAATGTGCTGCACTTTCACCTGAATGATGATGAAGGCTGGCGCCTGGAAATACCTGCTTTGCCGGAACTGACGGAAATAGGCAGCAGACGCGGCCATACCCTGGACGACAGTAAAAACCTGCAGCCTTCTCTAGGGTCAGGCCCTGATGTAGATGCCTCCAGCGGCAGCGGTTACTATTCTAAAGCTGATTATATAGACATCCTCCGCTATGCCAGCGATCGCCATATAAAAGTTATACCGGAAATTGAAACACCGGGACATGCCCGTGCTGCCATCAAAGCCATGGATGCCCGCTATGCCCGGCTGATGAAGGAGGGAAAAAAGGCGGAAGCTGAAAAGTACTTACTCCGCGACCTGAATGACAAGTCAGTTTACCGTTCAGTGCAGAACTGGAACGACAACGTGATGGACGTTGCCCTGCCCTCTACCTATGCCTTCCTTGAGAAAGTGACTGACGAGATTCTGGCGATGTATAAAGAAGCAGGCGCGCCCATAGAAACCATTCACTATGGAGGAGATGAGGTGCCACCTGGGGTGTGGGAGAAATCGCCGGCCGTGCAAAAGGTAATGGCCAGCAACAACAAATTAAAAAACAAAGATGACCTTTGGTATTACTTCTTCGGCAACATCAACGACATGCTGAAGAAGCGAAACCTGTACCTGTCAGGTTGGGAGGAAATCGGTATGAGAAAGGTAAAGCAGAATGGCAAAACCACGTACATTGCCAACCCTGACTTTGCTAATGAAAACTTCCATGTGGATGTATGGAACAACCTGGGAAGCAACATTGACCTGGCGTATCGCCTTGCAAATGCAGGTTATAAAGTTGTTTTAACAAACGTAACCAACCTTTACCTCGATCTCGCTTACCAGAAAGCTTACGAAGAGCCGGGCTTGAACTGGGGCGGCTTCCTGGATGTAGACAAGCCGTTTTATTTTATCCCCTTCGATTACATGAAAAACATGAAAGTGGATACAGATAACAAGCCCATCAACCCGTCTGCTTTCGCCAATAAAGAGCGCCTGACCGAGGCAGGTAAAAAGAACATTGTGGGCTTGCAGGCCCCGTTATGGAGCGAAACCATCCGGACACCGGAGCGGCTGGAGTACATGTTGCTGCCAAAGCTGCTTGGCCTGGCGGAAAGAGCCTGGGCACCTGATCCATCTTGGGCAACAGAAGCCAATGCTGGTAAAAGCGAGACGGCATATAATCAGGCCTGGTCAGAGTTTGTGAATGTGCTGGGTAAACGGGAGCTGCCACGCCTGAATTACTACGCCGGAGGCTTTAATTACCGTATCCCGACTGCCGGAGCGAAAGTAGAAAATGGCAAGGTAGTCGCCAATGTGCAGTTGCCGGGCCTGCAGGTGCGGTACACCATCAATGGAGCAGAGCCAACTGCAAGCAGTAAAGCTTATTCCGGGCCCATAATCGAAAAAGGAACGATTAAGCTTAGGGTTTTTGATCCCCCTGGCAGAGGCGGCAGAGTTACTACAATTGAGAATAAATAAGGTACAGGCTGCTTAACATATTTTAGCAGCGCTTAAAAGGAAGATAAAGATGGCGAGTCCACGAGTTGAAATTAATTACTGTACCCAATGCCGCTGGCTGATGCGTGCTGCCTGGATGGCGCAGGAGCTTCTAACTACTTTTGAAACTGAGTTAGGAGAGGTGGCACTGGTGCCGGGAACAGGAGGCGTGTTTGATGTGCGCCTGGAGGGCGAGGTAATTTATTCCCGCAAGGCAGAAGGGCGGTTTCCCGAGTCAAAAGAGTTAAAACAACTGGTGCGGGATCGGATTGCGCCGGACCGGCCGTTAGGCCACAGCGACCGTAAATAGAAAGGGGAGGTGCTATCTCCTGATATTTACCAGAAACAGCTTTTTCTAAAACAAAAAGGCGGAGACTCCAGAAGAGCCTCCGCCTTTTTGTTTTAGCTTATAAAGTTGCTACACATTGCTGGGGCGGTCAGTGTCGCTACCCGTTCTGCGGCGTCTTAATTCTTCTTCACTGAGGTTCTCTATTTCCACATCGGTTTTGCGCACGGTACCATGGATATCCTCCACATGTTCATTTACATCTTTGCCTACTCTTACTTCTTCTACCACGCGGGCTTCTTTGTCTACCATAGGCACTTCTGCATGCTCTGTTATTTCGATGTTACCCTCTTTAAAAGCGTTGATGTCACCTGGCGTGGCTGCACGGTTTACAGGGTTCCGCTCTACCTGAACATGTTCTTCGCGCAGGCGCAGGTGCTCTTCAACAGGCCGCTCAATAATGCGGCTGCGCACGCGTACACCACCTGTTTCTACAGTACGTTTTCCTACCTGCATTTCCTCTTCTATCACCGGGATAGAGGTGCCGGTAGTAGTTGTGTCTTTTCGGGTAGTATCTGCAGTGCCCGGTGTAGCAGTGGATGTTCCTGCATGCCCTGTGGTTCGCTCGTCAAGGTTGACGGCACCGTATTCATCCAGAATGTCAGCGGCCCGTTCCGCATCCTGTGCCGATTGGGCATGTACTGTCACGATAGCGCCTGTGCGGGCGTAACTGGAATAGCGGTCCGACCGATCATCATCGCTGCCAAACAGGTTCCGGAAAAAATTCCCGATGCTGTCATTGTTCTCATGGGTGTCGCCTCTGTTTGCGTCGGAATTGATGTGTGGGGCAATATCAATACTTTCCCTGTTAAAGCCACTGCTGACCAATTGCTGCAGCGCCGTTTGTGCTTCCTGTGAGGTGTCGAACACCCCTACTACTGTATGTGACATAGTCTCTTTCTTTAATTGTTAAGTTTGTTTCCACAGACAAAGAAGGTGTATGTTGTTTCCCTGCTCTGTTATTTGATTTGTTAAAAATACCTAGTTATAAATACGTAAGGGTTTAGGTATAGTTGGTTAATAAAACAAGCACCTTATAAGCTGTATATAGCTATAATAGCTTTGTCTGTGGGATATCAAATGCAGGGCTATTTTGTTTTGAACCTTGATAATATACAACATTCACAACATCGCCTCCACAAACAATAAAGCCGCCCCCTAACCGGGAGCGGCTTCATGTAAGCAAATTTAAGACTGGTCTGAAGTTTAGGGGTTAGTCGACCATAAGCCCGCTTCTTTAATAAATACGCGGCGGTTCAGCTTTAATTGGCCGATAATGAACTCAGCCAGATCTTCCGGGTGCATCACACGTTCCGGGTCTCCTGTAATCAGGTTATTGCTGTTTGCCAGCTCCGTTACCACCGTGCTCGGTGTAAGGGCGCTCACGCGGATGTTATGTTTGCGCACTTCCTGCATCAGGGATTCAGAGAGACCCATCACGGCAAATTTTGAGGCACTGTAAGCGCTTGTTACGGCTGCGCCACGCTGCCCTGCCGTAGACGAAATATTAATGATGTCGCCTGTGGAGCGCTCTATCATATCCGGTAAAACAGCACGGGTAGTATAGTAAACGCCCATCAGGTTCACCTGAACGATTTTCTCCCACTCAGCAGGCTCCAATTCCAGGAATTTGCCGAAGGTACCGGTGCCAGCATTGTTTATCAGAATGTCTATAGGTCCTAATTCCTGCTTAACCTTCGCAACAGCTTCGTTAACAGCCGTGATGTCTGCTACATCGGCCGTTCCAACAGACGCCTTTACGCCTGCAGCGGTCACTTCGTCGGCTACTTCTTTCAACTGGCTTTCGGTGCGGGCAAGTAAGCCTACGTGGACACCCTCTTTAGCCAGAGCCACAGCTATAGCCCGGCCTATGCCTTTGCCTGCGCCTGTTACGAGAGCAACTTTTCCTGCTAATGATTCCATAGTATCTGTTTTATATGTCGTAAATGTTTGTAGCTACAAAGATACGGCAAAACACCCAGATTGATACCAGCAACAGCAAGTGAAGTGTTTGAAAGGGAAGAGGGCAGCAGGAGTTAGCCCAGAATTCTTCTGATGTCGTTGGCCTTTTCCATCATGGCTTTTGTCTGCTCTTCGTCCCGGGCATCAATGGCATCTTTAAATTGCTGCAGTTTCGTGATATACCCGGCAAGTGCCTCTGAAACGTTTTCCCTGTTCTGGCTGAAGATAGGAGCCCACATCTGGGGAGAGCTTTTGGCTAGACGCACGGTAGAGGAGAAGCCACTGCCTGCCATATCAAAAATGTTTTTCTCGTTTTTTTCTTTGTCCAGCACCGTTAAACCAAGTGCAAAGGAGCTGATATGGCTTAAGTGTGAGACATAAGCAAAGTGAAGGTCATGTTCAGCGGCCGGCATATAACGCAAAGGCATGGTGAGGGAGTCGCATAGCTTTTCCACCATGGCCAGGGAGGCAGGGTGTGAGTTTTCTTTTTCACAGATAATCATGGTTTTACCTTCCAGTAATGCCGCAAAGGCAGCTTCCGGACCAGAGTACTCTGTACCGGCAATCGGGTGTGTGGCAACGAACTGCTCACGTTTAGGATGATTTGCCACTGCATCGCAAAGCTGTTGTTTCGTAGATCCAAAATCTATGAGAGTGGCGCCTTCAGGCAGTAAGTCCAGTACAGAAGGTAGCTGCTGCAGGATAACGTTGACCGGGGTAGCTAACACTACCAGGTCTGCTTTAGCGACAGCATCTTCTAAGGGTAATACTTCATCTGCAATTCCACGCTCCAGGGCCTGGCTGGCATGCCGGGGGTTGTTGTCAACACCCAATACAGTAACAGGAAGTTTCCTGGCTTTCAGGCCTAAGGCAAACGAGCCACCTAAGAGGCCCAATCCGATGATGCAAATTATCATGCTGTGTATGTAAAAGGCATACCAGAACATGCGGTAGTTTTAGTATGCCAGCTATTTTTCAAATATAGATCGGTGCAAATTTAGAAACGATTTCTGATATGTAGGCTTCTTCTGTTTAAATGAAAAAAACAGGGAACTGTATCCGCCTGATATCTTTCCGAAAATAATAATTGTAACAGCAGGAAAGCAGATGAACAAAGTAGCATTTTCAATTTTTTTAGATGTATAAACGGCCTCTTAAGCAGCGCCCCACAGGTTTCATGATTTCAGAAGGCCCCGTATGCTTTCATTTAATTACCCATGCCCGTGCTGCATAAAAAAAGAAGCCCCCTGGCCGGCAGCGCTGGTCAGGGGGCTTTAAAGTAATCAGGAATAATTTACCGCTTCACAATGCGCTGGTGGTGTAGCTTCTGCCCATCGTATACTTCCAGCATGTATATTCCAGCCGGCAGGGTGGAGATATCCAATTGGTTTCTGCCTTCCTTTAACTCCGCGTGCAGCAAGGCTGCACCTGTCATATTAAGCACTCTCATACTGGCCTCTTTCGCAGGTGTTGATACCCGGATGTAGCTGCTGGCAGGGTTAGGATACACGATTACATCCTGTGCTACTTCGTTTCCTAAAGTATTTGCCTCTATGCTCTGGGAAGAAACAGCGCTTAGCAAAGTGTTTGTAATATTCACGCTGTAGTCCTCCACTTCGCCGTAGCTGAAGGTCTCGCAGGCTGTTTGCGCTGCGTTATACTTCATCGAAACCCGCATGCGGGTTTTGCCTAATAAAGCGGTGGAAGGCACATTAACCGCAGCACTTAAGGTTCCACTGCTGGAGGAAGAGCCGCTTACCACCAGTTCACCGGAATCCTCAAAGTCACCATCCTGGTTGAAGTCTACCCACACTTTCCAATACTCGGTGTAGGCGGTGCCAGAAAAGCCTGCGCTGATGTAGATAGTGCTGCTGGCGCCGCGGGGTACACTGGCGGTAAGGCTGGTAAAATCTTTGTAGCCCCCATCGTTGCCAGTAGCATTTTTGAAACCTCCAAACTCAACTAAGTCTATCCACTCGTAGCTGGCGTTGCTTCCTTTAGAGGCACAGTATGTAACAGTGGCCGCTGTGGTAGTAAATGTCGCTGATGCAGAATATGCGGAACTGCTTCCGGAGCAAACGGTGCTGACCTGGAATTCATATTTCGTGTTGGCTGTAAGGCCGCTTGCACTGGTAGAAGTTCCTTTGGTGCTTCCAGTTGTCCAGGTAGAGGTGCCTGTAGCCCTGAAGCGTACGTTGTAGCTGCCTGCTCCTGAAACCGCTCCCCAGGATAAGGTGGCAGACGTAGCGCTTATATTTGCAGCTGACAGACTGCCTGGAACTGCACAGGATACAGGTGCTGTAAAGCTGACAGTGTAATCCTCTACTTCGCCGTAGCTGAAGGTCTCGCAGGCTGTTTGAGCGCCGTTATATTTCATAGATACACGCATACGGGTTGTTCCGGATGCTGCCGAAGCAATGACCAGGTTTCCGGATACTGCAGTGTTGTACAGTTTGCCTGCGTCGAATGCTAGTTCTCCGGCATCATCAAAATCTCCGTCTTTGTTATAGTCTATCCAGATTTTCCAGTACTCATTATAAGCTCTTGCAGAATAACCAGGGGTAAGGGTAAGGGCATAAGTGCCGCCTGCAGCCAGGCTGATTGTTGTACCGGTAAAGTCGGAGTAACCGGCAGCAGAGGAGGTATTACTGAAGCTACCTATTTTTACACCAGCTATCCATTCATCAGATGTGCTGTTTCCTTTAGAGGCGCAGTAGGCAATTTCACCGTACTTACCACCCACACCAACGGCATGCCAGGCATTCGTGGTCTGAATCACCTGGTTAGAGCCTTCACCGAAAAGGTCGGCTGCTGACTGTATAGCATAAGTACGCGCATCAGTGTAGCCGGAGTTTGACGTGAGGTAAACTGTTTCCATGCGGTACACTATCCTCGCTGCATCCGTCATGCCTATGCCGGAAACGCTGTAGCTGGAGCCATGATCGTTTGTGCCAGATTTACCTACTGTCAGCAGGTAAAACCAGTGGTTAAGCACTCCGCTGTTAGTGTGCACCCCGCCGTTATCGCCGGTACCGCTGTACCAGTGGGTGCCTTTGTATGTATCGGGCTGGCCTTCTGAATTAGGGTCGCTCATAGAGCGCAGCGCAGGACGCTGCTTGTCAATGTCTTCACCGATCAACCAGATAGCTTTAGTGGGAGCAGCATATTGCTCTACCGCTGCAGCCCAGATATCTGACAAGCCTTCATTCAGGGCACCGGATTCGTTGCTGTATACCAGGTTGGCTGTGCTGGAGCAAACGGCATGGCCAATTTCGTGCGCACCTACGTCCAGGCTGGTCAGGGCATCAAAGCGTGTCGCACCGTCGCCGTACGTCATCACAGAGCCATTCCAGAAAGCATTTTCATAGCTCTTATCATAATGCACGTAGCTTTTTATCTTGGCTCCGGCATTGTCGTAGCTGTTGCGGTTGTGGCGGCTTTTAAAGTAGTCGTATGTTTTCTGCGCGGCCCAGTGTGCATCGAGGGCTGCATTGTCTTTGGCGGTGTTGTTGTACTCACTGTCTGTCCAGTTGTTGTTTGCATCCGTAAAATCGGTTGCCGTATTGTAGCTGGTGCTGGTTTTGCAGTTATAGGTCTCAATACCATTGCCTCTTGAATAGTCGCGAAGACGGTAGCTGCCGCTGTTGCTGTCTGTGGTAATGGTTTGTGTGCCGCTGTAACGGGTAGCTGCCGATGCGGCTGTTGCCGCATGTTTGATGATGGCATCTTTGTGCACGACTTCGCCCGTCTGCGCATCCACGTAAATGTAGTCGCGGCTCAGTGGCTCCTGGGCATAGATGTTAAACTTCCAGGCCAGCACCGGCTGCTCACGTTCTTCTTTTGAGGTAGTGAGGTAATTATTGACGATAACAAGTTCGCCTTTAGGGTGGAAAGTGGCCTTTGGGTTGTTCTCCATTTTTTTTATCCAGGCTTCCTGTCCCGGGTCCTGCCACATGTACTCACGTGCTCCTACAAAGGCCAAGGCTTTCTGCAAAGCTGCTTTTTCTGCTAAGGCAGGATTCGTGTTCAGCTTTTCAACTTTTTTAAGTTCCCCATTGATCGACTGCACCACGCCGTTCTTACTGTGCACGTTATAGCTGCCATACTCCACCCGTACTCCTTTATAGTACTGTTCGAAATGCTGGTGCAGAAAACCTTCTTTGTCAGTTTCCCGCCTTACAGGCTTCATTTCCTCTTCAGCCTGCAGGTCGAGGTAGGTACTCAGTACCTTACTGGCCTGTTCTGCCCGATGAGTCTCTCTGCCATTAGGATTGAATTTGATGAAGGTAGGAGCCCCAGAGGCATCTTCCAGCCTTTCCTTCACACGCTCCTGCTGCGCAAATCCTTCGTTGCTAAATACAAGACCACCCCAGAAAAGGGAGGCAAACACGTAAAATTTCCTCATACGAATAGGTATTAAAATGAAAAATAAAAACTGAGGCAGTATTGGTTATGTGTTTAGATAGGAGTACTACAGCGTAGCTAGAAGCTACCTTTAGCGAAGAGGCATGGCCATCACCTTAAGCAGGTGACAGATCCAGCTGGTATGGATGGAATAGGAAGGTTACTAAAACAACGGTATTAAAATTCCCCGCGCTGAATTCAAAGAAACAGCAGATTAATATTCATGTTGTGTTATATAGCCTGTGAGCTTAATACGCCCCAGGTTGAATAAAGTTTGTTGCAACTTTAAGTCTTTATTTACATTTATTCAAGGAATATAAAAATTAATCTAAAATGGAACTTACATAGAGAGTATAAGCTAAAACTAAGGCATTCATAATGAATTAGTTATTGAAGGAGGGATGCTTGGGAGGGATGAAAAAATATTTTGCGAACCGGAAAAATAATTTTGTTTGAATGGGACTGGCAGGTATTTTTTTAATTCAGGGATACAAAAGGAAAGAATTAGAAGGAACTTTACGCTAGTAAAGCCTGGCTTAGTTTATTTAAAAGAGGGTGTTGCGTGGGCAGGGAAACATCTTCTATGCTGGCAATTTTCCGGATGCCGGTTACATTAGCAGCAAAAACAGCTTCTGCATGATAAACTTGTTCGATGTCGGCTAATGCTTCTGTTAGTTTTATGTGGTGCTGCCGGCACCACCGCAGGATGTTGCGCCGTAACACGCCGTTAATGCAGCCGGTTTCCAGGGCAGGAGTGAAGAGCGCATTATCTTTTACCCAGAACAAATTGGCGGAAGTAAACTCTGACACATTGTTTTGAAGGTCGAGCAGCAGCATGTCATTTAAATTCCGCTTGTCTTTCTCTATTGCTGCCAGAACGTATAAAGGCGCATGCGGGCCTTTGAAATGGGAGAGAGGAGAGTATTGCGTTCGTACCTGCCGGCACAAGCCTACCTGCAGGGGCAATTCAGGCAGTGGTGCGGCCGGTTGTACAGTTGCCAGCCAGTCCGCCTGGTTTGTTTCGGGTGTATAAATACCTGCGCCGGCTCTCCACACTTTTAGTTTTAGCCGGCCATACGCCCGCGCCTGCTGTAGTGTTGCCAGTTCCAGAAGTCTTTCATAGAAGGCAGGTGAAGAGAAAAAGGATGGAAGCACTAGCTGTAGTGCAGCGGCTGCTTCCTGCATACGCTGCACATGATCTTCCCAAAAGCACAAGCGGCCCTGCCGGATGATGATAGTCTCGAAGAAACCATCATTGTACTGAAACGCCCTGTTGGAAAGCGGCAGCCTTACATCATTTTCGTGTAACAGGTGGTTGTTATACAGCAGTTGCATGTTTGAGTTGATGTATCTTTACAGCCAAAGATAGGTAGCCAGAACACCTGTACAAACTAAATCTGCCGAAACCGTGTTGTCGTAAATAAGAATGTTGAACCCTAGCCTTTCCCTATGACTGTATACAAACTTCACTTCCTCTTACCCCTCATTTTTATTTTTACCTCTTGTACTGAAGGCAGCACCGATCGCTACGCCAGCAGCTTTGCAAGTGAAACCCACCAGGCGCTGGTGCCGGAAGACACCGCAGGCTTGGCAAAAGCTACTTTTGCCGGCGGCTGTTTCTGGTGCACGGAAGCTTATTTTGAACGCCTGCAGGGGGTTAACGCTGTTATTTCTGGTTATTCCGGTGGCAAAAAAGCAAATCCTACTTACAGTGAAGTAAGTGCAGGCGAGACAGAATATGCGGAGGCAGTACAGGTGTACTACGATCCGGAACAAATTTCTTACCAGGAACTGGTGGAGGTTTTCTTTGCCACCCACGACCCGACGACACTCAACCGGCAGGGGCCGGATTACGGCAAGCAGTACCGTTCTGTGGTTTTTTACCGCACTCCCGAAGAAAAGAACATCGTAGAAAACTATGTGCGGGAATTAGACGAAGCAGGCGTGTATCGGGATGATATCGTCACAAAAATACAGCCTTTCAAGAAGTTCTGGGAAGCAGAGGAGTACCACCAGGACTATTACCGCATCAATCCTACAGACCCTTATGTTGTGTCGGTGGCAAGGCCTAAAGTAAAAAAGTTCGAGGCAAATTACCGGAACAGACTGAAGCCTGAATACCGCGACTGATACTTTTTCCCATCAAAAACAGCAGTGGTTCCGTAATAGGGTTCTATAGTTAAACAATAAAATAACACTATGGAATTCATAATAAACTTGTTTGTAACGGCTGGCGTCATTCTGATTCTGGCTTATGCAATGTCCAGCGTACATGTCAAAAGTTTCTGGACAGCACTATGGGTGGCCTTTCTGATTGCAATTTTCAATGCAACGCTCGGATGGCTGCTGAGCGGCTTACTAAACCTTTTTACCTTTTTCTTACTCGAAGCCATTGTAAGTTTGTTTGTAGTGGCCTTGATGATAAAACTGGTAGACAAATTAGTGGGTAATTTTAAAGTAGATGGTTTTCTTCCTGCCCTGATTATTGCGCTTGTTACAGCGCTTGCCATTGCGGCAGTTAGCTGGATAAGGGGAGGAAATGAAGAATATGCCATGCTGGAGTCAGCACCACAGCAAACAGAAATATACATGGCAGCTAAATAGTATTTGCTGCATAGGAATTAAAAAAATGTCCTGCACTTACTGGTGCAGGACATTTTTTATTCTTGACTGTTAACCTATTTCTACGATTCCATTACCAATTTAATACTGCCCATTAAATCGTTCTGCAGTCAATCTTCAAACTACATCCAGAAGAGATATGCATCTGCTTCAGATGTGTAAAATCGAGGATGCACGAATCAAATAGCATTGGTATAAAACCACTTTTAGCTTTAGAAGCAAACAACTGTGCCTGTAAGGCTGGTAATACTTCTGATTGTTTAGCTCACGATAGCATTTATCCATTTCTTCTGGCCACAATTGCTGCAGGGCCAATCTTTATCCTTCTCTTTTTCTATTATATTGCCGCAGGTGTTGCAGGCGTAGATACCTTGAGGCTCCTGTTGTTCTGCTCTGAACCCTTCGTCCCATTCTGGCAGGATGCACAGGCCGGGTCTTGGGTTCTCGTATATATAATTAGTAAATTCTCCCGTTGCCTCAAAATAAGATCTCCTCACTTTTCCCAGGTTGGTTATACCCGCATTCCTGAATTCTGCGAAAAGCCTGTCTGGTGTCACTCGGTTCAGTTTCATCACATCGAGTAGCATTTTGCCGTCTTCTACCAATACACTTATATCGCCTAAAACCACAAACTCCAGTTTGCTGCTTTTGTAGGTGTAGTAGGCAATCAGCCGCTGTATTCCCACCACTATCACTGCAATGATCAGGGCAGGCAGCATGCCTCTTTCCGGAGCCAGCATGGGTACTCCCACCGCTGCAGCTAACGACACCAAGGAGGCCAGTTCGTTGTTGCTGAGCGTAGAAGCCATGCGTTTCCCCATTATCCGCATCGACACCATGAGCAGGATATATATAAACCCGATCCGGAAAATGACCTCAATCAGAAAGCTCCAGGGAACATCCCCCAGAATAATGCGCATATAATCTGTTATGTCAATGTCTTCTGGTTTCATCTTACTGTATTGCTGTTTTGAATAAAATTTCTATTCAGCTGCTTCCTTCAATGTATATTCATTGTGGTTGGCAGGAATTGTATTAAAAGCGCGTGACCAGCTGTCAGCGCCGCAGCGCCCGCAAACATGGTTGGGGGTGTGCTCTTTTTTCTCTGTCTTGCCGCAACTGTTGCAGGCATATTGGTAATTGTCTTTTGGCTGATTCGCCAATAGTTCCTCGTCCTGCTTTGGCAACACACTAAGGCCAGGCTTTGGATCCACGTTCCTGAAGAGGCTGAATCTGCCGCTGGCTTCCAGGTAAAGTCGTTTTACCTGGCCCAGGTGCTGTATATCACTTTTGCGTAGCACCGCGAAAACCTGCTCCCGTGAAGCAGAGGCTTTCTTCATTTCGTCTAGCTCCAGGCACCCCTCCGACACCAGAAGGCTTATGTTCCCTTGTGTTATCTCCTCAATTTTTCGGTATTTAAAAGCTAGCCAGTTAAGGCCTCGCTGAAAGAGAAGTGTGCAGATTAGCACAACAATGGCTGGCAACATACCACGATTCGGTATTTGCATGGGCACCGCTACGATGGCACCAAGCGTAATCATGACAGACATTTCTGTAATGCTTAGTTGAGCGCTCATGCGCTTGCCTAGCAGCCGCAGCACAAGAAGCAGAATAATATAGATGAGGATGGTGCGCACAAATATTTCCCCCATAAACTCCCAATGCGTATCACCTATCAGGATCCGTTGCCAGTCCCACAAGTGAATCTCTTCTTTCTTCATCAACTTAAGGAAAAGTATATGTAGACTTTTTGCTGCTGTTTTTGAGAGGCAGCAGCAACTGGAATTTTTACGAAACGAAAGTTGTAACGTTGAAGATATAAAACGGTAAACACTGGAGGTAAACACGTAAAATCACTTCATACTGCTTTGTTTTTCAGGCTTATGCAAAAGCGAACCAAAGGGAATTGAAGAATATGAAGTTTTTATACAACTTGATTTACTAAGCCTCTGAAAACAAAAAATCCTGCACGCTTTGTGCAGGATTTGATGCAGGGGGGTACTTAATTCTACACTTTCTCAATTGTCTCTTGTTACAAAGGCTGTAGTTCAGCCATTTCTTTTTCTGAGAACATTCTGGACCTGATCAGGAAACGCAGGCCCAGAGGTATCTCCAGCGAGAAGCTGGAACCCCGCCCTGGCGTCACATCAAGGGTTAGTTGCGTATGTTTCCAGTACTCATACTGGTCACGGGCAATGTAGAACGGACAACCATGTACCTCTCCGAGCAGCACATCACTTTCGCCTACGCGGAACTCACCATCTTCAAAGCACATGGGTGTTGAACCATCACAGCAACCGCCGCTCTGGTGAAACATCAGCGGGCCGTGCCTGTCCCGCAACTGGTCTATTACTTCTTTGGCTTTATCTGTAACCTCTACGCGTTTTATCTCCATTATTTTTCTGTCTAAAAAAGAAAGCCCTGCAGTTTTGCTGCAGGGCTTCTGTTATACAAAACGATTAAAAGAAACCTAATTTGCTCTTGTTATAGGAGATGAGCATGTTCTTGATCTGGCGGTAATAATTCAGCATCATCTTGTGGTTCTCACGGCCAAAGCCGGACTTTTTATAACCACCGAACGGAGCGTGTGCCGGATAAGCGTGGTAGCAGTTTACCCACACACGGCCAGCCTGTATGGCACGCAGAATCTGATAGATCTCGTGCGCATCACGGGTCCAGAGGCCGGCACCCAGGCCATACAAGGTATCGTTCGCCAGCTCGATGGCTTCCTCTGTTGTTTTAAACGTGGTGACAGAGGTAACGGGGCCGAAGATTTCTTCCTGGAACACCCGCATCTTATTGTTGCCTTTGAATATGGTGGGTTTAATGTAATAGCCATTCTCCAGGCCGCTGTTGAGGCCGGCTGCACCGCCACCTGTCAGCACTTCGGCACCTTCCTGCTTGCCTATGTCCATATAAGAAAGAATCTTCTCAAACTGGTCGTTAGATGCCTGGGCACCAATCATGGTATCTTCAGAAAGAGGATGCCCCACTTTGATGGCTTCCGTGCGCGCAATGACACGCTCCATAAAGCGATCGTAAATGCTTTCGTGCACGAGTATTCGCGAAGGGCAGGTGCAGACCTCCCCCTGGTTCAGGGCAAACATGACAGCGCCTTCCACGCATTTATCAAAAAACTCATCGTCTGCATCGGCAATACTAGGCATAAAGATATTAGGGGACTTGCCTCCTAACTCCATCGTCACCGGCACCAGGTTCTCAGAAGCATACTGCATAATCAGGCGACCTGTAGTTGTTTCGCCTGTAAAGGCTACTTTGGCAACTCTCGGAGACTGTGCAAGTGGTTTGCCTGCTTCGGGTCCAAAGCCGGTTACTATGTTCAGTACACCGGCAGGTAGGATGTCTTTGATAAGCTCCATCAGCACCATGATGCTGGTAGGTGTTTGCTCCGCCGGCTTCATCACAATGCAGCATCCGGCAGCCAGCGCCGGAGCCATTTTCCAGGTAGCCATCTACATCCTCAAAGAGCGCATTCGGCTGGCAAAAAAGCATCTGCAAGATCCGCTTAATTCAGTTACGCAAGCCTGCTACATGGCAGGATTCCAGAACCTCAACTACTTTATCCGGGCCTTCAAAAACCAGGTAGGGCTTACACCAAAAGCCTATCAGCTGCAAAACACTGGCATAAGCTAAAGCGCTTTTCTGACTTGTTGCCTTAAGAAGAATCATTCCACCTCTCCTCAATTTTGTGCCGTACATTTCTTGCTTTTTGCTATATAGCATAACGAACACTCGTTAGCAGAATGATGATGTTATACTTGCATCATTATAAATATTTCAGCGAAATTGTCTGTTTATTTTATTTTTTTAAAATAATGCACTAGTTTTGTAAAGCTTTGGCAGTCTTATGTGCTCTAAGGTGGTGACTCGGGAACTCGTAACACAAGAGTTTAAAAGTATGCGGACCAGAGACAGGAAGCTGTCTTACAAAATATCGAAACCCAAATAAATGTGCAATGAGTGTAACTGACTTTGCAGAGAATGCAACTGAAGACCAGGTAAAATCAATTTTTGTTGAGGAAAATCAGATTCCGGAAGAATTTAAGCTGACACAGGAAATTCATCAGCGTGAATATTTATCCAACGGAGAAATGAAGCAGTGGGAGGGTGCTGTGCATACAGTCTATTCTCCGGTGGCTGTGAAAACACCTGAAGGTTATAAACGCAAAGTTATTGGCACTTACCCCATTTGCACAGAAAAGGAGGCAATGGAGTCGTTGGATGCTGCAGTAGCAGCTTATAACAATGGGCGGGGGCAATGGCCTACCATGAGTGTGCAGGACCGAATCCGCTGTGTAGAGCAGTTTACACATAAAATGATTGAGCAGAAAGACATTGTAGTGAAGCTCATCATGTGGGAGATCGGTAAGTCTGTGGCGGATTCTGTAAAAGAGTTTGACAGAACCGTTGAATATATTTATGCCACCATCGATGCGCTGAAAGACCTGGATCGGGATTCTTCCCGCTTCGAGATAGAGCAGGGCATTGTGGCGCAGATACGCCGTTCCCCGCTGGGCGTGGTGCTGTGTATGGGGCCTTTCAATTACCCGCTGAACGAGACTTTTACCACTTTGATTCCGGCTCTTATTATGGGTAATACCCTGCTATTTAAGCCACCAAAGCATGGTACGCTATTGCACTACCCGCTGCTGGAGGCCTTTAAAGCGTGTTTCCCAAAAGGCGTTGTGAATACCATTTACGGACGCGGTAATGCCATTGTACCGGGTTTAATGCAGTCGGGGCAAATAAATGTGCTAACATTGATTGGCTCCAGCAAAGTGGCTGATGAGTTAAAGAAACTTCACCCAAAGGTAAACAGGCTGCGAGCCATACTGGGCCTGGACGCTAAAAATGCCGCTATTGTAACGGAGAATGCGGATGTAAACCTGGCTGTTTCTGAGACGGTGCTGGGTGCGCTTTCTTTCAACGGGCAGCGTTGTACGGCCCTCAAGATTATTTTTGTGCATCGTTCTAAGGTAGATCAGTTCCTGGGGCAATTAACTGAAGCGGTAGGTAAGTTAATAATAGGTATGCCATGGGAGAAAGGGGTGGCCCTGACGCCACTGCCAGAGCCTAACAAACCAGCCTATCTCAAAGACCTGATAGATGATGCAGAAGCACATGGTGCGGCTGTGGTGAATAGAGGAGGAGGTGTTTCTTTTGAATCCTTTGTCTATCCTGCCATTCTTTACCCGGTAACACAAAAAATGAAAGTTTACCGCGAAGAGCAGTTTGGGCCCGTTATTCCGGTGGTACCATTTGATGACCTGGAAGAGCCAATCCAGTACCTGATTGAATCGACGCATGGGCAGCAGGTCAGCATCTTCAGCAACGATGCCACTGAGACAGCCGCTTTGATAGATCCGTTGGTGAATCAGGTGAGCCGTGTGAACATTAACTGCCAGTGCCAGCGCGGCCCGGATAAGTTCCCTTTCACCGGCCGTAAAGACAGTGCCGAAGGTACTTTGTCTGTAGTGGATGCGCTGCGTTCTTTCTCCATCCGGTCTTTGGTGGCTACAAAACTGAATGAGAACAACAAGCATCTCATCAACGAGATTGTGAACGAAGGAAATTCTAACTTCCTGAGTACAAAGTATATCTTCTAAAAAACAGAGTTGAGTACCTAATAAAAAAGGAGTCGTGGCTGTATGCTGCGACTCCTTTTTTATCTTAATAAACCAATAAAGCTTATATTGTTTCATTGGATGATATAAAAAATTAATGAAAAATGTATTTGCCTGCAACTTTACCCGTGGGAACTTGTAAGGTTTTTATAAGGAGCAGCTTATATGAAAAATTTCCTGTAAAAAGAACTTAAGAATCATGAAGATAACCTTACCGTCAGTTCTGCTTTATTTGTTTCTGCTTACTGCAATTATTATAGAGCTTGTCTGCTCTGATTTTGCAGGAATGAAAACTTACGAGATAATCAAAATAAGTTTACTAACGTTGTATCTCAGCATCGTTGTTATTCTGTACTTTATACAAAAGCAAACTTCCTGATTGTGGCACCTGCGACACTTGTCGCTACTTAACATAAAGTATATTATGAGTGACACTTAAAATAGATGTTTTACATCGTATATTATAAGTCTTATAATTTATATTATGTTAAATAAGGTGTAAAATATCTTCTGTACAGGCCTTGGATTATCTTCGTATTGCTGCTGCTTTCATACTTCCCTTCCTTGATTAACATGATGTGCTAAAAACAAAAAAAGGAAAGCAATGCCTGCTTTCCTTTTTCCATATAGACTAATTGGAAACTAGTTGTTCATCCTGGCACTGATTTTCTCAGCATCCGCTTTACGCTCTAAACGCGTGTACAGCTTAATCAGGTTTTGCATTGTAGCCTGATCTTTCGGCTGAATTTCAAGCGCCTTCTCAAAATAAGGAACTGCTGCCTGGTAATGCTTCTTTGCTTCAGCTTCAAGGGCTTTACCTTTCTTCTGGTATGTAGCATAGTCCATTTTAGCCGCTCTGTTGTTTACATCAGCACCTTTGTTGAACTCTAACACACCCAGGTTGTAGTTTGCATCAAAGTTGTTTGGCTCTATTTCAAGGGCTTTCTTGTAAGTTGCTGTAGCACCTTCCATATCTTTCTTGCGCTCCAACAGGTTACCTTTCACTGCTAAAAGGCTGGCGTTTTTAGGGTCTGCTGCAATAGCTTTGTCAAGTTTCTCCATTGCTTCATCGCCACGGTCGTTCTTCAGGTAATAACGAAGCTCTTCCTGCATCAGGTAAACGCTGTTTGGCTGTTTCTCTAAACCAGCAGCCAGAGCCTTCATTACTTCTTCATCAGAAGCTTCTGTAGCCTGCATCAACTGAATTTTGTTTTTGTAAACATCCTCCGTTGTGTGGCCCATTTGAATCAGGTTGTCATAGAAACCAATGGCAGCCGGATAATCCTGGTTTGCTGTAGAGGCATAAGCAGCATAAAGAACTGCTGTTGTATCTGTTGGGTTTATTTTGCTTGCCAGCTTATATTTTGCAATGGCGTTTTCCCAATCCTGGTTGTTGTGGAACTCTACCGCCTGGTTCAGCACCTGGCCGTACAACTGCTCTTTACGGGCAGGCACCTGCTTGGCAAACTCACCATTTTGACCATCCAACTCTACAGTTTTGTCAAAAGATTCCAGTACAACAATTGGTGTATTGTCATCTGCCAATTTACCATACACCGGGTTGCCGATCATATCCTGGTAAATGACACCACGGTAAAACCAGGTTTTAGCTTTGTCTTTGGTTTTCTTGTGTTCGATGGCCTGATTGATACTTTCCTGGGCTTTATCCAGCGTACCGTTCTTGTGGTTCAAGATGGCGCTGTTTACGGCCGAGTTTTGTGCACTTGCTACCGATATGCTTGCGGCTGCTAAGGCTGTCAAAAGTACTTTCTTCATACTTATATTTGAATGGTTTGTGATTGTTTGTGTAACGTTAAATAATTGGAAATTAGTTCGTTTACGCTAAACTTAAACTTCTTCGGTGTTTTCCGGCTCATCGTCTTCGCTTACCGGATCAATCATTTTATCTGGCTGAAGCGAGTCTTCCGGATTCAGTTCAGACTGCTCTAATACAGTTTCCACCATTTCATCCTCATTCTCCATTTCAACTTTTGCTACTGAGGAAATCTGGTCGTTTTCATTGAGCTTGATCAACCTGACACCCTGCGTGGCTCTTCCGATAACACGGAGATCTGCTACACGGAGCCTGATAGTGATACCTGAACGGTTGATAATCATCAGGTCGTCTGTATCCACCACCCCTTTGATAGCAATCAACTTACCGGTTTTGTCCGTTATATTCATGGCCTTTACGCCTTTACCGCCACGGTTTGTGATGCGGTACTCATCCAGGAGCGAGCGTTTGCCAAAACCGTTTTCCGAGACAACCAGCAGTTCTGTGTTCTCATCTGTAACACAAACCATACCAATTACCTTGTCATCCGGTCCGCCAAGTGTTACGGCGCGAACGCCAGCAGCGTTACGTCCCATAGCACGAACCTGGCTTTCATTAAAGCGAATGGCTCTGCCAGACTCCAGCGCTATAATAATTTCGCTGCTGCCATTTGTCAGCTGCACATCCAGCAGGCGGTCACCGTCGTTGATGGAGATGGCATTGATACCGTTTGTGCGAGGGCGTGAATAAGCTTCCAGGGCAGTCTTTTTGATTGTTCCCTGCTCAGTAATGAACACCAGGTTGTGGTTGAGCACATAGTCCTCGTTTTTAAGGTCTCGCACATTCAGCACCGCACGTACTGTGTCCTCTTTCTCAATCTGGATCAGGTTCTGGATAGCACGGCCCTTAGAGGTCTTCCCTCCTTCCGGCAACTCGTATACTTTTAACCAAAACACACGGCCAGATTCTGTGAAGAACAGCATGTGGTGGTGCGTATTGGCAATAAACAGGTGCTCTGTGAAGTCATTTTCCTTAGATGCAGCTACTCCCCTTGAGCCTACACCTCCGCGGCTCTGGCTGCGGTACTCGCTCAGAGAGGTACGTTTGATATAGCCTTCATGCGAGATGGTGATGACCATGTTCTCTTCCGGGATCATGTCCTCATATGAGATATCGCCGGTGCTGGCCTCAATGCTGGTGCGGCGCTCGTCTCCGTAGCGGTCTCTGATCTCTGTCAGTTCATCTTTGATGATCTGCATACGCAGGCCTTCATCATTCAGAATGGCTGTTAAATGGTCGATCAGCTTCATGATTTCCTGGTATTCCTGCTGAATCTTGTCACGCTCCAGACCAGTTAAACGCTGCAGACGCATGTCCAGAATAGCACGAGCCTGTATTTCAGACAAGCCAAAGCGTTCCATCAAACCATTGCGTGCAATCTCCGGATCACGTGAAGAACGAATCAGGTTGATCACCTCATCCAGGTTATCCAGCGCTATGAGTAATCCTTCCAGGATGTGAGCCCGCTTCTTCGCTTCATCCAGTTCATACTGTGTGCGGCGAATAACAACCTCGTGCCGATGCTCCACAAAGTAGTGGATCAGCTCCTTCAGGTTCAGTGTCATTGGGCGGCCTTTTACCAGCGCCACGTTGTTTACACCAAAAGAAGACTGCAGTGCGGTGTACTTGTACAGGTTATTTAGCACCACATTCGGAATCGCATCACGCTTCAGGTCATACACAATGCGTAAACCATCACGGTCAGACTCGTCACGTAAGTCCGCAATGCCTTCAATTTTCTTTTCATTAACAAGCGCTGCCGTTTTCTCAATCAACGAAGCCTTGTTTACCATGTAAGGTATCTCGGTAATAATGATTTGCTCCTTACCGGAAGGTGTAGTTTCGAAGTTGGCACGCCCACGCATCAGCACCCGGCCACGGCCTGTTTCGAAAGCGGATTTAACACCATCGTAGCCATGGATAATACCGCCTGTCGGGAAGTCTGGAGCAGTAATGTACTGCATCAGTTCAGCTATCGTGATGTCTTTGTTCTCGATGTAGGCAATGGTGCCGTTCACCACCTCTGTCAGGTTGTGCGGTGCCATGTTTGTGGCCATACCTACCGCAATACCAGAAGTACCGTTTACCAACAGGTTCGGAAACTTGGCTGGCATAACTGATGGCTCTTTCAGGGAGTCATCGAAGTTGGGTACAAAGTCAACAGTGTTCTTGTCGAGGTCGGCGAGCAGTTCATCCGCCATACGCTTCAGGCGTGCCTCCGTATAACGCATCGCCGCCGGGGAGTCACCGTCTATAGAGCCGTAGTTACCCTGGCCATCTACCAGCGGGTAGCGCAACGACCATTCCTGGGCCATTCGCACCATGGTTTCATATACAGAAGAGTCTCCGTGTGGGTGGTATTTACCCAACACCTCTCCTACTATCCTAGCCGATTTTTTATACGCTTTGTTATAAGATACCCCCAGTTCGGACATACCGTAAAGCACGCGGCGGTGCACAGGCTTCAGTCCATCCCGAACGTCAGGTAAGGCTCTTGAAATGATAACAGACATTGAATAGTCGATATACGCACCACGCATTTCGTCTTCAATGTTGATCGGTATTATTCGTTCGCCTTCGATCATGTCTAAAGTCTTAATTTTGTAATTAGGTTGGTTGTTAAATTCAGGCAAGTTAGGCAAAAATGCCTTAACAGCTATATAGGCTAATTCTTATTTATGCTTTTATCGTTTCTGTTAGGAACTGTTTCCTTGGAAGTTTTAGGCAGCTTCTGCCCCATTTTGGGGTTTTGTTTTTTCCAGATAGGCTGCCCTCTGAATTCCTGCTCGCCATGCGGATGCACCATGCGCACCTGGCAGGAGGCAATAGGGCAAGCCGGTTTACAGGAAAATAAAGTAGCAGAGAAAAACGCAATAAGGACAATAAACAGCAATCTGGTTGTAGCCATAGGTAAAGGTTAAAAGAGCCTGCTACTACAGCAGGCTCTCAATTCCATATCATACAAAAGTAATCATTTTTGCTTTAAATATCCAGCAAAAATAGATGTACTTTCTGCCAGGGGAACGGCCGCATTTCGCCTACAAAGGATGGAAGCCATTGATGGTAAAGCCCCCGTCTACTGCCATTGTCTGCCCCGTAATATAGGCTGCAGCGGGCATGCAAAGAAAAGAAACAGCACCGGCAACATCCTCTGGTTTACCCACCTGCTGCATGGGGGTGCGGCTGACAACCGCATCGTAAAAGTCCTGATTCTGGAGTACGGTCTGGGCCAGCGGTGTGCTGATGTACCAGGGAGCCACCGCATTCACCCTTATGCCGTCTTTTGCCCACTCAGCGGCAAGGTTCCGCGTCAGCTGGTTCATGGCTGCTTTTGTCATGCCATAAATGCTGCCAGTGCGCACGTGCACTAAACCTGCCACCGATGAAACATGTATAATGTTGGCTTGCCCGGATTTCTGAAGAAGGGGGTATAAGGTGCGGTTCAACTCGAAAGCTGAACGGAGGTTCGTGTTCATGACGTAGTCATACTCCTCTGCAGTGTATTCCGCGGTGGGCTTTCTGACGTTGGTGCCTGCATTGTTTACCAGTATATCAAGTGCTCCCCATTGCGCCGCTACCTGGTCTGCCAGTGCCTGTCGGCCTTCCGGGCTACTAACGTCAGCAGAAAAAGTGTATAGACGCTCCGGGTACTGCTCTTTCAGGCGCTTCAGGTCCTCTTCTTTTCGTGCTACCGCCAATACTTCTGCCCCCAAGGCAATGAAATCGTCTACAATAGCTGCACCTATTCCTTTTGAACCTCCCGTAACAACTGCTTTTTTACCAGATAGTGACCATCTGTTTTGTGCCATATTAAAATTTTAAATGTTTAATGATAGTTATAAGAACGTAAATTGAACTGAAATGACGCTTTCTAAATTAAGGATATAATTTGCTGCTGATTTTTTAATTTCCAGATTATTTTTAAGTAAATTAATGGGACCATTGCAGCATGTATATCTTCTGAATTGACCCTTGTTCACCACTTTAATCAGGTTTTGTTATGACTAAATTTGCGCTCCTCCTCCCCCTGGCTTTGGCCTCTCAGGTAGCCTTTGCTCAATCTGCTTCCACTCCCGTTGGTCTTGATGCTGAACGCAATTTAGCAGAATTAGGAAACGGCATGAATGCGACCATGGTGCGCACTTATGACAACAGGTACGAAGGGGTGAAAGGCACTCCTTTCTTCCGTGAGGACTGGAACAAAGCCACCATCACGAACAAAAACACTGTTTACCGTAATGTGGATGTGAAATACAATGTCTACGAAAATGTGCTCTTGTACCGGAGCGATGACGAAAAAGAATTTGTTTTAAATCCATCTAAAGTAGACAGCTTTGTTTTAACAGACAGTAAAACGAAGAAGGGATATACTTTTAAGCAGGTTCCTGCTTTAGCTACTCAGGATGTAAAACTCCTGAGCCAGTTTGTGGTTGTACTTCATGAGGGAGAAAAGGTGCAACTGGTGATGGTGCCTGAAAAAGCTTTTGTAAAAGCAGATTTCAAGGGTGCGTATAGTTCAGGAAAAACATACGATGAACTGGTAGATTCCCAAAGCTTTTACCTGATAGGTTCTGATAAGACTGTAAACAAGGTGAAACTCAATAAGAAAAGCCTGCTGAAGGCCTTGCCAGATAAAAAGGACAAGGTGCAGGATTATGCCGCCTCCAACAATTTAAACCTTAATTCCGGGGAAGGATGGGCAAAAGCGCTGGCTTATTATGAGACGCTCTAGAAAAAAAGATGAACAATAAAGGATAAGGCGCTTTAACAGGCGCCTTATCCTTTTATACCCCTGATGCGCTGCAGGTAAGACTTCAGGTAAGCCGCGTCTATCTTAGGCCTGTTATTTATCTCCTCTACTTTCAGTTGCCCCTGCTCATCCTGCCACACATGGTACACGAACACATACTGCCCTCCCTGTTCCCGCCACCCATCAAACTTGCCGAAGCGCAGGTCCCGTATCAGTACTCCTGCCTCATCTGAAGGCACAACTGCGTAATAGCCCTTCGTAATCTCCAGCAGTCGCTCCAATGTAGGGTGGCCACGATAGGGCTGCAGAAGTTCAGCCTGCTGCGGCACAAAGTCAAACGCTACTGTTTCATCCTCATCCAGCAACGAGTAAAACCCGTTGTAAAACCCTTTTTCATCTTTCGCAGTGGCAGACCAGAAGATGGTATTCATCGGAGTGGGTTTGCTGATAAAAGAAAGATAGCTTATCTGTTGCTGTTGAAGGCTTTTCCTGAAGATATTGTCTGCAGCAGCCTTGGCCACGAAGGAAAAAAGAATATAAACAGAGCTGATGCCGAGGCCTGCATAAACAAGGCGTCGCCTGGTTGGCTTGTGCCGTGCATAAAAGGCAGCTGCCAGCACGCATAAGAGAAAAGGAACTGTGAAGAAGGGATCCACCACAAAAAGATTATAGAAAGCAAAACCATAATTGCTGAAAGGCCACAGCACCTGAGTACCCCAGGTAGTAAAGCTGTCAAGCAAGCTGTGTGTGGTAATACCAAAAAAGAAAAGCAGCGTCCAGGTACGGAAGCTTACATCCTGTTGCCGGTACATCCGCCGAAGCAGCAAGCCCAGCAGCGGTGACACAAGTATGGCAAATAGCAGTGAGTGCGTCAGAGAACGGTGAAAGCTTAACTGCTCCACTGTGTCCAGCCAGGGGTTTGCCAGCGTATCCAAATCTGGAATGGTGCCGGCAATTGCGCCCCAGATCATAGCCTTGTTGCCAAGCTTTCTGCCTGCCAACACGTCCCCTACGGAAGCCCCCATTACTATGTGCGTCAGTGAATCCATGGTAAGATATTTCAATCTAAAGCGTGAAAAGTGTCAACAGCTGTTCCTGGGAAACCCGCAACAGCCTGCAAAAGTATAAACTCCATAGTAAATGCCACATGGCTGTCATACATAATGCACCCCCTTCATGATATCAATTATTTACTTGCTAGTTGGTGTGATCATCATTTGCTGTACTGCTTTCGATTTGCTCTACACCACTTTTGCCCCACGCGGCGCCAGCTTCATCAGTGGACCCGTGACACTGGCTGTCTGGAGAACGTTTTATTTTTTCGGCCGCTTTACAAAAAAAAGAGCACCCCTGACAGGAGCAGGGCTGGCAATAGTCTTTTCCATCCTTATCACCTGGGTGGTACTGCTGTGGGTGGGGAACATTCTCATTTATTCTTCTGATAAGGACTCGGTCATCACTTCCTCTACCCTGCTTCCAGCTAATACGATGGAGCGCATTTATTTTACTGGCTACACCCTTTCCACTTTAGGAAATGGTGATTTTAAAGCAGGTACAGACGGCTGGAGTATTTACACGGCATTTATATCGTTTACAGGACTCATGTTTATTACCATCGCCATTACCTATATGGTGCCTGTACTGTCAGCTGTTACTCAGCGCAGAGCGCTCAGCATACAGATTGCCTCCATTGGCAACAGCCCACAGCGTATTTTGTTAAACAACTGGAACGGTGAGAACCTAAAGAAACTGGAGGATCAGTTTCACAATCTCACACAAGAGATTGTGCATCAGGGGCAGATGCATTTGTCTTACCCGGTACTGCACTACTTCCAGCACGAGGACAAGGAGGCTTCTCTCCTGCCCAACCTGGCAGCGCTCGATGAAGCCATCACCCTCATCCTGATTTATGTTCCAGAGCACATGCGCCCGGGTGATGAGTATTTGGTTCCGCTACGCAAAGCCATTACAACCTTTATAGGCTCCCTTACTTCACTTTATATCAAACCGGATAAAAGCGATGTGCCTGCCATTCATGTTGATGAGCTGCAGCAGGCAGACTTCCCGCTGCTGAAGCCTGATATGACTAAGTTAGAACAACTCAGCAAACGCCGCCGCGCCCTGAAGTACATGGTGGAGTACAATGGCTGGGAGTGGAAAGAAATATCGGCTCCTGTTCTTGGAAAAGACATGGACCTACCTTCTATGCTTTAATGGATGATTGGCATCCGCTTAAACTCTTTTGTTCTGTCAAAGAGGTACCGGTAAGTCGCATGGGTTTTGTAGATACGGCCGCCAATCTGCTCCACCACCTTCATCATTTTAGGGTTAAAGTCCCCTATCCAGTTCATTTGCAGGTCATGGTACGGGATGCTTGGGTTACCCTGGATAAAGTTACCCGCAGCTACAATAATGGCTGCCTCCACCCCTTTTGCCTGGTGTTCAGGTGCAATACCGAACACGATGCCGTGCATGGTCTTGCAGGCTCCACGCCAGCGGTGAAACACGAACTTTAACTTACCCCAAAAATCCATCTTCCCGTTCACATACTGGAACAACTGGTTCAGTTCAGGTATAATGACAAAGAAGCCCACAGGCTCTTCTTCGAAGTACGCAAACCACATGATACGTTCGTCCAGGATAGGCTTCAGTGTGTTCATGATGACAGTAGCCTGAGCTTCGCTCATTTCCTTCACTCCCTCATGCTTTACCCAAGCCTTGTTGTACACCCTCCGGAAATCCTCTGTGTATTTCTTTAAGTCTTTCTTGTCCAGGTGCCGGAAGCTGTAGCGTTCGTCTTTCAGAATCCGCTGTGCTCTTTCATAATACTCCGGAGCAAGCGGATCCTCCACAGTGCGGTAATAGGTATATTGGCGGAAATAGAGCTCAAAGCCATAGTTTTCCAGCAGGTCTTTGTAGTACGGGTAATTGTAATGCATGCAGTAGGTGGGCTTATGAAAGCCATCGATCAGCACTCCCCACCACTTGTCTCTTTCTCCTAAATTGATAGGGCCATCCATGGCCTCCATGCCTTTCTCCTTCAGCCAATCACGGCAGGCATCCAACAGCATGTTAGCAGCCGCCTGGTCGTTTATACAGTCGAAGAAGCCCATACCACCGGTAGGCTGGTCATATTTGTTCGCTGTTTTCCTGTTGATGAAGGCAGCGACACGGCCAATGTATTTCCCCTTGTCATCCTGCAACAGCCAGCGCACTGCATCCCCCTGGCGGAGAAGCTTATTTTTCTTCGGGTCAAAAACGTTGTCGATGTCTTTGTCTAGCGGGCGGATATAATTTGGATCCTTTTTGTAGAGCCTGACCTGCACCATTAAAAATTCCTGTGCCAGTTCAGGGGTAGTTACCTCTATCAGTTGCATAGCTTTCACTTTGGGAGTAGAACCGCAAAGTACGCTATTATCTCCAAGAAAAGGAAGAGGGCACCTGCCATAGCATCAGAAGTACTGGAGGCAAGGCTGATAACATGTTTGACTGTAATCTCACAATACACTTGAAGTAAAACAGAAAGAATCTTAGCAATCGGATGAACAATGACAAGAGCGCATCACAGGCTTTGCATGCTAAATATGCTTTATTTCAAATGGTTGCAGCTATAGCAGCAGTCATTTTACTAAAGAGCCTCTGCCGGAGCAGAACCGGTGGAGGTCAGTTCCTCGGCTAAAGTTACTTTGGGAAGCTTAATGGTGAATTCTGTCCATTCTCCTTCCTCCGTGACTACAATAAGTTCCCCTCCATCGTACCCCCTGGTGATGAATTCATAACTTAGCGAGAGGCCCAGACCAGTACCGTGGCCAGTGGGCTTAGTAGTGAAGAAGGGTTGGAAAATTTTACTTTTTACATTAAAAGGGATGCCTGTGCCATTGTCCCACACAACTATCTCCACTTTGCCTTCCATCAGGCGGGTGCTTGTTTTAACTTTTGGAATAAAGCCCTTAGAAATCCGCTTTTTTTGCTGCACAGCATAGAAAGCGTTGTTGAAGAGGATGAGCAGTACTTTCCCCAGTTCCTGCGGCACCACCACTTTTGGAAGCTGCTGGTCCAGAGAGGTATCGAATGTGCATTCAAAATTCTGGTCTTTTGCCCGCTGGTTGTAATAAGCCAGTCGCAGGTATTCTTCCACAAGCGTATTCAAATCAACGGCTTGTTTACTTCCAGTAGAAATATGGGAGTGCTGCATCATGTTTTTGACGATGGCCTCGGCTCGCTGACCGTGGAGGTGTATCCTTTGTAGGCTTTGTCGAAGGTCCGCAGCAATGGCTAATACCTCTTGCTTGTGATCAGTGTCTACCTCCTGCTCGAGATCCAGGATCAAATCAGCACTTACTTCTGAAAAGTTATTTACAAAGTTCAGTGGGTTCTGGATCTCATGCGCGATGCCCGCAGTCAGTTCCCCTAAGCTGGCCATCTTTTCGGACTGAATGAGTCGGGACTGCGTGGCTTTTAGATGCTCTAGCGTTGTGTGCAGCTCTTCCTTCTGGGCCACAACTTCGGCAGTGCGTTCAACTACCTGCCGTTCCAGTGTTTCGTTCTGGGCTGTAATCAGTTTTTGTTTATCGAGTTCCTGAGCTAGGGTTTTCGCAGACAATTCCTGCACTTCCACCAGTTTAGTAGCCAGTGAGCGACTGGTATAGGCAAACTCTAAAGCCAAAAACAACGAAATGGACAAAGGAAAGCTTAAAACGCTCAAGTTGAAAGCCAGAATACCAAAGAGCAAGTTCGGGCCGGCAGGTACATATCCTGCAGCTATAGCTGAGAAAGCAGAATAGAAGATAAAAAAACCGATAGCACCTACAGCCATAATTTTGGCCCCACGCTTTTTTCTTTTAACTGCTAAAGCTGTGATTCTGATGGACTCCAGGGAAACAAGGAAAAAGACCGCCTTCATAATAAGCCCTGCCTGGTGGTAAAGCCAGAAACTAAGTGGAAACGCTAAAACAAGCACACAGATCAGCGTCCAGAACTAGGTTCCTTTTCTGAATGTGAAGAGATGATAAAGGGCTGCTATGTAAAAAATATGATTTAGCACCAGCCCAACAGCTAAAGTAAAAATGAGCACATGCATTTTCGTTTCAATGCTCATCACGTTGTAAGCGAGGTGGCCTGTTGATGATGACAAAGCGGAAAGAAACGAATAAAGAAAAAAGTACAAATTGGCGCGTTGCGGCGGGTAAAAGCAAAAGAAGGCAAAGTGAAGCACAGCCAGAATGAAAAAGAAGCCGGCCCGGAAGTACTCAAAAGGGGTAATGGTTAAATCTATGGATTTTGAATTTTGAACTGCTGCACTAACTTCATTTACCCTTATTCGAAGTGCCGGGTTGATGGCATCTCCAAACTGCAGGTAAGGGAGGTTTTTCTGCAGCGCAAACCGAACAGCTAATACCTGCGCAGAATCTTCACTTAATGGCAAGGCCAGAAGGTATCCTCTGGGTTTAAAATTGCTTTCACTTCTTCCGGCACATGACTTAACTGGCCAAGCCGTTGAAGTAGATTACCATTAAGATATATTTCTGAAGCACCTCTCTGCTCCACCAGTAAAGCCAATGTCTGTTGTCGCAGCAAGCTATCCGCAGAAAAACGCAGTCTAAACCAAACTACATTGTTTTGCCAGAGTTGAGGCAGGCCCAAAATGTCCTTTGTGGGATCTACAGGATGCAAGTTCCTGTCATCGAAGGCTGGGTCAGCCCCTTCCGGAGCATCACCCGGGCTGTATTTCCACCCGCTATCCAGCAACACACCATTTGCGGGGAACTGTTTTAGTTGAATAACCTGAACATCTTTCTTTTGTGCCTGCAGGTCTACAAAAAAAAGGAAGCAGAAACACAAAAGGATAATTCCTGACCTCATTATTCAACATGTTAAATACCGTCACAATTGAGAAGATTCAAGCTAGCGCTGCCCTTTCTCCTCCTTTGCCTATAAAAAGAACGACTAATTTTTTCTATCGTTTAGTTATCCTTCTACTGCCCCCCCCCTGCATAGCAACACAATAACACAGTACTTTCAAGGATGGACTACTTGCTGCATTCGTTTTGTATTTTCGCCTGTAAACAGGTTTATACCTATATCAAAGTCAATGACAGGTTAAGATAATATTAAAATTTAATACAAATAAATTTATGCAAAGAATTATAAATGCGGCAACAAATTATCTATGCAGCATACGGTAACCGAAACCAGTAAGGTTAACAGGGGAACTTTAAAACGGGATTAATCCAGTAGAAAGGTATCTGTTGCTACTCGATTTGCTTCTGCTTTATATGGGAGGGCTAGTGATTACAAAATACATCAGACACAAAAAAACCACTTACTCCTTTCAGTGTAAGTGGTTTCCATTAAGAGCCCCCTGCCGGGATCGAACCAGCGACCTACTGATTACAAGTCAGTTGCTCTACCAGCTGAGCTAAGGAGGCCTGTACTTTATGTTTTACTAAAAAGCAGAGGAAGTACAAACTTCTGCTTTTTGGAGTGGAGCCCCCTGCCGGGATCGAACCAGCGACCTACTGATTACAAGTCAGTTGCTCTACCAGCTGAGCTAAGGAGGCTTACACTTTTTTGTTGTGCTTTATTGTTCTAAAGCGTTGCAAAAGTATGGCGAAGATTTGTAGCATGCAACAGCTATTCTAAAAAAAATCTTCAGAAACTGTTAAGGTTTTGAGCCTCAGAGGGAAATTTTTTTACCCCCTGAACGCTTGTAACTGGTGCTGCAGCTGATCAATGCGCTTTTGTGCATCTGCAATTTTACCCTCATACTCCTGGCGCAGTTTGTCGGCATTTTTGGAACGGCCAAAAAACTCGATGTTGGTGCGCAATGTTTGTATGTCGTTTTGCAGGTGTGTTATCTCACGGCGTATGTGCTGCTCACGCTGCTGTAGCTTCTGGGCTGCATCCGGACTATGTTTGATTCTCTCTACCTGTAGTTTCACAAGCAGTTTGTTTCGTTCCTCCGGGTTTATGGACGGCACGCGGTCCAGGTACTTTTCCATCAGGGCCAGAAACTTTTCTTCTACTTTTGGGCTGCTGCGTCTTGTATCCGTATCTAGGGCTCTCCACTCTGCCGCAAACCCCTCATATTCTGCCACGGAACCTATGGCATTTGGGGTGGCCAGTTTTTCTGCAATGCGGTCGCACAGATCAAGCTTTTCAGATGACAGTTTTTCCAGTTCAGCGTTTTTGCTTTGCTCGGTTGCCTGCTTTTTGTCAAAGAACTCATTACATGCTGACCGGAAACGCTGCCAGATTTTATCAGAATGCTTGTCCGGTACACGGCCAATGGTCTTCCACTTTTTCTGCAGCTGTATCAGTTTCTCTTTTGTTGTGTTCCAGTCTGTGCTGTCCTTCAGGCTTTCGGCTTCTTCGCACAGTTCTGTTTTCAGGCGCAGGTTCTGCATCTTTTGCTCATCCAAGGCTTTGAAGAACTGGTTTTTATGCTGGAAAAAAGCTTTATAGTTGCCCCAGAACGTCTTGTTCACTTCTTCGGCGTGCTCCTTCGGCACGAGGCCTGCAGCCTCCCATTCTTCTTTCAGCTTCTGGATTTCGTCTGTTTTATCGCGCCACTCGTTGATGCGCTCTGTTTTGAAGTTCGCAAACTCCTGCAGGCGCTCCAGCAGTGCCCGTTTTTTTACCAGGTTTTCCGACTCCCGCTGGTTGCGCTCGCCATGATAAGCACGGCGTCGCTCGTGCACTTGCTCAGAAGCCTGTATAAAGCGCTCCCAAACCGGCTCGCGCTGGTCATTTGGCACCGGGCCTATGTTTTTCCATTCTTCGTGCAGGTGCCGTAGCTCCTGCAGCGCCTTGTTGATGGACTGTTCATCTTTAAGAGCTTCCGCGCGCTCCACAAGGTGCAACTTGGCATCCAGGTTACGTTTGCGGTCCAGCTCCTTCATTTCGAAGAACATGCTGCGGTTGTTGTAGAATATGTCGAGCAGGGCATGGTAAGAATCCCACTGTGCCTGGGCTTCGCCGGCTGGCACTGGTCCTATAGACTTCCACTCTGCCTGCAGCTTCTTCACTTCTTCGCTGCTGTTCTTGGTTTCAGCAGACTCCACCAGCTGCCGTAACAGGCTTAGTAATTGTTCCTTGCGCTCAAAGTTACGCTGGCGCTGCTCTTCTACGTTCTGGCGCTGCTGATACCTTGCCTCGCGGTAAGCGGAAAGAAGCTTTTCCAGGTCCTGGTGCTCCTTGGAAGTATTATATGCGAAGTCATCTTCGGTGCCTCCCTCTTTTTTGAACCTTTCCAAAGCTTCTTCACGCTCTGCCTGGAATCGTTGATCATAGTGGCGGTACAGCTCGTTGATTACCCTGTTTTGCTTCATAGCATCGCCACTTTTCAGCACAGTTTGCAACTGCTGCCGGATCTCATCCAAAGACAACTGGCTGTAATCTGCAGCCTCTCCCTCCTCTTCGTCTTCGTCGTCATGGTGCTGATCAGTAGCACTAGTACCTGCAGTACCAGCCGGGGAAGGCTTATCCAGCAACTCCGGCGTAGCTGCTTCAAGTTCTGCAGTAGCATCGGTCTCTCCCGCGTATTGCTTCACAGGGTCTTTTTCCGCAGAAGCATTTAGTTCTTCCGGTGCAGAAACTTCCTGCATAGCCGCAGCTTCATTTGCATCTGCCGGGTCATTTGTACCCGCGATAGTTTCTACAAAAGCTTCTGTTCTGCCTTCCACCTCATCAGCTTCAGCTTCAGATGTAAGGTTAGGCTTCATCTCCGGCTGCTCTTCTTTCGGTGCAGCTTCCTCCGGCTGTTGCTGGCTCTTGTTGCGGGCGTTTATCTCAGCAAGCCTTTGTTCCAGAATGCTGTTGGGCGTGCTGGCGTTTTGCTGGTTTACAGGCTTGTTTTCTTCTGATCCGGTAGTGTCCATTTGGTTATTTTCAGTTGTCATGTCAACAGTCTTTAATACAAGTAAAGCGTAGTCAGTTCAGGCGCGGGTCTGTAGGGTAATTGGAAAGCACCTTGAATTTTCCTCCCATTTCGCGCAGCACACTGCGCCAAAGGGTATCAGAATCCAAATTAAATAATTTATTTGCAGCATCATTGTTCACAATCCAAACATTTTTATCAATTTCTTCCTGCAACTGGCCTGCCGTCCATCCGGAGTATCCCAAAAAGAACTTAATATCTTCCGTATTTACCAGTCCGGCTCCAATCATTGTGCGGAGCAACTCAAAGTCACCACCCCAGTACAGGCCATCATCCAGCTTTACTGCCTGTGGCAGGTCAGGCAGGCGGTGCACATAATGCAGGGTGTTGTATTGCACAGGCCCTCCCACTCCTAAATCCGCATCAAAAGCATCATTGTATACATCTATCACATCCGACAGCTTCAGGTTAGAGGTACGGTTCAGTACCAGGCCGAATGTTCCCTCCACTTCATCGTGGCTGCACACAAGAATTACCGTCCGCTCAAAGTTCGGATCCCCCAGAAAAGGCTCTGAGATGAGTAAGCTGCCGTTTTGCGGCTTAATTAAACTTTTATCTTCCATCAATTATCCTGCGCTGTTAAGTTCTAAAAGTACATCAGGCTTTCAACCACACTGATTTCTTTAAAGTAAGGCTTTTATCATTCTTACGCAATGCAGCAAATATGGTCGAATTCAGATAAACCAACATGTCGAAGAGTGTAAATTTGTGCCCTAAAGTGTCGTAAATACCTACTTTTGGGTATCTGGCTGCCCTTGCGGCACAATTAAATTCGATGGCAGCAGATAATTTTCTAATTTTGATTTCAATCTAAAACTATGGCGCTGACACAAAACCTTGCAGATATCCGAACAAACTACTCCAGGCAGGCTCTTTCGGAAAGCTCTGTTTCAAAGAACCCGATTGATCAGTTTCAGGTGTGGCTGGAGGAGGCTATTCAGTCGAAGGTAGAGGAACCTACTGCCATGGTGCTTTCTACTGTAAGTGCTGCCGGACGCCCATCTGCCCGTGTCGTACTGCTGAAGGATGTTTCTGCAGAGGGATTGACTTTCTTCACAAACTACGATAGCCGTAAAGGACAGGAATTAAAAGAAAGGCCTTTTGCCGCTGTTACCTTTTTCTGGCCTGCCCTGGAGCGCCAGGTGCGGATAGAAGGCAAGGTGGTGAAAGTGGCACCTGAAACATCGGATGCCTATTTCCACAGCCGCCCGAAAGGCAGCCAAATTGGTGCCTGGGCCTCCCCACAAAGCAAAGAAATAGAGAGCCGGGAAGTGATAGAGAAAGAAGATAAGAAATATACAGAGCAGTATGCTGCGGCCGATTTGATACCACGCCCCCCGCATTGGGGAGGCTATCAGCTGCAGCCGGATCGGCTGGAGTTCTGGCAGGGCCGGCCCAACCGCCTGCACGACCGCATTGTGTATGAAAGGCAGGAAGAAATCTGGCAGATCAAGCGCCTGGCCCCCTGAGAGGAGCACCATGCTGACTCCATCTATACCTAACAAAACCTCATGAATGGCTGAAATACTCCCTTTCCGCGCCTGGCGCTATAACGATTCCCTTTCCGGCAGCATAGATGAACTGACCGCACCCTTGTTTGATGTGGTTTCTGAAAAACAGCGGCAGGCCCTGTACCGCAATCCTATCAACAGTATTCACCTTTCCGTACCGCTTGGCGAGCACCCGGCGCAGGAGGCGGCACATACCCTGCAGCAGTGGAAACAAAAAGGAGTACTGCTGCAGGACCATCTGCCGGGTATCTATGTGTACTACCAGTACTTCCGTTTGCCAGGAAGCGACAAGGAATACGTGCGTAAAGGTTTTATCTGCAACATCAAGGCCTACGATTGGAAAGAAGGTGTTTTATTGCGCCACGAAAACACGATTCCATCTGCTGTGAATGATCGGATTGCGCTGCTGGAGGAAACAGAAATGCATACTAGTCCCACGCACGGGCTTTATTCGGATGAGGCTTTCATATTGGAGCCCTACATGGATGAAAGCATCCGGACACCACTTTATGAGACGGAAGATTACCAGGGAGTTAGGGATGTACTGGCCGTGATTCATGATCATGCTGTTATCAAGCTCTTTGTGGAGACACTTCAGGAAAAACAGATTCTGCTTGCCGATGGCCACCACCGCTATGAGGGGTCCTTAGAATACCGCAAAAAAAGGACGGCACAGAATCCTGCACATACCGGGCTGGAGCCTTACAACTACCACCTCATGTACCTGACTAATTCAGAGCACGACGACCTACGCATTCTGCCAACTCACCGGGTGCTGAAAAACCTGCACATGACGGATGAGGAGTTCCTGGAAAAGCTCAGCGCTTATTTTACTATAACGCCTAAAGAAGAACCGCTGGAGCTGAACGAGGTAATTGCCGGCAAGCAATGGGCTTTTGGTTTATTTTTGAGTGGGAACGCCTACAAACTGAGGCTGAAGCCGGAAGTGCACAAACAAATTGACTGGAACTTTCCGCAGGAAGTAAAGGACCTGGACCTGACGGTGATGCATTATTTTGTCTTCGAGAAAGTGCTGGGCATATACCGGAAAGCACAACGCGACTTTCAGGACTTAAGCTACGTACGCAACTTTACCTCCTGCATCCGGCAGGTGGATACAGGCGAGGCAAGGCTGGCGCTTATTACGAACGAGATTTCTATGGAACAGGTAAAGCGTGTTTGCCATAGCGGTGCCATCATGCCCCAAAAGTCTACTTTTTTCTACCCAAAGGTTATTTGTGGTTTCTTATTTAGCTCTATCAAAGAAGATGAATTTATCACGGCCCCTGCTGCTTGCCTCTAATTCTCCCCGCCGCAAAGAACTGCTGGCAGAACTTGGATTAGAGTTCCAGATAAAAGTAAAGGAAGTAAACGAGGATTTCCCGGAACACCTGAAGCGTGCTGAAGTAGCCGAATATCTTGCCTCGCATAAAGCAGACGCGTACCAGGATGAGTTGGAGAACGAGGTGCTTATCACCGCAGATACCATTGTTTGCCTCGGGGAGCGAATCCTGAACAAGCCAGCTGATTATGAAGAGGCCTTTGAAATGCTCAAAGCGCTGTCAGGTACTTCACACGAAGTAATTACGGGTGTCTGTATAAGCACGAAAGAGCAGAAAACGGTTTTCCATGATACCACGAGGGTCTACTTCAAACCCCTGTCCGGGGCAGCAATCGATTACTATATAAACAACTACAGGCCTTTTGATAAGGCTGGTGCCTATGGCATCCAGGAGTGGATTGGCATGGTGGGCATAGAACGCATAGAAGGCTCATACTTTAACGTGGTGGGCCTGCCTGTACAGAAACTATATGAGCAACTGAGCACGTTAGGAGTAATTGTTTAGCTCCAACATTGGAAGGCCAACGCATTAGCACATTACAACATTAGCACATTCAAGCATGTCTTTTATCAAATTATATTTAGCTCCGGGAAAGGAGCATTCATTAAAGCGCCAGCACCCATGGGTGTTTTCAGGGGCTATCAGAAAAGCAGACGGGGAACCGGCAGAGGGTGATATAGTGGAAGTGTACTCAAGTAAAAATGAGTACCTGGCAATGGGCCATTACGCACCCGGCTCTATTGCAGTCCGTGTTTTCTCTTTTGAGCAGGTAAACCCGGATTTTGCCTTCTGGAAAGGAAAAGTGCAGCAGGCTTATGATTATCGTGTTCGTCTGGGCTTGGTTGAAAATCCACATACCGATGTTTACCGCCTGGTATATGCTGAAGGTGACGGTGTATCAGGTCTGATAGTAGACTTTTACAAAGACACTGCTGTGATTCAGACCCACACAGTGGGCATGTACCGTGTGCGGGAGCATATAGCCAAAGCGCTGCAGGAAATTTATGGCGACAGGCTGCGGGCCATTTACGATAAAAGTGCTGAATCGCTACCGGCTAAAGCACCGGTTGCGGCTGAAAACGGCTACCTCTACGGCGCGTCTACAGGTGGCGTAGTGGTTACAGAAAACGAGAATCAGTTTTTTGTAGATTGGGAAAGCGGCCAGAAAACCGGCTTTTTTATTGACCAGCGTGAAAACCGTGATTTATTGGCCCGCTATGTAAAAGACAAAGCGGTGCTGAATACTTTCTGCTATACCGGCGGTTTCTCTGTGTATGCCCTGAATGCAGGGGCCAAAGAAGTTCATTCTGTGGACGTGTCTAAAAAAGCGATAGAGATAACTGTCAGGAACGGAGAACTGAGCCAGGCACCGGAACGGCACGAGGCTTTTGCGGTGGATACTTTTGAGTTCCTGAAGGGAAAAGAGGAACTGTATGATGTTATTATACTGGACCCACCCGCTTTTGCTAAAAGCCAGAAAGTGCGCCACAATGCCCTGATGGGCTATAAGCGCCTGAATGCGGAGGCAATGAAAAAAATAAAACCGGGCGGTATTCTCTTTACCTTTTCCTGCTCGCAGGTGGTGGATAAATACCTCTTCAACAACACGGTGATGGCAGCGGCCATTGAGGCAGGCCGCAACATTAAAATCATGCACCACCTCTCCCAGCCCGCCGACCACCCTATCTCCATCTTCCATCCGGAGGGTGAGTACCTGAAGGGCCTGGTCTTGTTTGTAGAGTAGAGTTAATAATAGCTTCAAGCGAAACAGGCTACAAACCCTGTCCTGTCATTTCGAACGCAGTGAGAAGTCTGTCCTGTTGCCCGAATTGCAAAAAAGACTGATTCCTTACTGCGTTTTAAATTACAAATTGGTAAGTGCGGCGTTACAGATCACTCCCTTAGTAAATGAAAAGCAGGCAGTTCCTGCGGCAGTTCCATCCGGATGCGCCATTCCTTCGGATAATAGTTATTCATGCGGTTGCCCACCTGTTTTGCCCAGCCAAGGGGTGTGTTCCTGTGCTGGAGCAGCACCCAGTCGTTGCCATGGGTGCCTAAACTGATGTCTTCTTTGCGGAGGTAGCGCAGCGCCTGCTCCAGGTCCAGTTCAGCCGTTCCGAAAGCAGTTTTATTCAGGTGTTGCGACAGCGCGAGCCCTTGCAGTGGCTTCCGTTTTTTTCCTTTCACTTCGGCTATTTCGGTACCTGCATAAATTACGTACAGGTTCTGTAGCACCGTATCAGCGGACTCAATGTGGTGAGCAGGTATAGCAGATAAAATGTCCCCGTGCTGTATCCATGCAAATTCTTCCGGGTTTAAGAGCCAGTCCTGCACCAGTGCCTGCTCCTTTTTTCCGGCAAGGTTCAGCTTATTCTTTTTCTTCTTACCATGAGGGGCTGCTGCTTCAGCTTCACCTGCTTTGCGGATAACCGCCATAAAGAAGCCTTCCCCCTGGATACGGTGTGGGTAGAAACGGTAACCTTCTACTCCCCTTAACTGTGTAGGCATTACGCCCCACTCTGGCTGCAGCCTCAGCTTCAGTGTCTCTGCCTGTTCCTGCTCTACAAGCCAGGCAATGTTCTCTTCGTTTTCCTGCTCATTCCAGGTGCAGGTGCTGTAAATCAGGATGCCGCCCGGCTTCAGGGAATCCCATACATCCATCAGGATACGCTGCTGGCGCTGCGCGCACAAATTCACATTCTCTTCCGACCATTCGTTTACTGCCTGTGGATCTTTCCGGAACATGCCTTCACCGCTGCACGGTGCATCAACCACCATTACATCAAAGAAGCCGGGCAGCCTGCCAAAATCTCTTGGGTCGTTGCTCGTAACCAGTACATTCCCGCTTCCCCATTTGGCCACATTTTCTGCCAGTATAGAGGCACGGCTCCTGATAACTTCATTCGATACCTGAAAACTGTCAGGGGAAATAAGGCTGGCCAGGTGCGTTGATTTCCCTCCCGGAGCGCCACATAAATCCAGGACATGCAGCGGCTGGTCCAGGTTTACTGTTTGCTTGAGTGCCTGCTCCAGAAACATAGAGCTAGCCTCCTGCACATAATAAGTGCCGGCATGCAACAGCGGGTCCAATGTAAAGGAAGGTCGCTCAGCTAAATAATAGCCATGTTCAGTCCAGGGCACTTTAGGTAAACCAGGTCTGAAAGAGATTTTCGCTGGATTCAGGCGTACGCTTACAGGCGGTGCTTGCTGCAGTGCGGCTACAAAATTATCATAGTCACGGCCCAGTAGCCGCTGCATGCGATTTGTGAAAGAGATGGGTAACTGCATCATTTGGTAAAGGTACGCCTATTTTGATGTAGACGAAAATAGGCTTGATAAGCAACTGTGTTCAATTAACCTTCTTCAGCCGGAGGTACTCTTCTACAACAGGCAAGTCTGGTAAACACCATTCATACATACGCAGGTTATCGTACACTGTCCATTCGAAAGCACAATGCTCCAGCAACCGTATCTCACCTCCTTCAACTGTACAAATGTAGGGAATTAGCTCAATAGCTTTAATAGGCGTACGGTGCAACACAGGAGTCATTCGCTGCAAAGGCTTTACTTCTAAATGCAGTTCTTCCCTGATCTCACGCACCAGACATTCTTCCTCTGTTTCGCCCGGTTCTACCTTACCTCCCGGAAACTCCCACAGCAGTGGTTCCCGCATGGCTGCACTCCGCTGCGTTACCAGCACCCGGTTTCCTTTTTCTATGATGGCACAAGTTACCTTTAACATGTAAAAAAAATTTCTAATTAATATGATGGACTGAATCTGATAGTAAGCCCGATGATAAAGCTTTCAACTACACTTACGGCCACATAACTAAATGATTTATTTACCTGACGCTACCTTTCTGAAGCAGGCATGTATGTTGAGAGCGAGGGGAAAATGCTTCATGCACAAGAGATAGGGCAGCACGCAAAATAATTTATGGAAACAATCATGTTGGTCATTACCTTAGAAGAACTTATCTTAGAACAGGATAAGCTTTATTGCAGGACAACAGTGGCAATTGATGACTAATGGCTATCAGTATCAACTACAGGTTTCTTTTTCGCATTGGTGGCTGGTCAGTTTTGGCAACAGCCCTGCTGAGTGTGCTGCTGATGAAGGTACTGGAGCATCATGCGGAAGTGGTACCTGTCTTGGGACAGAAAAGTATGGCTATCGATTTGTTAACCTTCAGCTTTGCACTGGGCTTTATACTCAACCTTATTTCTACCAAACTGACTCACATAGCCCTGAAAAAAAGAAAGGTGCTGCCCCTGCACTGGCACCTCAAAAGCCAGACGCTTGTTGACCGGCTGCCACAGCATCTCCTTCACAGGGCTTTTATGCTCGGCTTGGCTGGACTTTTAGTTGCATGCCTCACCTTGTTTCTGTTCCGGCTAAGAGAAGTAGAGCAGTTGCCATACCAGGAGTACCTTCTTATTTTTTCCTTACATGCCGTTTTGCTGGCAGGGGCGGTAACCGTCATGTCGGTATACAGGGGGTTGGGTGACTATACTTTAATCCGCCAGGGTAAAACTAAAAGTCAAAGCACCTCCGCAGTGTAACGAAGGTGCTATAGCTATACTTCCATAATTTCAAATTATGGTTTTCTTTGCCTATTTAAATTTGTCTTTCAGGATTTCAAACTCCATGGCTGGCGCGATACGCTCATATAGCACATGGTAGACCGCGTTGGTGATTGGCATATCCACCTTCAGCTTTTTGTTTAGTTCAAAGATACTCTGCACGGCATAGTAACCTTCTGCTACCATGTTCATCTCTACCTGGGCCGACTTTACAGTATAGCCACGCCCAATCATGTTGCCAAAGGTGCGGTTGCGGCTAAACTGCGAATAGGCGGTTACGAGTAAATCACCTAAATAAGCCGAACCACTTAAATCGCGGTGAATGGGCATGATGGCATCAAGAAAGCGCTCAATCTCAAACATGGCATTTGATACCAGCACCGCCTGGAAATTGTCACCGTAGTTCAGGCCACGGGCAATGCCGCAGGCCATGGCGATGATATTTTTCATCACGGCGCAATACTCTATCCCATCCAGGTCGTCGAGCGGGTTCGCTTTAACATAGCGGTTACGGAGCAGCGTGCAAAACTTCTCGGCCGTGGTCATATCATGGGAACCGATGGTCAGGTAGGATTGCTTTTCTAAAGCCACTTCCTCGGCATGGCAAGGCCCTGCAATGACCAGTTGGTGCGAATTGGGCACATGATAACGCCGCTCCACATAATCGGTGATCAGAATGTTTTCTACAGGGATCATTCCCTTTATGGCCGATATCACCACCTTGCCTTCAAAGGCGTCTTCCGCTAAATCAGCAAGTGCCAGCCGCACAAATGCGGCTGGCACTGCCAGAACAACCCAATCAGCGGCAGCAAGCACTGCCTGTATATCTAAAGAAGGCTTTACATAATCTAAATCAAACGATACCTGGCTGAGGTAACGTGGATTGTGTTTGTAATTGTTCAGGTGCTGCACATCGTTTGTGTTGCGCATCCACCAGTGTACCTGTGATTGATTTTCTGAGAGAATCTTTACAATGGCTGTAGCCCAGCTACCTCCCCCCAATACTGCTACTTTTTCCAAGTTAATGTTTTAGGTTATTCCTATTGAGTATCTGCGGCAATTGCCTGTTTGTTCAGTGAGTTTTCGTCTTTCACTGCTACTTTGGCTCCGTCGTTCAGCGTCTGCGACACTGCCCTGAAAGGACCTGCGACTATTTTCTGGCCCGGTTCGATACCACTGATGATCTCGATATTCTCAAAATCACTGATGCCGGTCTTTACATTAACAGACTGAACAGTGTTGGTGCTGCTGTCATAAACAAAAACTACTTCCTGCACCTGTGCAGGTGGTGCCGGTGCATTGTTCTGCTCCTGTTGTGACTCTTCCTCATCATCTCCTTCTGCGTCAGAATTGGAATTAGGTGCATTCGGCGAACGTGTGGTAACCGCAGACAAAGGTACAGATAAAACATTAGGTTTACGTTCTGTGATAATGTCAACAGAGGCCGTCATGCCAGGGCGGAAAGGACGTCTTGTTTGGGCAGTAAGGTGGCTATAAGAGTCATTGAGCAGGCGGATACGCACCTCGAACTCTGTTACAGCCTCCAGGGTGGTGGCATCCTTGGCAGTATTGGCGATAGCTGTCACCACCCCTTTGAATTTTTCGTCACGGCTGGCGTAGGAGTCAACATCCACTATAACTGAATCTCCAAGCTCTACACGGATGATGTCGTTCTCGTTTACATTCACACGCACCTCCATGTTGTTGAGGTTTGCGATGCTCATGATTTCTGTTCCGGCCATCTGCGATGTACCTACCACGCGCTCGCCCTGCTCCACGTTCAATTTCGACACCGTACCGCTTACGGGTGCATAGATAGTTGTCTTGTTCAGGTTTTCACGGGCATCTTTCAGGGAAGCCAGGGCATTTTGTACATTAAATTCAGCGGCGCGAACACTTTGGCGCAGCGACGCTACTTCCTGGCGTGCTGACTCATAGTTGGCCTTAATCTGCTGCCACTCCGACACTGAAATGACTTTCTGATCAAACAAAGGCTTGTTGCGCTCATAATTCTGCTCTACCTGTACAAGATTGGCCTCTGCCTGCGCCAGCCTGGCTTTTGATTGTGCCAGGTTCGCACGCTGTGTATTCACAGAAGCTTCCTGTGCATCCACCATCGACTGGTAGTTATCAGGGCGGATGCGAAGCAGCAACTGGCCTTTCACTACAGAGTCGCCTTCTTCCACATGTAACTCAATTATCTCACCCGACACGTCCGGGCTTATTTTAACTTCTGTTTCCGGCTGAATTTTGCCGGATGCACTTACTTTTTCTACAATTTCAGTTCTTTTTGCCTCCGCAAGCACCACTTCTGTACCCTCTTCCTTGCCAATCCATCCTGCTTTTTTAGCGACAACAATTCCGACAAGCACGAATACCAGCGCTGCAATGAGAATAGGGATTAGCTTCGATTTCTTTTTAGCCATGTTTTAGAAAGATATATCTTCTCCTTGATAGAAATCCAGGACCTTTAATTTGAAAAAGTACTCATACTTAGCCTGTACAAGATTGGACTGAGCAGCACGGTAATTGTTGGCAATAATGTTAAAGTCCACAGTATTGATGACACCACTGTTTAGCCTTAGTTGCGCATTGCTATAGTTTTTCTCAGCAGCCCTTAGCTGCTCTCTGGCTGATGCATACCGGCGTTGAGATGCTACAGCATCTACATAGGCTTGTTCAATGGTCTGGCGCAGGTTGTTGCGGGCAATATCCGCATTGATCTGAGCATCCTGCTGCTGTAATTTGGCCCGTTGCACGTTTGTGCGTACCTGCAGTCCGTTAAAAATAGGAACCTGCAGTGAGAAGCCAAAGTTCTTACCAACGCCATCCCTTAGCTGGTCCAGGTATTCATATGTTTCTCTTCTGAAGGTAGTTGTAGGCGTATAAATGATAAAAGGATTTGTTCCTTCAGAGTCTGTGAAGCCGATGGGTGTCGGTTGCAAAGCACCTTCCTCAGGAAAACGGAAGTCCCTGGCACTGGAATAAAAGGTGTTGTAACTGGCAAACATGGAAAGCCGCGGGTAGTAAGCACCTCTTGCGATATCGAGGGCTTTTGCAGCGCTTAGCACCCGAAGATCTGCTCCCTGTATGGCTGGCAGCGTCTGCAGGGCCACTTCATATACCTGCTGTGAATTTACCAGCACAGGGTCTTTGTCAGGCTCTGGAATTTCAGGCACCACTATACTGAAATCCTCCGAGGCAGGCAGATTTAACACCTGCATTAACGAGAGCCTGGAGATATCGCGCTGATTCTTCGCATTTATTAATTCCAGATCATCCGCTGCTAACTGAGATTCGAGGTCCAGCACAGCATTTTCTGCCACGCTGCCGGCTTTGAAAAGAATCCGGGTTCTATCGAGTTGCTGCTGTGTTAAGTCTTTTGTCTGCTGCGAAATTTTTATAAGTTCATCAGCAAAGAGGATGTTCAGGTAGGAGTTAATAATCTGCAGGGTAACGTCGTTCTGTGCTGAAAGCACTTCCTGTTCACTGGCCCGCAATTCAATCTCATTTTGCTTGATGGCATTTACCTGCTGGAATCCCGCAAAAAGAGGTACACTAGCATTTAACTGCCAGTTGTTCGTCCGGCTTTCCTCAGAGCGAAGTTCTGATGTAGTCGGATCGACATAGGTACCGTAGTTAAAATTGTAGGAAGAGCCTCCGTTGATGGACGGTAGGCGCCCAAATTTTGACTGGGTGAGGTCTGCCTGGGTAAACTGCCTATTTAACTTGCTTCGTTTTACCTGCAGGTTGTTTGCCTTGGCATAATTCACAGCCTCCTCTAACGACCAGACGTTGTCGTTTCCTCCGCCCTGCTGCTGTGCCATAGCTCCAGCCATGCCCGACAAGGACAGGCCAATGACCAGCAGCAGTTTCTTAGAATTTTTTTTCATAGTACACATTCATTATAGGTCGATATTCGGAATATAGATCACGTTCTTTACCCAGTTCAACTGCCTCAGGTATTCCAGTGTAATGGGTTTGATGCCTGAATCCATTTCCATAAACTGGCGGGCGAGTTCATTTTTACCTTTCCTGGACACGCTCATGGTGGCAATGTTACATTCGTCATGCGCCAGAACAGAAGCGATAAAAGCAATACTGCCTGTTACATCCTCAGCATCAATAATCAGCGTATGGAGGGTGGCCGAAAAATTAGCTGAAAAGCCATCTACCTCTACAATCTTTATTACCCCACCACCACGGCTCTGCCCGATTACCTCTACCTCCCGGCCACTACCCTTCAGGTTGAGCTTGATGGTGTTAGGGTGCATGGTGGAGGCATTGCCAACTGACCGGAAGGTATATTTCAGCCCGCGCTCCTCTGCATGTGCAAAAGCATCCTTAATGCGCTTGTCGTCGGTCTTGAAATCAAGCAGACCAGCTATAATAGCGCGGTCGCTGCCGTGCCCCTCGTATGTGCGGGCAAAGGAATTGTAAAAGGTTATTATTGCCTCTTCCGGGGCGGCACCAAGCAAACGGATAGCAGCCCTCGCAATGCGAACTACACCTGCCGTATGAGAGCTGGAAGGTCCAATCATGACAGGTCCAATCATATCAAAAACGCTGCTTTTTTCAGCCATAATGGTGTTACCGTAAAAAATATCGCATAAATCAAATTTAGCAAGAAACTAAGAATTTTGCTTTAAATAAGCATGTATTTAGATTTAATTCTACCAACAGCAGTTTTCCATCTACAAAATCTGAAACAGCCTCCACCAAAGCACAGAGTGAGCCTTGTTATGTATGATAGCTGTCTGAACCAGGAAGGTTTATAGCAACATAAGCCCTATGTGCCAAACGCTGCTGACATCTAAGATGCAAACTTACCTCTTTGGGTTGCCTCTGCCTTAGAACATTTGTATGTGCCTAACAGAAATAATTTAGAAACAGGCTGGGTGACAAAGATGAGATTTACGTACTTTGTGTTCTTAAACCATCACGTACCACAAATCAGCTTTGAATGGAGCACAGCTTTGACCCAGAAGTGCTGGAGCAGCTTAAGCGGCTGGAGGAGAAATACGTACCACTTGGCCAGAACCTGGCGGCTTACCTGGAAGGCCTGTATTACACCGACTTCCTGAATTACTGGGATTATATTCACCTCGACTCCTTGTTGAGCCTGCAGAACCCACGCACCAATATTCCGGACGAGAAGATTTTTATCATGTACCACCAGATTACGGAGCTTTACTTTAAGCTCTGCCTGGAGGAATACAGGCAAATCGGGGACGATAGGGAAATAACAGCTGAATGGTTCCTGCGCCGCATCAAGCGCATTAACCGCTACTTCGATAACCTGATAAGCTCATTCGATGTGATGGTGGAGGGCATGGACCCGCAGCAGTTCCTTCACTTCCGGATGGCCCTGATGCCGGCCAGTGGTTTCCAGTCTGTGCAGTACCGCATGATTGAAATTGCCTCAACCGATCTGCGGAATCTTGTGGACAAAGCAAAACGGGCGGCGCTGGGCTTACAAAGCACCCAGGAAGAAATGATTGGCTGCATTTACTGGAAAGAAGGCGCCACAGAGGTAGCATCGGGCAGTAAAACCCTGACACTGCTCCGTTTTGAGGAAAAATACACGTCTCAGCTCATTCAGTTTGCAAAGGAGTATGAGCACAAAAATGTTTGGGCAGTATACAAGCGGCTTCCTGTGGCAGATCAGCAGAACCCTAAAATCACGAATGCCCTGCGCACCCTCGATACCAATGTGAATGTCAACTGGCCTCTGATGCACTACAAGTCTGCCGTACGTTATCTGCAAAAGGACCCGGAGATAATAGCGGCTACAGGAGGTACCAACTGGATGAAGTACCTGCCACCCCGCTTCCAGAAGCGCATCTTCTATCCCGAACTGTGGTCCCCACAAGAAGTGGAAGAATGGGGCAAAGGATGGGTAGACAAAGTGCTGAAGGATGATATTTAAATGAAGCAGCCATTTTTGTAGTAGCCTTTTGGGGTTACTGGTTGTTTTTGCTAAACTATATTTGAATCTAAAAACCCTTTCTACCTAAATATCTGTACCTGCCTTGATTGTAACGAAGAAAAACGAACTACAACCAGTGGTACCGTGTTCTTACACAGCATAATTCATCTACAAATAAACCCGGTTTAAGGATAAATCCCTTACCCAAAAATTACATGAGAAAAAAAGAACTTGATCTGGTGTTAGCGCCAGAGGTTGCGTTTGATGCGCAGCAATTAGAGCACGAAATTCTGAAAAGTGCCCGCGTTAAGCCTGAAGATGTAAAATTTCTGCACCGCATCAAACGCTCTATCGATGCGCGTGGACGAGCAGTACAGGTACGCGTTCGGGCAGATGTATATTTAGACAATCCTCCCACTGATATTATCTCGCCCCAGTACCATTACCCTGATGTGACGAATGCCAAGTCTGTGGTGATAGTAGGTGCTGGCCCTGCCGGTTTATTTGCTGCTTTGCGCTGCATTGAACTAGGCCTGAAGCCCATTGTGCTGGAGCGAGGAAAAGATGTGCGCAGCCGCCGCCGTGATTTGGCCGCCATCAACAAAGAACACACTGTAAATCCTGATTCTAACTACTGCTTTGGCGAAGGGGGTGCCGGTACTTATTCTGACGGTAAGCTGTACACCCGCTCTAAAAAGCGTGGCGACCTGCAGCGTATCCTGCAAATACTGGTGCAGCATGGCGCTACTCCTGACATTCTGTTCGATGCCCATCCACACATTGGCACAAACAAGCTTCCGAAGATAATTGAAGCCATTCGCGAGACTATCCGGAATGCCGGTGGCGAAGTGCTGTTTGACAAGCGTGTGACAGATTTCATTCTGGAGCAGGGTGAGATGCGGGGCGTAGTAACGCAGGACGGGCAGGCTTATACAGGCGAGTCCGTAATTCTGGCGACAGGACACAGCGCCCGCGACATATTTGAACTGTTGCAACAGAAGGATATCACCGTAGAGGCCAAGCCATTTGCCATGGGCGTGCGGGTGGAACACCAGCAAAGTCTTATCGACAGCATTCAGTATAAGTGCGATGATAGGGGCCCTTATTTACCTGCTTCGTCTTATGCGCTGGTGCAACAGACACATTATAACAACAGACAGCGCGGTATTTTCTCCTTCTGTATGTGCCCCGGTGGCTTTATTGTACCTTCGGCAACAGCACCTGGCGAGGTAGTGGTAAACGGCATGTCGCCGAGCCGCCGCGACTCACGCTTCTCTAACTCGGGCATTGTAGTGGCTATTGAACTGGAGGATATGGAGCTGGAGAAATATGGCCCATTAGCCGGTTTACGTATGCAGCAGGCCCTGGAGCAGAAAGCCTGCCAGATGGCAGGAGGCACTCAGGCAGCGCCAGCCCAGCTACTCCAGGACTTTACGCGCCGAAAAACAGGAGGTGCCCTGCTGGATACATCCTACCAGCCAGGCCTGGTGCCGGTAGATATGAACGAGCTTTTCCCCGAGGATATGAGCTATCGCCTGCGCGAAGGGTTTAAAGCTTTCGGAAACAAAATGAGAGGCTACCTCTCTAACGAAGCACAGATTGTGGGGGTAGAGAGCCGTACCTCCTCCCCTGTACGTATTCCGCGAGACAGGGAAACGCTGGAGCATGTGCAGGTAAAGCGCTTGTTCCCTTGTGGCGAAGGAGCCGGCTATGCGGGAGGCATTGTGTCTGCTGCTATGGACGGAGAACGTTGTGCCGAAATGGCAGCCCAAAAGGCTGGAGTCAGGTTGAATAAATAAGCACGGCTTTGCCAGCGCATTTTCCCTTGGTTTAGTAGTCGAAGCAGTTTAAAACACCAACTATTTAGGTCACAGATAGGTAAAACTATGTATAGAAACTTGTGAACCTAGGTTTAAAACGTTTTACATATGAAAAAGACAGTTGTATTAGGTGCCTCCGATAACCCGGCTCGTTATGCATACAAAGCCGTTCACAGGCTGCAGCAGCACGGGTACGAGGTGGTACCGGTAGGTATAAAGAAAGGAGAAGTGGGCGGAAAGAAAATCATTCATGATAAATCCGAACCCATTGAGGATGTAGATACAGTGACGCTGTATGTGGGACCGCAGAACCAGCCATCCTGGTACGATTATATCCTGAACCTGAAACCAAAGCGCATTATCTTTAATCCAGGTACAGAGAATCGTGAATTTGAGCAGATGGCAGAGGCAGCCAATATAGAAACGCTGCACCATTGCACCCTTGTGATGCTGGCCACAGATAACTATTAAATTCGCGAAAATATTTTTTAAAACTGAACAACCTGCAGTATTCCTGCGCGTATAAGGAATAAAATAGCAGATGGCATTTGTTGTCTATGCTACAAGGAAGGGACCTTAAGGCAAGGTCCCTTCTTTCGTTTTATAGCAACAGCCATAAAAAAGCCTGTCAGCAGGGATTGATTGCGGACAGGCTTTCTGTTTTTTGGAACCTCGGATATCAGGTTTCAACATGGTATTGTTCGTCGTCCTCCCTCTCCTCCATCATCTTGCGCATGCCCGCAGCGGTAATATCATCCGGTATGACGTTAGATACCGTACTTTGCGCTTTGTTCATCATTCCTGAAACTACTTTGGTCTCCCCTTTCATCAGTGCTTCATAGCCTACCTGTGCCACTTCTGCCGGTTCTGAAAGAGGTCCATGCGCAGCATTCGTGTGAGCAGCACCTGCTCTGCGGAAAAACATGGTGTTGCTGGCACCCGGCAATAAGGCAGTAACAGTTATATTGGTATGCTGTAGTTCATTAGAAAGCGCTTCTGAAAAGGAAAGTAAAAAGGCTTTTGTTGCACCGTACACGGCCATGAGAGGAGATGGTACTTCCCCTACTATGGAGGAAACATTTAAAATTTTACCTTCGTCACGCATTCTCATGTCCTGGAGGAAAAGTTTAGTGAGAGTGACTGGCGTGTTCACGTTCAATTGAATAATTGCCTCCTCTCGCTCCAGGTCCGTTTCGTAGAAAAAGCCATGTACGCCTGCACCGGCATTATTGACCAAAACATCTACCTGAATGCCGCTCTTCTTCACCTCCTGGTATACTTCCCGGGGTGATTCCGGTCTTGCCAGGTCAGACGTAACTACGCACACATGTTCTAGCTGGTATTCGTCCTGTAGCTGGTAAGCCAGTTTTCTCATCCTGTCGGTGCTTCGGGCTACGAGTATGAGGTTGTAGCCATCTTTAGCGAAAAGCCTGGCAAACTCCATCCCAAAGCCATTGGAGGCCCCTGTGATCAATACTGTTTTTCCTTTGTTGTTTTCTTCCATTGCTTTCATAGTTAATGTTTTTGTTCTGCCCATCAGGTGCAGTTGCTTATGTTTACCAATGAAACATCAAATGGGTTGCCTTCAGCCAAACCTGTTGCCTTGCCTTACCTGACACATCAAATTGCATTAACTCTTTTCTAAAGCAGGGTAGCCTGGAACGAAAAAAGGGAAAGGCCAGCATCTCCGCCTGGCCTTTCCCTTTATATACTTTTCTCTTCCTGCGAAGCTGTTACTGGTTCTGCACAATCATGCTTCCCGGCGCAGCACTTCGAGGGGTGGGCGATTCAAAATACCACGGCTGTTCAGCATACCGATAAATACCGTCAGAGCAGTTATCCCCAGGAAAATAGGAAGAAGTGGTGCCAGATCAGGAACAAACGGCACCTCAAAGCTGAATACAGCAAGCGCCCAGCTCGCGCCTAGTGCCAGAATGATACCTGTGCCTGCCGCCAATGCTCCCAACAGCAGGTACTCAAACGCATTGATAGACAATATCTGTTTTCGGCTGGCCCCGAGAGTACGCAACAACACACTCTCCTGTACCCGCTGAAATTTGCTGATGTTCACGGATCCAATCAAAACCAAGAGGCCGGTGCTGATGCTGAAAAGCGCCATGAAGCGGATAACGAAGGATATTTTCCCTAAGATGTCATCTAAGGTGCGCAGGATCAAATCCAGGTCAATGGCCGACACATTGGGGAAGCGCTGTACCATTGTCCGCTGAAACTGCGCAGACTGTTCATCTGACTGCGTGCGTGTCATGAGAACATGGAACTGTGGAGCCTCCTCCAGCACACCCTTTGGAAAAACAACCCTGAAATTAGTCTGTACGCGGTTCCACTCTACTTCACGCAAGTGTGCCACTACGGTCGGAATAATCGCTCCCTGCACATTAAACACGATAGTATCCCCTACCGCCACTTCCAGCCTGTCGGCATAGCGATCTTCTAAAGAAATAGGCACAGCCTCACCAGCGGCGGCAACTCCTTTCCATTCTCCGCCAACACCTTTTTCAGAATCAATCAGCGTGTCGCGGTACGTAACCCTTATCTCGTTCGTAAACGCACGCTCTGATATGCCAAGAGTGGTGTCCTTACGCACATCAGCAGCGGAATAACCCTTTATTTCATCTATACGCGTGGTTACTACCGGAACCAATTGCAATATTGGCAGCCCCTGCTCTCTTGTCAGTTGAGTTACCTGCTCCTTCTGGGCATTCTGGATATCAAACAAGACAAGGTTTGGCTGATTCTCACTGCCGGCTATGGCTACTTCGCTCAACAATAGCCGCTGCATGAGAAAAAGTGTTGCAATCAGAGCAGTGCCTAAGCCGATGGATACCGTCAGCAGCAGGGTCTGGTTATTCGGACGGTAAAGGTTTGCCAGGCTTTGCCGCCACACGTATCCCCAGTTTTTAGGAAAGAAGCGCTTCACCAGCCCCATCATCAGGCGGGCAATCAGGGCAAGCACCACGAATCCTACTACTACACCAGCTGTAAAGGACAGGGCGCGCAGCCAGGTTCCCAGTTGCAGGTAAGCAAAAACGAAAACAAAGCCTAAAATCAGGGCACTCACGGTCCAGCGCAGCTTATCCGGATTCTTAGAGACATGCTCTAAGCCGGCGCGCAGCGTAATCAGCGGGGATACATTCCGGATAGACAGCAGGGGCAGCAGGGCGAATAAAATTGAAACCACCAGGCCGATGCCGATACCTCCTGCCACAGCAGCCCACGATATGCCAACGGTTACCTCTACCGGCAGGAATGACTGGAACAGCTGCGGGAGGTATAACTGAATCAGGGTGCCCAGTATGGCGCCTACCACTGAACCGATTAATCCCATTGCCGCTACCTGAAAAAGGTAAATCAGGAAGGCCTGCTTGCCGCTCATTCCCAGGCAACGCAGCACGCCAATAGTGGCCAGTTTTTCGCGGATATACACATGAACAGCACTTGCCACGCCCACACAACCTAAGAGCAGCGCCACAAAGCCAACCAGCGAAAGGAAACGTGCCAGGTTAGCATAGGATTCTCCTGTGCTTTCCTTACGGCTTTGTACGGTATCATAACCAAAGCCCGCTTCATCAAAGCGTGGCTCCAGTTTTTTCACCAATTCATCGGCATCTGTGGTAGCAGGTAGTTTATAATAATGGTAATAATTGATGCGGCTGCCTTTCTGCAGCAGGCCTGTTTCCTCCAGGTACTGCCTTGGGATGTAAACGGCCGGTGCAATGGTGGCGGTCATGGCAGACTGTCCTGGAATTTTGTGGAGTGCACCGGCTATTTCGAAGGTCAGGTTGCCCACCTGGATAGAATCACCTGGTTCTGAGTTATACTGTAGCAGCAATGTGTGGTCTACAAGCGCTTTGCGTCCGCCTTTCCGGAAGGTAGAACTGGCTTCCGCTGGCTCAGACTCAATCTCGCCATAATACGGAAAGCCTCCAGCCTCCAAGGCACGCACCTGCACTAGGCGGGTACCCTGAGATGCCTTGAAGTAAACCATGGACGCAAAACGCACCTCATCGGAACGTTCGCCGCCCACGGCAATAGAATCCAGTAACTGCTGCTGCTCCGGTTCAATTTCTTTGTTGCTGGCTACCACCAGGTCAGCGCCTATCAGGGACTTCGCCTGGTTTTCGATGTCAGTCCGCAGGTTATCAGAAAAAGAATTAATAGCCACGAGTGCGGCAATGCCCAGCACAATAGAGGAAATAAAAAGAGCCAGGCGGCCACGGTTGCGCCTGCTGTCACGCCAGGCCATTTTCAGCAACCAGGGCAGGTTCAGGCTGTTCTTTTTATCTGTATGAATGATGGTGTCTGGCACGGGAGTGTGGCTGTTGATTGTTGATGCGTGTTTGTTTGACGGCTGCTTCCCCTAGACAAGCTAAGTAAACTCTCATCGTCTCTTTTCAATTTTTCGTGTTTCCTGGCATACAAATAACGCTGCCAATTTTTAAAGTCCGTCCCTACCGACAGAAACAGGAGCACCTGTATCGGAAACTACTGTTCCGCCCTTGATACGAATGATGCGCTGCGTTTTCTCTGCCAGTTCCAGGTCGTGTGTTACCAATACCAGGGTAGTTCCGCTCTCACGGTTTAAATCAAAAAGCAGCTGCTCCACCCTTTCCCCTGTTTCTTCGTCCAGGTTTCCGGTTGGTTCGTCTGCAAAAAGAATGGTGGGCCTGTTGGAGAAAGCCCTTGCCAGCGACACACGCTGCTGCTCCCCTCCGGATAGTTGCGTTGGATAATGATCGTGCCTTTCAGCCAATCCTACCCTTCCCAGCAGTTCCATGGCCTGTCGCTGCACATTTCGCTCCCCTCTCAGTTCAAGTGGTACCATCACGTTTTCCAAGGCAGTGAGGGTAGGTATCAGCTGGAAATTCTGGAATATAAAGCCAACATACTGGTTCCGTACCTGTGCCCGCTCATCTTCAGACATATTGTCCAGCTTAACACCGTTCAGGACAACTGAGCCTGAACTGGCGCGGTCTAGCCCGGCGCAGAGGCCCAGCAATGTAGTTTTTCCGCTACCGGATGGCCCTACAATGGAGCAGGTATCACCGGCCTGAAGTGAGAAATTTATACCTTGTAGCACCGTTAAATGACGGTCGCCGCTGTTATAGGTTTTTTTTAAGTCTTGTATATCCAGAATTGTAGACACGGGTAAGGCTTTTTATGTGTAAGCGTTGGTAAGGTTTGTCAGCACAAATTATACCAACTGAACATCCTCCATAAACCAAATAACTCTTACAGCACGTTATTAGTTTTGATTGGAGAAGTATAAATTTAGCAAACAATTGCATTGAAGATGACGGGAAACAGATTTTTAACGCTTTGCCTGGCCAGTTTATTTGCCCTTTCTGGCTGCGGCGATGTCAATACAACAGAGCAGATACAGGCAGACAAGGAGTCGCGCCGGGAGACGGCAGCTTCTGCACAGGCAGACAATACCGAGAGAACAAAGACAATTCTCTTTTTCGGCAACAGCCTGACTGCAGGCTACGGACTGGAACCGGACCAGGCCTTTCCTGCACTGATACAGGACCGCCTGGATTCCCTGAATTTACCTTACAAAGCCATCAACGCTGGCGTGAGCGGTGAAACAACATCAGGAGGCAAGAGCCGCATTGACTGGCTTCTGAAACAGCCGGTCGATATTTTTGTGCTGGAGCTGGGAGCAAACGATGGTCTAAGGGGTGTGAGTACGGAGGAAACCTACAAAAACCTCAAAGTAATCATTGAGAAAGTACGTGCCAAAAACCCGGATGTGCAGGTGGTATTAGCAGGTATGCAAATCCCCCCTAGTATGGGGCAACAGTATGCGCAGGATTTCAAGGAGATTTATACCCGCATTGCGGAAGAAGAGGACGTGGCACTTATTCCGTTTTTACTAGAGGGAGTTGCCGGCGACCGGGAACTGAACCAGGGAGATGGTATCCATCCGACTGAGGAAGGCCAGAAGATTCTCGCGGAGAACGTCTGGGAAACACTGGAACCTATTATCCGAAGTGAGGAGGCGTAAATAACTCGTTCACTCATTTATGATAGTAAAAGGTAAAGGCTCCTCATTCGCAGGAGCCTTTACCTTTTTAGGAACAGAATCAGCCAGTTTCTTTAAGTTGAGCTTCAGCCCGGGCAAACTTAGAATGAACAAGCTCTTTTCATAGTTGATGCTGAGGTATTTATAGCGTAGGAGTTGGTGCATTGGAAAAAAAATAAAATATTTAGTCTGTCTCAGGCAACCACACCACGGGTACCTTGCATCTAAGGGGTAAAGAGCACAAACAGCTCCCTGATTACGACCTAAACAAGCTTATTTGATAAACCGATACGCAGCGTGACAGAAGCAGAACTGATAGCAGGATGCCAGAAGGCAGACATAAAGGCGCAGAAGCTCCTGTATGAGCGTTTCGCAGCGCCGATGTATGGCGTCTGCAAGCGTTATCTCAAAAACGAGATGGATGCCGAAGAAGCACTGCTGAACGGGTTTATGAAGATCTACCAGAACGTTGATCGCTTTGAAGCGAAAGGAAGCTTTGAAGGCTGGGTACGCCGCATTATGGTAAATGAAGCCCTCGCCTTCTTAAGGAAAAAAGAGCCGCTGCACCTTGCTATTGAAGACAGCCACGTACAAGTGGCGGGCACAGGCGGTGCTGATCAGGGGCTGGCAGAGGGTGAGCTGATGGAGCTGTTACAAGCCTTACCTGCTGGCTACAGAGCGGTTTTTAACCTGTATGCTATTGAAGGATACGCACACATGGAAATAGCAGACATGCTCGGTATAACCGAGGGCACTTCAAAGTCGCAGCTGAGTAAGGCCCGTGCCATGCTGCAGCGCCGACTGACAGGACAGGAAGCTATTGCCATTTAAGAAAGAGATGACCATGAGACCAGAAGACATAGACAAACTATTTAAGGAGCGCCTGGGAAACGCCTCACCAACGCCACCCGGCGAATTGTGGAGCCGCCTGCAGGACCGCATGGAAGCCGAACTGCCGCAACAGGCAACGTTACAGCCAAAAGAAGAAAAGCGCAGTTTTATGTGGATTTATTCTTCTGTGGCCGCCTCTGCTTCTTTGGTGCTGGCGGTGGGTATGGTCTTCTTCAACATCCAGAACGGCACTCCAGAAATCAGCCAGGCCATGACAGATAAAGGCCCTGTGGAATTAAAAGAAACTCCTGTTACCAGCCTGCCAGCAGCAGAAACCATTGCACAGGCGGAAGTAGCAACAGAAAACAGAGCAGAATCTGAAATTGCCACACTAGAAAAAAACATTTCCCCCCAGGCAACCGATGCAAATCAGGCCGCATCTAATAAGGCAGAAGAGGTTGTTAAAGCAGAAACCATTGCCAATGTAAAACCAAAAGCTGTACAGCAAAACAAGGCAAAGGGAACTGCTCCAAAACTACCTCCGGCAACAGAGCAGCAGGCTCTCGCCGCCCTTACTCCTTCTGAGACTACTACTCAAGCAAGAGAAGATGCCACCGTACCGGCTGTGAAGCCTGTCACCCCTTCTTCTCTGGCTTCAGTTAAAGCAGACGCCAATTTGAACGCTGCGCCAGTCGAAATTATCATTAAAAGAGGTGCCGCTGCTCCTGCACAAACTGCGCTGGCAGAGTCAGACAGCCCTTCTGGTGATGGTTTAGACAAGAAGGCAAAGCTTGCCAAGAACATCTTCAAGCAGGTGCGTAACCTGGCAACAGGCGAAGAAGTGGAACTCTCAGAGTTGGGTATCAACGCCGATAAGGTGGCTCTGAACACCCAGATCGGCAAACAAAAATTTTCTAAAGTAATCAATCTCTAACCCTACAAAACCATGAAACGCATACTATTACTCATGGCCATTTTCATGGCCACCGCTACCGGTGTGTCTGCCAAAGGCGGTCCTACCATTGCACAGCGCCTCGGAAACGAGCAGGATACCATCGTCATAAAAATGGCAAACGGCGCTAAAATGATTCTCCAGCTGCAGAATATACAACAGCTGAAAGCCTTCCAGAACTATAGCCTCGACTCGCTGATGCGGGAACTTAACTCCTACGTGGAGCGGGTAGACCAGATGGAAAGCTCCAACCCCGGCTCTAAGGATATGACTGTGACCTTTAACACGTCTAAAGCGGCTGATGGTACCGGAGACCAGGTGACAGTAACGGTACAGGAAACCACACCGCAGGGCGAAGTAAAAAAAGAACGCCACGAAATACGCATCAACAAGACATTTAAAATTGATGTGGAAGTGGAGGAAGATGGCGACAACACGAAAGTAAACGTGGATGTACCTACTAAGGCAGAACGCGACAGCACCCGTGCTGCACAGAAGGAGCAGAACTACAAGTCTACAAAGATCGGGTTTGACATGGACCTGGGGCTGAACGCCTTTACCAGTGCCGAGGCAGGCGTGCCGGACCTGAAACCATGGGGTTCCCGCTACGTGAGCCTTAACTGGCGACTGAAGTCGCAGGTAGGTGGCAGAAAGAGCCCTTTTTACCTGATGTCAGGCCTTGAGTTTGCCTTCAACAACTACATGTTTGAAGACAACATTATAGTACAGGAAGTTGGAAATACAACATACTTTAACGAGGTGGAGGAAGTAAACTTTCAGAAATCAAAACTGACACATTCTTCGGTAAACCTGCCTTTCATGGCACTGCTGGAATTTAAGCGGGAAAACGGCAAAGACGGTTTTAAAATTGGAGCCGGACCTTTTGTTGGCTACCGCCTGGGCAGCCATACAAAACTGAAATATCAGGAAGAAGGAAGAACGGAAAAAGATAAAACCCGCGACTCTTATAACTTAAGTGACCTGCAGTATGGCGTGGAGGGTGTTGTGGGGTATGGAAGCCTGAACCTGTTCGCAAAGTACAATATGAACGACCTGTTTAAGGAAAACAGGGGCCCACAGACAAATGTGGTTAGCTTTGGCCTGCGGTTGTTTTTATAAAAGCTGATATGGTTTGTGAATAATGAACAGGAAGAGGAGCGGTAAAGCGCTCCTCTTTTGTTTTAACGGGAAGGTGAATGGCGGCGGAAATTATCCATAATGATAGCTGTAGCAGTGGCCACGTTTAAAGATTCGGCCGCACCAAAAGCAGGTATTTTTATCAACTGGTTCACCTGTGCCGCTACCTCTGGCCGTATGCCATTGGCCTCATTGCCCAGCACCACAATTCCTTCCGGCTTCAAAGACATATCATGCAGGTTCTCACCAGCCAGGGAGGCACCGTAGATTTTAGTATCTTCTGTGTGCTGGTGTAACCACTCCGGCAGGTTCAGGTAATGCACATGAACACGTGTGAAAGACCCCATGGTGGCAGAAATGACCTTTGAGTTATAAAAATCAGCACATGTTTCTGAGCAAACAATTTTGTCTATGCCATACCAGTCGGCGATGCGGATAATGGTACCCAGGTTACCCGGATCACGTACGTCGTCTAAGGCGATCACCAGGTCGCTTTTATTTATTTGCAGCGGGGGGAGTTGCCGTATATGAGCCACAGCCAATGCTGCGTTATTACTGGAGAAGGAGCCCGCTTTCACAAGTTCGTCCTCTTTAACAACATCAAAAGCAAGCCCTTGTGGGAAAGCATCCGCATGCTGTTTGTAAAAAGCTTCCGTTATAAAAAGGTGTTCCAATTCAAAATCGGCCGCAAGCAGTTCCAGTACACTCTTGGCTCCTTCTACCACAAAAGCCTTATGCTGCCTGCGGTATTTTTTTATTTGCAACGATTTGATATACTTTACAACTGCTTTTGACAACATAGTTCAACGTTTGAAATCACGATTATACATATCTGTACTGGCATTAACAATGTTATGTGTACAGTCCTGTGTGCCCACCCGCTATTTAGCCGAGGATGAAAGGCTATTGGTAAGCATCCAGCCGCAGGGCCTGGAAACGGTGGAGCCTACTGCTATTCAGTCGCTTTACCAGCAGCAGCCAAACCGCATGGTGCTTGGCTCAACGCCTTACCTGGCGCTTTACAACTTCGGCAAAAAGTTCTACGACCCACAGCAGATCCAGGAGCGCATCGAAAAGCAGCAGGCAAAAAAAAGGCAGCGAATAGAAGAGGCAGGCACTGATTCTGCAAAGATACAGCGCCTGAGGTTAAAGTACGACAGCCGTATTGACAGGCTGCAGGAAAAAAAAGAAGAAGGCAACTTTCTGATGCAGCTCGGGGAACCTCCCTCCATTTATGACTCTACGCTGATGGAAAAGACAATGGACCAGATTGACATCTACCTGAACTCAAAAGGGTACTTTAACCACCGATCAGGTTATGAGAAGGAAGTCAGAAGAGACAAGCTGGTTTACATAACCATCAACATAGAAGAAAACGCGCCTTACCGGTATACGGAATTTACCTATGGCATCCCCGACGCAGACATACGCCAGCTGGTAGAGGCTACCTCTAACCGATCGTTGCTGCAGCTGGGGGATAAATACGACGAGGATGTATTGGCAGCAGAGCGCGACCGCTTATACACCCTGCTGCGGAACAGGGGCTATTATGACTTTGCCCGCGCTTACATAGAGTTTGAAGTTGACACCACTTCCGCTGGAAGAACTGCCACCATCAAAACCATTATTCAGAATCCGGAGCAGGATTCAACTCATCGTCTTTACACCATCAACAATGTGTATTTTAAAACCGATGCAGACCGGTTCGGCATTCCGCGCGATACCATTGCGTACAATGGCATCAACTATATTGCTTACAGGCACAGGTTTTCTCCGGAGATTCTGGACAAAAAAGTAGATGTTTACCCGGGGCAGCGATACAGCCAGTTACGCACATCCACCACCCAGCGCAAATTGGCTGATTTAGATGTGTTTCAGTTCAGTAACGTCCTCTACACCAGGCTTGAAACAGCTTCTGATTCCAGTTACCTGCTGAATGTTTATATCAATGCCCTTCCGGCCAAAAAGTTTCAGGAAACACTGGAGCTTGGTTTAAACTATACAGAGCGTATCCCTGGCCCCTTTTCCAGCATTCGGTTGCGGATCCGGAATATTTTTGGAGGGGCTGAGAACCTTGATATAGGATTGAGAGGAGGTATAGAGGGGCAGGCAAGTCTTACAGATGCAAACAGAGCGGTATTGATAAAAGAATACGGTGCGGATATGTCTTTGTCTTTCCCGGTTATTCTGGTGCCATTTACCAACAAGAGCCTTTTATCGGAATACAGCCCGAGAACCCGCTTCTATAGCGGGTACACGAGCAGCGACAGGGAACAATATACCCGCACAAGCTACCAGTTGGGACTCGACTACATCTGGCAGATTACACGCAACCCGCTTCGGCCACCCGTTATGCAGTTCATCTTTTCTCCGGTGAACCTGAACATTGTACAGGGTGAAATATTAGATAATAACTTCCGGCAAAGCCTCATTGCAAACAGCGAGGGCAGCAGATCGCTTATAGAAAGCTTTTCTGATGGTATCATCTCGTTTGTCGGGTTTAATTTTATTTATAACACCAATGATTTCACCCAAACGCGTAACGCACGTTACTTCCGTACACTCATAGAAGTAGGTGGCTTATCGAAGGAACTGGGGCTTGATTTAGGCTTTAACAACCTGCAGACCTTCCAGTACGCCAAAATAAATCCTGATTTCCGACGCTACATTCCATTGGGTGGCTCCAGGTATTTTGTGTACCGCGTAAATGGAGGAGTAGCCTCTCCCATTTTTGACTCAGACGTGCTGCCCTATGAAAAGCACTTTTTCGCAGGTGGCGCCAGCAGCGTGCGTGCCTGGCAATCCCGCCGCCTGGGTCTTGGCTCCTATGCCTCTGTCAGGCCTGTGGAGGTAGATAATGGGGACGAGCCTTATACCGTGGGCATAGAGCGCGACTTCAACTTAGAGCAGCCGGGCGAAGTATTGTTAGAGGCAAACGTAGAGTACCGCTTTAACATCTTCAGCTTCCTGAACGGAGCCTTGTTTGTAGATGCGGGGAATGTGTGGCTGCTGCGCGAAGATATAAACCGACCGAAAGCTAATTTCGAGTTCAACAGGTTTTACAAAGAGTTAGCCGTGGGTACAGGCTTCGGTATCCGCTTCGACCTGTCCGTACTGATCCTTCGGTTTGACCTGGCCACAAAAGTTTATGATCCGGCCGGCCTTCATGGGAACAGGTTTATTCTTGACGACTTCAAGTTCTCCGGGTTCTTTACCAGGAACAGCCAAAGCACCCTGCAAATAGGCATCGGTTATCCTTTCTAGTGATTGAAAAGTCATTCACTAAAAGAGCCACTCCAATCACGGAGTGGCTCTTTTGGTAAAAATTAAATGCTGTTGGTTTTTCCTAAACCATTAGGAAGCTAGTAGTTCAGCAAATCCTCCATCGCCGCAGCTACTTTTTCCGCATTCGGCAGCATCATCTTTTCCAGATCCACGTTCAGCGGAATGGCTGGCAGATTGGCGGCACCCAACGTATATACCGGTGCGTCCAGCTTCTGGAAACAGTCTCTGGACAGACGCCCGGCCAAAGACTCAGCAAAAGAGTTCATCAGCGGCTCTTCTGTAAGCACCAGCGCCTTTCCATGACGTTCAACTGATGCTTTTACAGTTTCGTAATCGAGCGGGTTCAGCGTACGCAGGTCCACAATTTCAATGCTCCCGGCATATTGTTTCGCTGCCGTTTTTGCCCAATATACGCCCATGCCGTAGGTAATAACCGCCATACTGATACCCATCCGGATTTCTTTCTCATCCGCCTGCTGTACGATGCCGGCCTTCCCGAGCGGGAGGATGTAATCCTCATCCGGCTCGACAGTTTTGGCGTCTTCCGTGCCGGGTACTTTAGACCAGTAAATGCCTTTGTGTTCCAGCATCACTACCGGGTTTGGGTCCAGGAAAGCGGCTTTCATCAAACCTTTCATATCGGCAGCATTGCTTGGGAATACTACTTTGATGCCCCGAATATTCAGCAGCGTGGACTCTATGCTGCCAGAGTGGTAAGGTCCACCGCCACCATAAGCACCTATGGGCACCCGTATCAGGGACTGCACCGGGAACTGGCCTTTTGATAGGTAGCAGCTTTTAGAAAGCTCTTCGACCAACTGGTTTATACCGGGCCAGATGTAATCGGCAAACTGAATCTCCACAATGGCTTTAGCTCCCACCGCAGACATACCGGCGGTTGACCCTACAATATATGCTTCCTGTATAGGAGTGTTAAACACGCGGGCATCCCCATACTTCTTGGCCAGTAAGGCTGCCTCCCGGAACACTCCTCCCAGCTCTCCCCCTACATCCTGACCATAAAACAGGGCCTCCGGATATTTCTTCAGAATATCATCCACTGCATGCAGGGCAGCATCCACCATTGTTACTTTCTCGGCGCCGGCTGGGCGGCGTTCTCCTTTTTCTTCGGTAACAGGTGTAGGCGCAAACTCATGCTGGTCAAATGTTTCCGGATCAGGTGCCGGTGCCTTAAGAGCACGCTGGTAGTCCTGTGCCACGGTGTCTTTGGCCTCCTGCTCCAGCGCCTCAATTTCTTCCTCTGGCACATCAGCATCCAACATAGCCTGGCGCAGCTGCGGAATCGGGTCATTGACGGCATGCTCCTGCAGGTTATCTCCCCTGTACCACTCGCGTCGCACACCAGAGGTGTGGTGGCCCAGCAACGGAACTTTGGCTTGTACAAGTATCGGGCGGCGTACTTTGCGGGCGTATTCGAAAGCTACCCGTAAGCCTTCATAAGATTCCTCGAAGTCCGAGCCATTGACGCGCAGCCGCTCCATGCCTTTAAATCCTGCTGCAAACTCATAGGCATCCATGGCGCGCATTTCTTTGCCAGTCGCTGAAATGCCCCAGTCGTTGTCCTGCACAAGATACACAATGGGTAGTCCTTTCAGAACCGCCATCTGGAAAGCCTCTGACACTTCCCCTTCTGTTACCGCACCATCGCCAATAGAACAAAGTACCACGGGTTTCTCCTCCCCCTCCAGCAGCCCCTGCCCTTCCAGGTATGAAATGCCATGCGCCATACCTGTAGCCGGAATAGCCTGCATTCCTGTGGCAGAGCTTTGGTGCGGAATGGTAGGGAAGCCTTCACGCTTAAGCGAGGGGTGCCCATAATAGGTGCGTCCGCCTGAGAAAGGGTCATCTGCTTTGGCCATAAGCTGCAGCATAAGCTCGTAAGGCTGCATGCCGATACCCAGCAACATGGAATCGTCGCGGTAATAGAGCGCAGCATAATCATAAGGCTGTAGCTGGAAAGCCGCGGCCAGCTGAATGGCTTCGTGCCCGCGGGAGGTGCTGTGCACATACTTGCTACAGATCGCTTTGTTCTCTTCGTAGGTATCTGCCATCGTTTTGGCAGTTATCATCAGCCTGTAAGCCTTTTTTAGCAGATCAACGTCCAGCTTAACAGCTTCCAAAGAATCTTTTACCATAGTTTTTTATAGGTTTGCCGCAATTTACGAATTTCCGGCCTTTTCCTAAAAATTGCCCGTTGCTTCGGTTGTACGCAATTCATTTGGTAATTTTACCGCTGATGAAGTTTAATTTCTAAGTTTCTGAGCTTCATCCACAATAAAGTCTACGCTGTTTTTGATTGTGCTAAAAACTTGCATGTGTGCAGCGTCTTAAAAAATTGTCTTACTCCTGCAGATATAAAAAATGTTCAGAGAAAAAGTAGAGGCGTTCATGCGCCAGTTTCAGAAAGACCTTTACCAGGCCTTGGAAACCTGTGACGGTGGTGCCAAATTCAGTGCCGATGAGTGGCAACATGAAACTGGCGGCGGTGGTATTTCACGCGTGATAGAAAACGGTTCCGTGCTGGAAAAGGGCGGCGTGAACTTTTCTGCCGTGGAGGGTGAACTCTCCCCTGCTTTCATGAAAATGCTGCTCATGCCAGACCCAAACTACTTTGCGACTGGCGTATCGGTGGTGATGCACCCCCATAGCCCCATGGTTCCCATCACGCACATGAATGTGCGCTATTTTGAAGCCGGAGACGGGCAAGCCTGGTTCGGGGGTGGCATAGACCTGACGCCCATTTACCTGGACCTGAAACAGGCAAAGGAGTTTCATGCGCAGATGAAGGCCGTATGCGACAAGCACCATCCATCCTATTACCCGGAGTTTAAGAAGTGGGCAGATGATTATTTCTACAACGAGCACCGCGAGGAGACCCGTGGAGTTGGCGGAATTTTCTTTGACCGCTTATCAGCAAACGAGGAATTCACCATAGAAGAACGTTTTGCCTTTGTGCAGGATGTGGCTTATGCTTTTATTCCGTTCTACACCACTATTATGAACCATAACCACGACCTTCCCTATGGGGAGCGGGAGAAACAGTGGCAGTTACTGCGCCGTGGCCGCTACGTGGAATTTAATTTAGTGTACGACCGGGGTACAAAGTTTGGCCTGCTCACAAAAGGGCGTATCGAATCCATTCTGATGAGCCTGCCCACCCATGCCTCCTGGCTTTACAACTTTACTCCGGAAGCAGGTAGCCCGGAAGAGCAGACACAAGCTTACCTGAAGAAGGACATAGACTGGCTACAGGTGCAATAGTTTGTAAGATGGAAGAACTGGAACAACTCGATCAAGACCTATTTGTATACCTCAACGACATGCAAAACCCTTTCTGGGATGCTGTAATGGTATTTGTATCGAATAAATATGTCTGGATTCCCTTTTACTTAGCCTTGATCGTGTACTTGGTCTGGCGTTACCGGAAGCAGAGCATCCCGATGCTGCTGCTCGCCATTGTAGCGGTTGGGCTGGCGGATTTTGTGGCCTCAGGTATATTTAAGCCTTATTTCGCCCGTCTTAGACCCTGCCACGACCCGGAGCTTTCGGCTGTTGTGAATATTGTGAAAGGCTGTGGCGGCAGGTTTGGCTTTATGTCCTCACATGCCTCCACAGGATTTGCCCTGGCCGTCTTCTTCAACCTCATCCTCTCCGACAGGTACTTTATATTTAAGATTGTGCTGATCCTGTGGGCCGTTGTGGTGTCCTACAGCCGTATTTACCTGGGCGTGCATTACCCCGGCGACACCATTGGAGGGGCTTTACTGGGTTCTTTCCTCGCCTATTGCTGCTCGCTTGGCTATACCATTCTGTTGAACAAATATCCCTCCCTGGTACGTTAAACTTTTGGTGGGAACAGCTGTTCTTCCGTTATCAATACAACAGCCACTGGTTTGCGCACACGTAGTATCACTTTTTTACTTTTACTTTTAGTGCTCTCTGCTTTTGCTTCTGCATCAGCGCAGGAGAACTACAGGCTTTCGGGTCGTGTAGTAGATGCGGTGAGTGGCGAGGGGCTGGCAGGAGCATCTGTTGCCGTTCGGGAAATCAGCAGCCGTGGTGCCATTACAGGTGCCAACGGGGGGTTCTCTTTCACTGTTCCTGCCGGCACCTATACCCTTGTGGCAAAATATATTGGCTACGATGCTACCAGCCATGCACTGGAGGTAAACCAGAACCGTCAGCTGGACATTAAACTGGTTCCGACCGCCTATGGTGTACAGGAGGTGGAAGTGGTGGCGCAACGGCAGCAGCCAATTACCGAAACGGCAACCATGGGGCAACTGGAGCTCCCTATGGAAACAATCAAAACACTGCCTGTACTTTTTGGGGAGCTGGATATTCTTAAAACGGTGCAAATGTTGCCGGGTGTGCAGTCTGGAGGCGAAGGAAACACAGGTTTTTACGTACGTGGCGGAGGAGCCGACCAAAACCTGGTGCTCCTCGACAATGCCACTGTTTATAACCCCGGGCACCTGTTTAATTTCTTTTCTGTGTTCAACAGTGATGCAATAAAAAACACCACCCTCATTAAAGGCAACATGCCCGCACGCTATGGCGGTCGCCTCTCTTCTGTGCTGGACATCGAGATGAAGGAAGGCGACATGTCAGATCATAGCGCAGAGGGTGGCATTGGTTTAATTGCTTCCCGGCTTACTGTACAGGGACCCTTAATAAAAGAAAAGGCCTCGTTCCTACTGTCTGGCCGCCGCACCTACATGGATGCCCTTTTTAACCCTTTCCTGAAAAATACAGCGCAAGGGGGCGTGCCTTTCCGTTTTTATGACCTGAACGGAAAATTAAGCTACAGCTTATCAGAAAAAGACAGGTTGTCCTTAAGCGGGTACTATGGCCGTGACATTGGCAATTTAAAATTATCGGACGGCCGCTTCACCTCTGATTTTTTCTGGGGCAACGCCACCGCCACCGCCCGCTGGAACCACTTTTTTAACGATAAGCAGTTTATGAATGTAACGGGGGTGCTCAGCAACTACCAGTTTCAGTTTAACTGGGACTATGGAGGCTACAATACGGTGCTGCAAACAGGCGTAAGGGACTATAGCCTTCACGCAGACTTTGATTTTACACCCAGCGTGCGGCACCATCTGCAGTATGGGGTGCAGTACACTTATCACACCCTTCGTCCCCGCACAGGCGAGGCCGAAGGCGAAGCAGGTGAAGTTTTTGGCACCAGCCGGGTTTTACCTAAATATGCACATGAAACAGCTTTTTATGTGTCTGATGACTGGAATGTTACGGACCGGCTGCTGCTAAGCCTGAGCCTGCGCAACAGTTACTTTATGCAGGTGGGGCCGTTCAGTTACTACCGCTTTAACCAGAATAATATTGTTACAGACTCTACCCGCTACGGAAGCGGCGACAGAGTGAAAACTTTTCAGGCTTGGGAGCCAAGAGCATCAGCAAGGTACAGGTTGAATGAGCAGTCCTCTGTAAAGGGCGGCTTTGCACGTTCAGCGCAATACCTGCACCTAGTTTCCAACGCCTATACTACCCTGCCGCTGGATGTGTGGGTCCCAAGTTCAGCCATAGTGGAACCTCAATTCGCTACCCAGTTCGCATTAGGTTATTTCAGAAGCTTTGCGCAGAATCAGTATGAAAGCTCTGTGGAGGTATATTACAAGGACATGGAAAACCAGCTGGAGTACCGCGAGGGTTTTGCCCCGGGGCCCAGCAACCGCGACCTGGAATATGAGTTTGTCAGTGGTAGTGGCAAATCCTACGGGGTGGAGTTTTTCCTGCGCAAGAACTATGGCGATTTACAAGGCTGGATAGGCTATACCTTGTCTAAAACCTCAAGGCAATTCCCCGAATTGAATGGTGGAAGGGAATTCCCGGCTCGCTTCGACCGGCGGCACGACCTGTCTCTGGTGAGCAGCTATAAACTGAACAACCGTTGGACCTTTGGTGGCTCTTTTGTATTTGGCACCGGCCAGGCCACTACCCTGCCTTTGCGGCGTTATTACCTGGAGGGCACCATTAACTATCAATATGGCGACCGGAACAGCTTCAGGATGCAACCTACCCACCGCCTGGACCTTTCGGCAACTTTAGAGGGTAAAGTACGGGAGCGTATTAAATCCAGCTGGACTTTCTCGGTTTACAACGTATATGGGCGGCGAAACCCTTTCCTTTACTATGTTGATAATGAGGTGAGCCTTGCCAATCAGAACCTGAAGCTGCAGGCGAAGAAGATATCGATTATCCCTTTCCCCCTGCCTTCTGTTACCTGGAACTTTAGCTGGAAATAAACATGCGCACACTTCAGTATATAGCTTTTTTGTTGATGCTCCTGCTACTCTTTAGCTGTGAACAGGATTTAAACTTAATCCTGCCAGAGGGAGAAGAAAAAATCGTGGTAGAAGGGCATATTGAGCAGGGTACTCCTCCTGTAGTGGTACTAACACGGTCTGTGCCGGTTTTTTCAGACCTGTCAGTTGAAGCGCTGGAGCAAAGTTTTGTACATGATGCCCAGGTTACTGTCTCTAGTCAAGGGCAAATGTATGCGTTACGTGAAATTGCTTCGCCAGCGTTCTCAAAAGAGCTGCGCCAGGTAGTGAGCCTACAGTTTGGTATACCGGCAGCACAGCTAAGGCGCAACAGTGGCTTTCTGTTTTATATCTATACTACGGATGAGCTGATAGGAGAAACAGGACAAAATTACCGCTTGCACATCAGTCAGGAAGGCCGGGAACTCACCGCTACAACCACTATTCCACAGCTTAATCCGATTGATTCGCTCTGGACAGTGCCTCACGCCAACCAAACTCAGGACAGCCTGCGGGTACTTTACTACCGCTATACAGATCCGGATACATTAGGTAACAGCATTCGCTACTTCACTAAGCGCAACAGCGAACCTTTTTTCCCCGGTTTGTTTACTTCTGTCTTTAACGATGAACTGGTAAACGGTCGCACCATTAGCTTTCCGCTGGACCGGGGCGAGCCCAAAGGGCAGGCAGATATAAACGAGGAGTTGTACAGTTACTTTGGCGTAGGCGATACTGTCGTAGTACGGTGGGCTTCTATCGATTTGCCGCACTACCGCTTCTGGTATAGCTTGGAGAATGAACAAAACAGCAACGGCAGTCCCATTGGTACTCCTAACATTACCCAGTCCAACATCAAAGGGGGCCTTGGCATCTGGGGCGGCTACGGTGTCACGTACCATAGCATAATAATTGAATAACTGAATTTTGAATAACTGAATCTTAGCACAAATAGACATCCTTCTGTTTATTCAATCATTCAAAATTCAGTTATTCAAAATTGTTCACTTCCCCAGCAGGCGCGCTACATATTTGCCAATAATATCAAATTCCAGGTTCACTGTATCTCCGGGCTTTACATTCTGCAGATTGGTGTGCTCATAAGTGTACGGTATGATAGCCACCGAGAAAGAATCTTCTTTGGAGTTGACAACTGTCAGGCTGATGCCGTTAACGCAGATAGACCCTTTCTCTACGGTTACATTCCCCTTAGAAGCGTCGTATTGGAAGGTAAAAACCCAGCTTCCGTTTTCATCTTCAACTGATTTGCAGACAGCCGTCTGATCTACATGCCCTTGCACCACATGCCCGTCGAAGCGGCCATTGGCCTGCATGCAGCGTTCCAGGTTCACGATGTCACCTTCTTTCAGGCTATTCAAGTTAGTCTTTTGCAAGGTTTCGTCGATGGCTGTCACGGTATAGGCATCTCCCGCTATACCTACCACTGTTAAGCAGACACCATTGTGCGCCACGCTCTGGTCAACCTTCAGTTCATTAGTGAAAGGAGCTGTGATGGTATAATGCTTGTTTGTGTGCTCTTCTTTTATTTGGGTGACACGCCCCAGCGTCTCTATAATTCCTGTAAACATTTTACTTCTTAATAGGTGTAGTTACTGGCTGGCAAAACACACGGCAGAAGTCCTGCCTGATGCTGCAGTCAGCATAAATTTCCTTTTGCCAAAATTAACCCTTTTTCTGCGGCTAATGTTTCAGCAGCACCTTTTAATAAAAGTTTTGGTATAAATTAAGCAGCATATTTAAGCAGGTATGCTTAATTTCGCATAGCTGCGATACTTCATAACGGCATTGTAGCATCATAATTTTTTATAGTAAAAGTAAATAGAATAGATGGAGACAGACTCGTACAGACACAAAGGCATGCGCAGGGCTTTAATCAAGGTGTTACAGCAAAAAGGCATCCGTGACCCACGTGTGCTCGCTGCCATTGAGGCTGTACCAAGGCATTTCTTTTTTGAAAAAGCATTTTTGGAACAGGCGTACCAGGACAAAGCTTTCCCCATTGGAGAAGGACAGACCATAAGCCAGCCTTATACGGTTGCTTTTCAGACAGAATTACTGGATCTGAAACCTACGGACAAAGTACTGGAGATCGGCACCGGGTCTGGCTATCAGTGTTCCGTACTGCTACAGCTGACGCCACACGTGTACACCATCGAATACAACCGCCCGCTATATGAGAAGGCACTTTTGTTCTTTAAAAAGTATGGGCTGAAGCCGCATACGTTTCATGGAGATGGCTCGGAGGGCCTTCCCGCCTATGCGCCTTTTGATAAGATTATAGTAACAGCTGGTGCCCCCGGCGTGCCCAAGAGCCTGGTACGGCAGTTAACTGTAGGCGGCTCGCTCGTAATTCCGGTTGGGGATGAAAAGAGCCAGAAAATGATGCGGATTACGCAGGTGGCGCAAAATGAATTCACGAAAGAGGAATTCAGCAGCTTTAAATTTGTGCCGCTTTTAGGTAAATCCGGCTGGGAAACAGAAATGTAAACTCTCCCCGCCTGCGGGCTGTGCACAGCATATCTAAGGGCTTTGCGCCTCCAGCTGAAGTATATTTCCTGCTTTGCCATTCTGCTTGTATCTTTGCGGCATTCATCAAGCATAACAAAATGCGCAAATCAAAAAAAGTACAAGACTCTTACGTGATCATGACGGAACTGGTGTTGCCAAACGACACCAATACGCTGCACAACCTGATGGGCGGCCGTATGATGCACTGGATGGATATTGTTTCAGCCATCTCTGCCCAGAGGCACTCCAACAGAATTGTTGTAACGGCTTCTGTAGACAATGTTTCTTTCTCTGAAAGCATAAAGCTAGGCAATGTTGTAACACTGGAGGCCAAGGTAACACGCGCCTTCAACTCTTCTATGGAAGTACACATAGTAGTGTATGCCGAAGATATACCGAGTGGTAAAAAGGTGATGTCGAACCAGGCATTTTTCACCTTTGTAGCCGTGGACCAGTTAGGCAACCCTATTGATGTGCCGGAGGCCATACCAGAAACAGAAGAAGAAATCAAGCTTTATGACGGAGCCTTGCGTCGTCGTCAGTTGCGCCTGGTGCTGGCTGGCCGTATGAAACCGAGCGAAGCGAAAGAGCTGAAATCCATATTTGAAATCAAAGAAGACGCTCAGGGCGGAATAGATAAAGTACAGTAAAGGATATGGCGGGTTTACAGGCAGATTCAGTTAATTCGGAGTTTTTAAAGAACTTCATGACGGAAACCATCTACTTGGTAGAGGGAGAGGCTGTTGCCGCAGCAGATCAACCCGCTGCATACACTCCGCAGGCAGGGCAGATTGAGGAAGAAACGAAAGCAGCAGAGCCTGCCATCAGGAACCAGATAACAGACCATACGCCGGTTGTTACTCCCACTATCCCCAAATCTCCGGCTACTGCAGCAGCAGCAGCCCAGGCTGCCGAGAAGTATAAAATAGCTGGCGCTAATGCCAGAGGAGTTATAATTCTGGTCACCTTACCTGATAGTGAGTTTGTAATGCTGCCGCAACTGCAGTTTCTGCAGAAGATTCTGGCTGCTATCGGGCTTCAACCTGCCGATGTAGCCTATGTAAATAACTTATCTGGTGCTACTGCCCTGTTCGAAGACCTGCAGCAAGTACTACAGGTAAATTACATCATCAGTTTCGCCAGCCGCCTCGATACAGCACTGCCTCATGATAAGTTCACACTTTATCATCCTGTGATAGTGGGTGATGTGCCTGTTGTTTTCTCACAGGCCCTTTCCCTGCTTGAGCACGAAGTGGAGCACAAGAAAAAGCTATGGGGCGCCCTGCAGCAGGTTTTTCTATAAGAGGAATCTGCTAACAACTCTCCTAAGCAGGAGCAAAAAAATACCCACAAAAAGAAGCGGCCTTTCTGGTATGGAAAGGCCGCTTCTTTTTGTGAATAATAACTGCTGTACAAAATAACAGCTATAGAAATCTAGTCTAACAGGGAAGCCAGCTTTTGCTCCAGTTCTGCACCTCTTAAGCCTTTGGCTATGATTTTGCCCTGAGGATCGATGAGTACGGTCTGCGGGATGGCTGTTACATTATAAAGAGAAGCAGCACTGCTTTCCCAGCCCTGCAGGTCTGATACGTGGGGCCAGGTCAGTTTGTCTTTCTCAATTGCCTGCAGCCACTTTTCTCTTGACTGGTCCAGTGACACGCCAAAGATTTCGAAGCCTTCTCCTTTGTTCTTGTACTCGTTGTACATCCTAACCACGTTCGGATTCTCCTGGCGGCAAGGACCACACCAGCTGGCCCAGAAGTCAATCAGAACATACTTGCCGCGAAGCGAGGAAAGCGACTTAGAGCTTCCGTCAGGTGTTGGCAGTGATATATCCGGGGCTGTCTGGCCGATGGCTGTATTGCGGAACGGCTTGAGGCGCTCGTTCAGCAAAGCTGTGTATTTGGAGTTCGGGATGTTCTTGTTAAACAAAGTTGCCATGCTGTCAGCAAAAGCAAAGTCGTTTGTTGGGTCAATCAGGCTGGCTGTACCAAAAGCTGAAACAACAGAATTAGGGTGCTGCGCAATGAAGTTCTTTACCTGGCTTTGCGTTACAAGAAACTCCTGCCGTAACTGTTCTGCCTGTTCCGCTTTCCCTTCCTGCATTGCCTTCTTGAACTGTTCTTCCAGTTGCATTTGCTTCATGCGGGTTTCGTTCACGAGCTTGTTCAGTTCCAGGAAAAGCTTTGTGTCTTCGGAACCCTCCACTTTGGCCGTGCCACCCAAGTCCTGCGCGTCGGCTTCAACCTTTATCTGCCCTTTGTCCAGTACCAGCATCATGCCGTTCTGCTGATCCCGGGAGATGCGGTAAAAGGTAGGTTCTGTAACAGAACCCTCGAAAGTGAAGGTACCATCTTCAGAAACCAATGCAGTGTCGCGGGCCACAAACTGCGCCTCCCCAAGTTCATAAAGATAAATGGGGCCTGAGGGTGCATTGTTCAGCTTGCCCTTGATGGTATAACTATCACCACCGTTAGAGGCAGATTTGTTTCCCTGGCAACCCGCCAGCACCACAACAGCTGTGGCAACTGCCACAATATTTTTAAATTTCATAAGCGTGCGCATTAAGCATTCAAACTTTCTCGGAGCAACTTGTTAGCCAACTTAGGGTCCGCCTTGCCTTTTGTCTTCTTCATGATTTCTCCCATGAACATGCCAATCAGCGACTGCTTGCCTGCCTTGTATTCGTCTACCTTGGCAGGGTTTTCAGCCAGCACTCCCTGGATAATCTGTCCCAGTTCATCAGAATCCGATTCCTGCAGCAGGTTCTGTTCTTCAGCCACCTGCTGTGCCGTGGTTTCAGGGTGCTGCAGCATATATGGGAATATCTGTTTGGAAGCTATCGAGTGGCTAACCTTGTTCTCTTCTACTAAAGAGATAATTTGGGCAATTTGTTCCGGCGCAAGCGGAAAGTCCCGCATATGTAACTGCAACTCGTTCAGGTAAGACTTAACAGGTCCCATCACCCAGTTGGAAGCAGCTTTGTAATTCTTTGTGTGGTTGCAGAGCTCCTCAAAATACAAGGCTATCTCTTTTTCATCGGTAAGTACAGTGGCATCATACTCCGGTAATCCGAACTCACCCACAAAGCGTGCATACAGCTCCTGTGGCAGGCTTGGCATTGTCAGCTTTATTTCTTCCAGCCATTCCTTCTCAATCAGCAGAGGCTGCAGATCCGGCTCCGGGAAGTAGCGGTAGTCGTTCATTGTTTCTTTTGAACGCTGTGCAGAGGTTGTGCCGGTGTTCGCATCAAAGCCTCGCGTCTCTCCCTCAACTTTTTCACCCCGTTCCAGGATAGCAATCTGGCGCTCGATTTCATGCTCGATGGCACGCTGTACGTTGCGGAAGGAGTTCATGTTTTTTACTTCCACTTTCGTACCAAAAACCTTAGAGTCTTTCAGCATCACCGATACGTTGGCATCACAGCGCAGGGAGCCTTCCTCCATGTTACCGTCACAAATCTCCAGGTACTCTACCAGGCGTTTGATTTCTACGAGGTAGTTATAGGCTTCTACTGAATCCCTGATATCTGGCTCTGACACAATTTCAATGAGAGGAACACCGGCACGGTTTAGGTCCACCAAGGTTTCAACCTCTCCAGGTAAGTGCATCGACTTACCGGCGTCTTCCTCCATGTGGATGCGGGTAATACCAATCCGTTTGTCAACATTCTCAGCATTCTTCACCACCAAATGCCCGTGGGTGCACACAGGGGTTTTATCCTGCGTGATCTGGTATCCTTTCGGAAGGTCAGGATAGAAATAGTTTTTACGGGCAAAAACATTGTAGCGCGTAATCTCGCTGTTAGTAGCAAGACCCATTTTGATCGCCATTTCCACAACCTTCTTATTCACACGTGGCAAGGTGCCCGGGTGACCAAGCGTAATCACGCTCAGGTTCGTGTTCGGCAGCATACCGTACTCAGTAGAATCTGCTGCATACGCTTTACTCTCCGTCAGGAGCTGCGCATGTACTTCTAAACCTATTATTGCCTGATATTTATCTCTTATCTCTTTATCCATCTGTTTAGCTACAGATTATTTTTTTAATGAGTTCTTTACTAATTCCAATGCTTTGGCTGGCACAGCCTGTAAGCCAGCTGCGTCTTTGCCACCCGCTGTGGCATAGAATGGCTGACCACCGCCACCGCCTTTGATCTCTTTTGCAAGGTCGCGCACCATCTGGCTTGCGTTCAGGTTCTTTTCTGAAACCAGGTTGTCTGACAGCATCACGGCTATCTGTGGTTTTCCGTCTATTTCGGCAGCCAGCACCAGCACGAGGTTATCAACTACCTGGCGCATGTCGAAAGCCAGCTTTTTCAGGTGATCTGCATGGTTGACTTCCACCTGCTCTGCAACAAAATTCACGCCATCCAGCGGCTGAGCCTGTTGTACCAGGCTCTCCTTCAGGCTGCCCAGCTGCTTCAGCTCAAACTGCTCCAGCTGTTTCTGCAGGTTTTTATAATCTTCCTGCAGCTTCTGTACAGCACCTGAGAGGTTACTCTGCGTACCTATCACCTCCCGCACTGCATTCAGTTCGTTCAGTTGCTGCTGTACATAATCTTCTGCCACCGTAGCGGTTACAGCCTCAATACGTCGCACGCCTGCGGCTACTGAACTTTCAGATACAATTTTGAAATAGCCAATCTGGCCGGTGTTAAACACGTGCGTACCACCGCAAAGCTCCACTGAGTGCTCCCGGTCAAAAGAAATAACACGTACAAACTCACCGTATTTCTCCCCGAACAAGGCCATAGCTCCCATGCCTTTCGCTTCAGCAATTGGGGTGTTGCGCTGCTCTTCCAACGGAATGCTCTGCCGGATGCGCTCATTTACGATACGCTCCACTTCACGCAGTTGCGCTTCCTCCACTTTTGCAAAGTGGGAGAAGTCGAAACGTAAAAGCTTTTCGTTTACAAGAGAACCGCGCTGCTGCACATGGTCTCCTAATACTTTTCTTAAAGCAGCATGGAGTAAATGGGTAGCAGAGTGGTTTTTACGAATAAAGTTACGGCGCTCTGCGTTGATCTGTCCCCTGAAAGCAGCCTCCAAATTCTGTGGCAGCTTTGCAGTAATGTGCAGGATAAGATCGTTCTCTTTCTTAGTGTCCAGCACCTCTATCTGCTCTGTATCTGAAATCAAGTAACCCGTATCTCCTACCTGGCCACCACTCTCTGCATAAAAAGGAGTTTGGTCGAGCACAATATGATACTCGCTCTTGTTCTTGGCTTTCACCTGGCGGTAACGCACGATGCGGGACTCAGTCTCATCCTGATCATAGCCGACGAACTCTGTTGTCACGTCAGGCTGAAGAATTACCCAATCGCTTTGCTCAGTAGCCGAAGCGGTGCGGGAGCGGTTTTTCTGTTGCTCCATCTCTGCCACAAAACCGGCTTCATCAACCTTCAAACCTTTCTCACGGGCTATCAGCGCCGTCAGGTCCAGCGGGAAACCGAAGGTGTCGTAAAGTTCGAAGGCTGTTTTGCCGTCGATGGTATTGCTGTTTTCTCTGAACCTGTCTTCAAGGGCGTCCAGACGCTTCAGACCGTTATCCAGGGTGCGCAGGAAAGCATTCTCCTCTTCCTCTATCACGCGCTGCACAAAACTTAGCTGCTGCTTCAGTTCCGGGAACACGTGTGCCATCTGGTCTGCCAGCACTTCTGCCAGTTTGTACAGGAACGGCTTCTTAAAGTCGAGGAAGGTAAAGCCGTAACGCACAGCACGGCGCAGGATACGGCGAATCACATACCCTGCCTTGTTGTTGGAAGGCAACTGCCCGTCGGTAATAGCAAAAGCAATGGCCCGGATATGGTCTGCCATTACACGGATGGCAATATCTGTTTTCTCGTTATCGCCATACTTCACGCCGGCTTCTCCGGCAATAAACTGTATCAATGGCTGGAAAACGTCTGTATCGTAATTAGAGCGTTTCTGCTGGATCGCCATACACAAGCGCTCGAAGCCCATACCTGTATCTACATGCTGGGCAGGCAGTTTTACCAGGGAGCCATCCGCCAGCCGGTTGAACTCCATGAATACATTGTTCCAGATTTCAACTACCTGCGGGTGGTCGTTGTTTACGAGGTCTTTGCCCGGCACCTGTGCGATTTCTTCTTCAGAGCGCAGGTCAATGTGAATTTCAGAGCAGGGACCGCAGGGACCGGTATCGCCCATCTCCCAGAAGTTGTCTTTCTTAGAACCGAACAGGATGCGGTCTTCTGCGATCATGATCTTCCAGATGTCGTAGGCATCCTGGTCTTTCTCCAGGTTGTCTTTCTCGTCGCCTTGGAAAACCGACACATACAGTCTGTCTTTTGGCAGCTGGTATACTTCCGTTAAAAGCTCCCATGCCCAGTGCAACGCCTCTTTCTTAAAGTAATCCCCGAAAGACCAGTTGCCCAGCATCTCGAACATGGTGTGGTGGTAGGTGTCATAGCCTACTTCCTCCAGGTCGTTGTGCTTGCCGCTTACACGAAGGCATTTCTGCGTGTCTGCAATCCGTTTGTAAGGTGCAGGTTTATTCCCTAGGAAATAATCTTTGAACGGAGCCATGCCTGAATTGATGAACATCAATGTCGGGTCGTCTTTTACCACAAGCGGCGCAGAAGGCACTATCTGGTGTTGTTTGGAAGCAAAGAAGTCAAAAAACTTCTGTCTTATCTCAGCTGAATTCATGTATGAGTATTAAGCCTTTAGATACTAAGTGCTGTACTTGTTGTTTAATAACAAAAAATATCGAATTTTTGCCTTACAGAATTCCACCTGATGGGCATTGTCTGAAAAGCTCATTAGAGGCAAAAGTAGCATAATTTAGCCGTAATCAGTAGCATCAGCGCGAAAATTAGTGCTGGCGCTGCCATAAACATAGAATAATAGCAATGCCTTATAAAGAAAAAGAAATCGAGAAACAGTATTACAGCATTGGTGAAGTAGCAGCCCAGTTCGATGTAGCTCCTTCCCTTATCCGTTTCTGGGAAACCGAATTTGAGCAACTGAAGCCAAAAAAGAATAAAAAAGGGAACAGGCAATACACGCCCAAAGATATAGAGAACCTGCGCACGGTTTATCATCTTGTAAAAGAGCGCGGATATACCATACAGGGTGCCAGGGAAATGTTGAAGAACAAGTCGGTACAGACAAAGGATAAGATTGAAATAATAGAGTCGCTGGAGAAAGTGAAGGCTTTCCTGCAGGGCATCAAGAATCAGTTGAACACCAAAGCATAATCCCCTCGTACGATGCCTGTAATGGTGGATGAGCAGCATATTTACGAAATCGCTTTAACCAAGCTTCCTAATGTAGGGGCACAGCTCATACGTGCACTGGTCAGCTATTGCGGTTCGCCAAAGGCAGTATTTGAAGCCAATACAGGTAAACTGCTTAAGATTCCGGGCGTAGGAGGCGGCAGGGCGAAAGGTATTTTAGATGGTGCCAGAGGAGCCTTGCTTGAGGCGGAGCAAATAGTGAAGCAGGCGCAGGAGATGGAGGTACAGTCGCTTTTTTATACTTCGCCAAAGTACCCGGACCGCCTGAAGCAGATTGCTGATGCACCTGTTCTGCTCTATTACCAGGGGAACGCAAACCTGAACCAGAAGCGCATCGTCAGCATTGTTGGCACCCGCCAGGTTACTGCTTACGGACAAAGTGTTACTGAGCGCATTGTTGAGGACCTGAAACGGCTTAACGTTATGGTAGTTAGCGGATTAGCCTATGGCGTTGACATTATTGCTCACAGAGCGGCTTTACAGGCAGGCTTGCCCACCATTGGCGTGATGGCCAGCGGCCTGGATATTGTATACCCTGCCGCGCACCGCAAATATGCGGAGCGTATGCTCACGCAGGGCGGACTGCTCACAGAAAATCCTTTCGGTACCAAACCCGATGCACCCCGTTTTCCGGCACGTAACCGCATCATAGCAGGTATGTCTGACTGCACCATTGTCATAGAGGCAGCTTTGAAAAGCGGTACCCTTATTACCGCCGATATAGCCCACAGCTACGATAAGGAAGTATTGGCTGTGCCCGGCAATATTACTTCTCCTGTTTCAGAAGGCACGAACTTCCTTATTAAGTCGCACAAAGCAGCCGCTTTTACCACGGCTCAAGATTTGGTGGAGCTGATGAATTGGGATTTAGAGGATGCCGCTGCCGCTAAGGCGAAAGCCGCAGCACCCGCTTTTGACGCATCAGAATTTAACCCGGATGAGCTGAAAGTGCTAAAGGTGCTGCAGCAAACCCGGGAGGAGCAAATGGACAACCTGAGCTGGAAGGCACAGGTGCCGGTAAGCCTGCTTTCTTCTGTCCTGCTGGGCCTTGAATTTAAAGGTATCGTAAAAGCATTGCCTGGCAAGCGGTTTGTGCTGCTGGCTTAGTTAACGGTTCGTGTGAACGCAACCTAATCAGTAAGTGGCCGGGGCTAAAGTGAATGCTTACGGTCTGCTATCACTTTTTCAAACTCCCATTCTACCCGTGCTTTAAAAGGGTGCTGCCGCACGTCGCAATTGTCCCGCTTGGTGCAGACAGAGCAGGATGGTGCAATACAAGGGTCTGTGTGAATGAACAGCTCGATGCTGGAGTCTATCTTCTCCCGAACTACTTTACCTACTGCCTCCACTTCATCATGCGCCTCCATCACATTCAGGTACCAGGGCACTGTGAGGTGGCAGTCTATGTGCAGTGTAGAGCCGTACTTTATAACACGCAGGTTATGAATGTCAATCCAGTTTTCACGACGGTTCTCATTGAGTACCTTTACGATATCCTTCAGTAGTTCATAATCTGCTTCATCCATGATACCGGCTACTGATCCTCTCAGGATACGGGCACCTGTAACACAAATTATCAGGCCAAAGAGTATCGCAACCACACTGTCAATCCAAACCTGGCCTGTAAAGTATATGAGCATGAGTCCCAAAAGGATCCCGGCAGTAGAATAGGCATCGGACATCAGGTGTTTGCCTCCCGCTGTCAGCACTATCGACTTTGAGTTCTTTCCTTTTCGGGTGGTGATATACCCCACAATGAAGTTTACTACACCGGAAACAGCAATCAGGAGAATACCTATATCCAACTGCTCGATGGGCACCGGCTCAACCAGGTTATAGATAGATTTAATGATGATGATACCGCCCGCTACCAAAATCAGGGAGCCCTCGAGAGTGGCGGCAATAAACTCTATTTTGCCGTGGCCATAAGGGTGGTTGGCATCACGCGGAAGAGCGGAAAGTATGAGGCTGTAAAGCGAAAAGCCTCCTGCCACCACATTGATAATAGACTCCAGCGCATCCGTAAGTATGGCATTGGAATTTGTCAGGAAGAAAGCTACAAATTTTGCAAGCAGCAATAGCACCCCTACCGCTACGACAAGAACCTGAAGTCTTATATTCTCACTTTTGTTTCTGAGTTTCCTGATCACTTTGACGCTGTGTCTTGAAAAATAATCTGATACGTGTAATCAATACCAGCAGGTATTGATTGGGGGGCACAAAGGTAACAGAATAGCTTGTGAATGTCTAACCACGTTAGAATAACGTTCACAGGAGGACGATGATTCATTGACTTCCTGCCGGTTGCCATACAAGCTGACACGCACAACTCCATGAAAAACAAAACATGAATCATCCCGGAGTTTAGGAATGGGATAAAAAAGGAAGAACCTCCTGTTCTAGTGGTAGCTATATCACTTAAAGCAGGAGGTTCTTTATGTCTAGACAAGGTACTAA